>DATBHM010000210.1:0-23643 GCA_036557505.1 Actinomycetota bacterium | reverse complement strand
CGGGCGAACGGGTTGCACCGGACGATCCGCCACACGGCCAGCCCGGAGCCCACCACGGCTCCGCGGGCCCGGATGGCCTGGGCGGCATACAGGGAGCACGACGGCTCGAACCTGCAGTGACCGCCGAGCACGCCCGACAGGGTGGCGCGATAGGCCGCGATCACCCCGAGCAGCGCCGTCCGGGCAGGCCAGCCGGCGATCCATATGACCCGGCGGCCACCGACGAGGAGCCGGCGGAGGCCTCGATGGATGGTCGAGGGTGATGGCGTGGCGACGGCGCTCATCGGATCACTCCGAGGCTCCCCATCAGGCCGCGCATCTCGGTCTCCAGCTCCTTGGTTCCGGCACCGGAGATCGCTCCCCGGGCCACGACGACGACGTGGACGTCCTCCGGGATCGCAGGGGCGAGGGTCCGCCACGCCGCCCGAAGGACCCGGCGGGCCCGGTTCCGAACCACGGCCCCCCCGATCCGCCGACCGGCGACGAAGGCGGGCCGCGCACCCGGCTCACCGGGCGCAACGTACAGTATCACCCGAGTTCCGGAGGCACGCCGGCCCCGATCCAGCACCGCCCTGATCTCGGTGGGGCGGAGCGCGCGCAGCGACCGAACCGGCGTTCGATCATCGGTGGGGAGCCGCGGGGAGGTCAGGCCGACAGCTTGGTCCGGCCCTTGGCCCGGCGGCGGGCCAGGATCGCCCGGCCGGCCCGGGTGCGCATGCGGAGGCGGAACCCGTGGCGGCGCTTGCGCCGACGGTTGTTGGGCTGGAACGTCTTCTTCACGGCTCACCTGCGGAAACTCGGGAGATGTGCGGCGCGTGCCGCCGCGGAATCGCGAGTATACCGGCGCCGTCGGGGCGCGCCCACGACATCCCCACATGGGGACGATGCGGTGGAGAAAGAGCGTCAAATGTCCTCCGCGGGCTACCCACCCGAAAACCCGCGGTGCTATCCTCCGCCCCGCTTCCCCCACGAGCTCTGACACGGAGCGTCAGCCTTCCCCAAGGCGCTTCCACACATGTGGAAAGGTGCTGTGGAAAGCAGATGTCCGTAGCTGCATTCGAACCCACCGCGCAGGAGGTCTGGTCCCGCGTGGTCGAGCGGGCCCGCGAGGAGCTGCCCGATGGCTCGTTCAACATGTGGTTCTCCAGGGTCCGCGCCGCGCGGCTGGGCGACGGGGTCCTCTCCCTCGAGGTTCCCACCGACTACGTGCGCGACTGGCTCTCCCGGAACTACCTCGGGTTGATCAGGGACGCATCGCAGGACGCCGTCGGCCATCCGGTCCGCATCGAGATCACCTCGGCCGGCCTGGCCGAGCCGCCGAACGACGCAGCATGGACCGACGCCGAGACGTCGGCCGAGCCTCGACCCGTGGTCGAGGACGTCCACCCGGCGGTGGCCCGCCCGGGTGGAGACCGCAGGGACCTCCCCGGGTTGGGTGGGTTCCCGGATCGCTACACGTTCGACACGTTCGTTCCCGGGCAGTCCAACCGCTTCGCCCACGCCGCCGCGATGGCGGTCGCCGAGGCGCCACCGGCCAAGGCCTACAACCCGCTGTTCATCTACGGCGGCGTGGGCCTGGGCAAGACGCACCTGCTGTACGCGATCGGGCACTACATGACCCAGCTCAACGCCGGGATGCGCTGCAAGTACGTGACCTCCGAGACGTTCGTGACGGAGTTCATCAAGGCCGTCCGGGAACGACAGGCCTATCAGTTCCAGCGCAAGTATCGCGACGTCGACCTGCTGATGGTCGACGACATCCAGTTCCTGGTTCGCGCCGAGGAGACGCAGCAGGAGTTCTTCCATACGTTCAACTTCCTGTACGCCTCCAACCGGCAGATCGTCATCGCCTCCGACCGGCCGCCCCAGGATCTGCAGGGCATGGCCGAACGCCTGATCAACAGGTTCCGGTGCGGGCTGTCGGTCGACGTCCAGCCGCCGGACCTCGAGACGCGCATCGCGATCCTGCAGCTCAAGGCCAAGCGCGACCACATCGACGTGCCGTTCGACGTCGTCACGCTCATCGCGTCGAAGTTCGACCAGAACATCCGCGAGCTCGAGGGCGCGCTGCTCCGGGTGGCCGCGTTCGGATCACTGCTCCGCCAGCCGATCACGCCGGAGCTCGCCGACCAGGCGCTCGCCGACCTCATCCCGCAGAGCGACCGCGAGATCCCCGTCGACCTGATCCTGTCCGAGACGGCCGCCTACTTCCAGCTCACCCGGGCCGACCTGATCGGGAAGTCCCGGTCGCGGCCGCTCACGAACGCCCGCCACGTCGCCATGTACCTCGTCCGCGAGTGCACCGGGCTCTCGCTGCTCAAGATCGGCGAGCTGTTCGAACGCGACCACACCACCGTGATGCACGGCCTGAAGAAGGTCGAGACGCTCATGGGTGAGCGCGGCGGGCTGTACCGACAGGTGCAGGACCTCACCCGGCGCATCCGGACCGAGGCCCAGGGCGGCCCTGGGAAATGACGTGGGAATCGCGGGGCATTCCCGTGTGGACTCCGCCGGCGACGGCCGGCACTCCACAGTTCTCCACCGCCCCTGTGGACATCCGGCGTGTCGCACCCTGCGGTTACGCTGCGACGAAGGTCGTTTCCCACATCGTCCCCAGCCCCTACGAACACGGGTTTGAGAACGAAGAGAGAACTTCTTCAGATCGGGAGGTGAACAGGTGAAGTTCCGGTGCGACCGAGATGACCTGTCGGAGGCACTGCAGACCGTGCAGCGGGGTGTGTCCAACCGCCCCGGGATCCCGGCGCTGACCGGGGTGCACCTCGAGGCCTCCGAGGACGGCGCGCTCGTCCTCACCACCACCGATCTGGAGGTGTCGGCCCGCCTGGTGGCGCCGGTGCAGGTCACCGAGCCGGGGATCGCGCTGGTCCCCGCCCGTCTGCTGGGCGACATGGTGAAGTCGCTCCCCGAGGCCCCGGTCGAGTTCGACGCGGATACCGGGCAGGCCCGCGTCCGGTGCGCGGCCTACGAGGGCACCATCCGGCTCCTCCCCGCGGAGGACTTCCCGACCTGGCAGGAGCCGAGCGGCATCCGCGTGACGGTGGACGCGCCGCGCTTCGGCGAGGCCGTGTCCCAGGTGGGGCGCGCGGCCTCGAAGGACGAGGCCCGGCCGACGCTCACGGGGGTGCTGGTCGAGGTCAACCGCGAGGGCGTGACGCTCGTCGCGACCGACTCGTACCGACTCGCCGTGCGCGAGCTCACCGCGACGTCGGCGGGTGAGGCGCAGGCCATCGTCCCCGAGCGGGCGCTGGCCGAGGCGGGACGCGCGGCGAGCGGCATCGACAAGGGGGAGATCGAGATCTTCATCGACCAGTCCCAGGTGGCCGTGCGGGCCGCGGGGCTCACGATGACCTCCCGCCTGATCGAGGGGCAGTTCCCGAACTACCGGCAGCTGCTCCCGGAGGGCTACGAGAACCGGCTGGAGGTCGGCCGGCAGTCGCTGCTCGACGCCGTGCGACGCGTCGGGCTCCTGGCACGGGAGAACACGCCGGTTCGGCTTGAGTTCAACGCGCTGGGGGTCCGGCTCACGTCCTCGTCGCCCGACCTCGGCAACGCCGTGGAGGCAGTCGAGGCGCGGTACGAGGGCGAGGACCTCACGGTGGCGTTCAACCCCGGGTATCTCGCCGACGGATTGCAGGCATCGACCGGGGACACGGTCAAGCTCGAGGTGCGGGACGGGTTGAAGCCGGGCGTCGTGCGCGGGGACACCGAGGAGTTCACCTACCTCGTGATGCCCGTGCGGCTGCCGGCTCCGGTGGGGTGATCGTCACCCGCCGTCGGCCCGACGCGTCGCCCTCGTAGCCTGGGTGCCGTGCGGTTGCGCTGGATCGAGGCACGTGACTTCCGGAACCACGAGCACACCGAGCTCGAGGTTCCCGAGGGGCTGGTGGTGGCCGTGGGGGGCAACGGCGAGGGCAAGACGAACCTGCTCGAGGCCGCCTTCTACCTCCTCGCGCTGGGGTCCCCCCGCGTGTCGTCCGACCTCCCGCTGGTGCGCCGGGGGACCCCCGGCGGGTCGGCGTACGTCCGGGGCGAGGTGGACGGGCTCGACGGGCGATCGCTCATCGAGGTGGAGGTCCGGGGCTCCGGCGCCAACAAGGTGCAGGTCAACCGGTCACCGGTCCGGCGTCGCCGCGATGTCCGCAGGCTGGTCCGGTCGGTGTTCTTCTCGCCGGGGGACCTCGACGTGATCCAGGGCCAGCCGGACGTCCGGCGGTCGTTCCTCGACGAGGCCGTCGCCGTGCTGTGGCCGAATCGGGAGCCCGACCTCGCCGCGTACGAGAAGGCCCTCCGGCAGCGCAATCGCCTGCTGAAGGACTGGGAGGGCCGCGGTGCCCCGCCCGGGCTCCAGGCGTGGGACGCGGAGCTGGTGCGCACGGGGGCGGCCCTCACCCGTGACCGGGACGCGGCCGTCGACGCGGTGGCAGCACGGGCGGGGGAGGAGTTCTCGGCGCTCACCGGGTACGGGCTCGCCGTGACGTACCTTCCGTCGGTGTCCGCCCCGGGGGGGGAGGACGAGGTGGCGGGGCAGGGCTCGCTGGATGGTGTTCCGACGGCCGCGGGACCGGATCCGCTGGAGCGGGCGTTCGCCCGGCGGCTGGCCGAGCGGCGGGAGGACGAGCTCATCCGGCGGACGACGCTGGTCGGCCCCCACCGCGACGAGCTCGAGCTCCAGGTCCGGGACCTGACCGCGAGGGCGTTCGCCTCGCACGGCGAGGCCTGGGCGGCCGCGCTGTCGCTTCGGCTGGGGTTGGCCCGCGCGGTGACGGCGGAGGTCGGGGAGCCGCCGGTGCTGCTGCTGGACGACCCGTTCCCCGGCCTGGATCCGACGCGCCAGCGCCGGCTGGCCGCGCGCCTGAGCGGCCGGGGCCAGACCGTGATGTCGGTCGCCGACGACGCGCACGTCCCCGAGCACGCCGACGCCGTGTGGCAGGTGTCGGGCGGCGTCGTGACGGTGCGGGGCGCGGCGTGAGCGCTTCGAAGGACCTCCCCGGGGCCCGGCCGAGGCCCACCAAGCCCCGCGAGACCGAGTGGCAGCGCCGCCGGGCCGAGGAACGCCGCCGTCCCCGGCCCCGCGACCCCAAGGAGCGCGTGGACGGCACGACCGCGGTCGGCGACCTGCTGGGAGGGCTCCTCGGGAGGAAGGAGTTCGCCGAGGGGATGCGGCTCGGACGGCTCGCCCGGGCATGGCCGGACGTGGTCGGGGAGCGCCTGGCGGGGGACTGCCGGCCCATCCGCCTCGAGGGCGGAACCCTCACCGTCGCGGCCTCGAGCGGCCCCTGGGGGGCGCAGGTGCGGTTCCTCTCGGGGGAGATCCAAAAGGGGGCAAACCGGGCGCTCCAAGGCGACGCGGTGACCCGGGTCGCCGTGGTGGTGGACGACGGGCTCATGAAGGGCCCGAAACCGTTGTAGCGCAAGGGTTTCGGGCGGGACCGGAACGGGTCGGGAGGGGGGTTCGCATGGTATACTCGAGGCCGGTATTCCCCCCGCGCGGCAGCCCCCTCGCGAAGGCCTGCTTTGGGCCGCCGTGCGCCGGGTGAGGTCGGAGGAGACGTTGGCAGCAGCGACCAATCAGAACAGTTCCTACACGGCGGAGAACATCCAGGTCCTCGAGGGCGTCGAGCACGTCCGCCTGCGGCCCGGGATGTACATCGGGACCACCAGCTCGCGCGGCCTGCACCACCTGGTCTACGAGGTCGTCGACAACTCGATCGACGAGGCGATGGCCGGGGCCTGCACCCGGATCCTTGTGACCCTTCGAAAGGACGGCGGGGTCTCCGTCGTCGACAACGGCCGGGGCATCCCGGTCACCCCCGTCCCCAAGTCCAAGGACCGCCGGCCGGCGGTCGAGGTGGTCCTCACGACGCTCAACGCAGGCGGCAAGTTCGGTGGGGGCGGCTATCGCATCTCGGGCGGCCTGCACGGCGTCGGCGTGAGCGTGGTCAACGCGCTGTCCGAGCGCCTCATCGTCGCCGTCGAGCGGGACGGGTTCCAGTGGGGGCAGGAGTTCTCCCGGGGGAAGGCGCGCTCCAAGCTCGTCAAGGGGAAGCCCTCCAAGCGGACGGGCACGGCGGTGACGTTCTGGGCCGACCCCGAGGTCTTCACCGAGGGCATCGACTACAAGCGCGAGATCCTCGCCGAACGCCTCCAGGAGCTCGCGTTCCTCACGCGCGGCGTGGAGATCACGCTGGTCGACGAGCGTGAGGACCCGGTGGTCAAGGAGACGTTCAAGGCGACCGGCGGGCTCTCGGACTTCGTCAAGCACCTCGCGGTCGGCAAGGACGCGCTCCACACCAAGCCCATCCACATGGAGCGGGTCGAGGAGACGGCCGAGGTCGAGGTCGCGCTGCAGTGGAACAACGGGTTCGCGGAGCAGCTGCACTCGTTCGCCAACACGATCAACACGCACGAGGGCGGCATGCACGAGGAGGGCCTGAAGAAGGCGCTCACCAACGTCGTCAACCGCTATGCCCGCGACAAGGGGCTGCTCAAGGAGAAGGAGGACAACTTCATCGGGGAGGACGTCCGCGAGGGGCTCGTGGCCATCGTCTCGGTGAAGCTCCAGGAGCCGCAGTTCGAGGGCCAGACCAAGACCAAGCTGGGGAACACGTCGATGCGCTCGATGGTCGAGACCACGGTGAACGACGAGCTCGCGACGTGGATGGAGGAACACCCCGGCGACGCCCGGCGGATCGTGGCCAAGTCCTCGCAGTCGCAGAAGGCCCGGCTGGCCGCACGGGCGGCGCGCGATCTCACGCGGCGCAAGGGCCTGCTCGACACCACGCTGCCGGGCAAGCTCGCCGACTGCCAGTCGACCGACGCCGAACAGTCCGAGCTGTTCATCGTGGAGGGCGACTCGGCGGGCGGTTCGGCCAAGCAGGCCCGGGACCGCGTCACGCAGGCCATCCTCCCGATCCGGGGCAAGATCCTCAACGTCGAGAAGGCCCGGCTGCACAAGACACTCGAGAACACCGAGATCCAGGCGCTCATCGCGGCGATGGGGACGGGGATCGGCGAGGAGTTCGACCTCACGAAGGCCCGGTACCACCGCGTGGTGATCATGGCCGACGCGGACGTCGACGGCGCCCACATCCGGACCCTGCTGCTGACGTTCTTCTTCCGGCAGATGAAGGAGCTGATCGAGGCCGGCTACGTCTACCTGGCCCAGCCGCCGCTGTACATGGTCAAGGCCGACAAGCAACAGCGCTACTTCTACACGGAACGCGAGTGGGAGCAGTTCCGCTCGCAGAACGGGAACAGGAAGGTCGACAACCCGCAGCGGTTCAAGGGCCTCGGCGAGATGGACGCGCACCAGCTGTGGGAGACCACGATGGACCCCGAGAACCGCACCCTTCTCCGGGTGGACGTCGAGGACGCGGTCGCCGCCGACCGGCTGTTCTCCGTCCTGATGGGCACCGACGTCGACGCGAGGCGGGAGTTCATCCAGACCAACGCCAAGGACGTGCAGAACCTTGACGTGTAGGCGGGGGGCGTAGTGGCGCAGAACCTGCTGCAGGGCCGGATCGAGCCGGTCGACATCCAGGACGAGATCCAGCGCTCGTACCTCGACTACGCGATGTCGGTGATCGTCGGCCGCGCGCTGCCCGACGTCCGCGACGGCCTGAAGCCGGTGCAGCGCCGGATCCTGTACTCGATGCTCGAGTCGGGCCTCCGCCCCGACCGGCCGCATCGCAAGTGCGCCTCCGCCGTCGGCGACGTGCTGAAGAAGTACCACCCGCACGGCGACCAGTCCGTCTACGACGCGCTCGTCCGCATGGCCCAGGACTGGGTGATGCGGGCGCCGCTCGTCGACGGCCACGGCAACTTCGGCTCGCCCGAGGGCGACCCGGCGGCCGCCTACCGGTACACGGAGGCTCGCCTGTCACAGATGGCGATGGAGCTCCTGCGCGAGATCGACCAGGAGACGGTCGAGTTCATCCCCAACTTCGACGGCTACGAGCAGGAGCCCGTCCTGCTGCCGAGCCGGTTCCCCAACCTCCTGGTCAACGGGGCCGGCGGGATCGCGGTCGGCATGGCCACCAACATCCCGCCCCACAACCTCGGCGAGGTCATCGACGCCACCGTCGCGATGATCGACCAGCCCGACATCGACGTGGCCGGCCTGATGAAGCACATCAAGGGCCCGGACTTCCCGACCGGCGGCGCGATCATGGGCCGGCAGGGCATCCGGGACGCGTACGAGACCGGGCGGGGCTCGATCCGCATGCGGGGCATCGCCACCATCGAGGAGACCTCGAAGGGCGGCCAGCGCATCGTCGTGACCGAGGTGCCCTACCAGGTCAACCCGGCGTCGCTGCTGATGAAGGTGGCGCAGCTCCGCAAGGACCGCAAGATCCCGGAGATCGCCAACGACTCCGCCAACCGCCTGGCCATCCGCAACGAGACCAACAAGCAGGGCATGCGGCTGGTGTTCGACCTCCGGCCGGGCGCCAACCCGCACGTGGCGCTCAACAACCTCTACAAGCACACGCAGCTGCAGGACACGTTCGGCGTCATCATGCTGGCGCTCACCGACGGCGTGCCCAAGGTCATGCCGCTCGACGAGGTCATCGGGCTCTACATCGACCACCAGGTCGACGTCGTCACCCGGCGGACCGGGTTCCAGCTGCGGCGGGCCGAGGAACGCGACCACATCGTCCAGGGCCTGCTGATCGCGCTCGACCACATCGACGAGGTCATCGCACTGATCCGCGCAGCCAAGGACTCCGAGGACGCCCGCACCAAGCTCATGTCGCGGTTCGAGCTCTCGGAGATCCAGGCCAACCACATCCTCGACATGCCGCTCCGCCGGCTGACCCAGCTGGCCCGCGCGGAGCTCGAACAGGAGCACAAGGACCTGCTCGAGCGGATCGCCTACCTGCGGGGCCTGCTCGACGACCCCGTGAAGCTCCGCGGCGTGATCAAGGAGGAGCTGCTCGAGATCCGCCAGAAGTTCGCGGACGACCGCCGGACGAAGATCCTGGCCGACGAGGGCGACCTCGACGTCGAGGACCTCATCGCCGAGGAGGACGTCGTCATCACGGTCTCCCGCGCGGGGTACGTGAAGCGGGTGCCCGTCGAGACGTACCGGCGGCAGGGCCGCGGCGGCCGCGGGGTCATCGGGACCAACCTCAAGGAAGAGGACGTCATCAGCCACGTGTTCACCACCACCACCCACCATTGGCTGCTGTTCTTCACGTCCTCGGGCAAGGTCTACCGGGTGAAGGTGCACGAGATCGCCGAGGGGTCGCGGACGGCGCGCGGGATGTACGCGGCGAACCTCCCGGGGGTCGTGATCTCGGCCGAGGAACGGGTGCAGGCCGTGATCGACCTCAAGGAGTACGAGGAGGGCAAATTCCTCGTGTTCGCCACCAGGAACGGCATCGTGAAGAAGACCGCGCTCTCCGAGTACGACTCGCCGCGCACCGGCCTGGCCGCGATCAACCTGCGACCCGGTGACGAGCTGATCGACGTCCAGATGACCACAGGCACCGACGACATCCTGCTCATGTCCCGCAAGGGCCAGGCCATCCGGTTCGCCGAGTCGGCCGCCCGGGCGATGGGCCGGCAGACGGGCGGCGTGATCGGCATGCGGCTCGCCGAGGACGACGAGGTCATCGCGATGGGGCGTTCGTCCGCCGGCGAGGAGGTCATCTCGGTGAGCCAGGGCGGGTACGGCAAGCGGACCGCGCTCCCGCAGTACCCGCGCAAGGGCCGTGGCGGCAAGGGCGTCGTCAGCCACAAGCTCACGACGCGCACCGGGCAGGTCGCGGGGGCGTTCGTCGGTTCGAAGGAACAGGACCTGTTCGTCATCAACTCGGACGGCATCGTCATCCGCGTCCCGGCCGCGGAGATCCGCCGCGTCGGCCGCATCAGCCAGGGCGTCCGGACGATGAAGGTGCAACCCGGCTCGAAGGTGGTCGCGATCGCCCCGGTCGTGATGCAGACCGACGACGAGGAATAGCCGTCAGCCGGTCGCCGACTGCTCGTCGACCAGCTCGAACACCACCGTGACGGCCGCCGCGACGTCCACATCGCCGGACTCGACCGGCATGTCCGGGGCGCCGCCTCCCGCCGCCAGGGCCATCGCCCGCATCGCCGGGCGCCGCGGCGGCCGGGCCCGGGACCCCGGCTCGCGGATCGACAGGACGTCGCCCAGCCGGAGCCCCAGCGCGGACGCGTAGGCCTCGGCCTTGCGGCGTGCGTCCTCGGCCGCGGCACGGCAGGCCTCGACGCGGGCCGGGTTGTCCGGGTCGATCTGCCACACCGGGCCGTCGGGCCTGGCCTGGGCCTCGTGGGTGGACTCCGA
This sequence comes from Actinomycetota bacterium, assembly GCA_036557505.1. Classification (GTDB taxonomy): domain Bacteria; phylum Actinomycetota; class UBA4738; order UBA4738; family JACQTL01; genus DATBHM01. Next base: position 13,316 of record DATBHM010000210.1, on the reverse strand, counting down.
GATCACCGCGCCGAGGGCCGCCAGATCCTCCATCCGCGCGGACACCACGGTCGACGCGCGATAGCCGACGAAGACCTGCTCGTCGTGCTTGTACTCCCACCGTTCCGAGAGCGAGACGCCGGCCGTCGAGCGGTCGGCCGCGTCGACACCGGCCCGGTCGAGCACCCCCTGGAGCACCTCGGTCCGCCGGGCGACCTCGGCGAGAGCGGCCTCCGGGGTGTCGAGCTCGGCCCACACCTCGAGCGAGAGCAGGGCGGCGTCCGGCACGGCCCGGGCGAATCCGCGGCCGACGGTCGCGACCCGGGGCGACGGTGCTGTCTCCCGATCCGCCATGTGCGGCGAGCCTACCCGTCCCGGCCCCGTGGGATCATTCGTGGCCGGATGAGCGACTCGGCCGGTGTCGTCCTGATCGTGGCGGGGGGCGCCGGTGTCCTGCTGACAGCCTTCGTCCTGCGGCGCAGGCTGCCGCCGGCGCTCGTGTACGCCGTGCTCGCGGCGTGGAGCGTCGTGTTGGGGGTCGGGGCGCTCGTCGTCCAGGACCACGTGAGCACCGCGGACTGGATCGTGACGCTCGCCGCGCTCGCGGTGCTCGGGCCGGCCCACGCACGGTTCCTGCTCGGGGCGTTCGGGCCGTCGGCGCCCCCTGGGACGGCCGCCGCCGACCCCGTATGATGCGCGCACGCACGCGGGACCCGGGAATTCCTCCGACGATCTGGTCTCGATCGCTCAACGTGCTTGCCGTGGCGGCCGAGGACGGATACAAAGTGATCTCCAGAACCCGAGCAAGCAGGCCGCACCGGCCCGACGTGCCGTGACGGCCGTCTGAGGCCGATCGAGAGGACGACCCGAGGACATGGCGCGCACCGTCGAGGTCAGGACCCCCACCCGGCCGCCCAAGGCGACCGAAGGGACGGGCACGGTCCGCAAGACGAGGGTCATGATGAAGCGGGTCGGCCCGTGGTCGGTGTTCAAGTTCTCGCTGCTGTTCTACTTCTGCGTGATGGTGATCGTGCTGGTCGCGTTCACCATCCTCTACAACATCCTGTCGGCGATCGGGGTCATCGACAGCATCGCGAAGTTCATCGACCAGATCCTGTACGACAGCAAGGGCGTGTTCCACATCGACGGGTGGTGGCTGTTCACCCGGGCGTTCGCCGTGGGCCTCGTCATGGTCGTGTTCTGGTCGCTCGTGAAGCTGCTCTCGACGTTCATGTACAACCTCATCGCCGACCTGGTGGGCGGGATCGAGGTCACGCTCACCGAGCGCCGCTAGCCCACCCGTCGGCGCCCGCGCACGCGCTGGTCGGCGCCCGGTCCGCGTGGATTGGCGAGGTTTCTCGGGCGCGGGTATCCTCCGGTGGCGAGGCCGGGTCCGCGGCCCGACCAGCCCACGGGCCTGTAGCTCAGCTTGGTTAGAGCGCATCCCTGATAAGGATGAGGTCGATGGTTCAAGTCCATCCAGGCCCACTGCCAGGAGAGGAGGCGGGATGAGCAAGGACAGCGAGAAGAAGGGGAGCGGGAAGAAGAAGTTCTTCCTCTTCGTGTTCTTCGCAGGTGTCATCGCGGCGATCGCCGCGTTCTTCAAGCGTCGTCGCGGCCAGGGCATCGAGGAGAGCGAGTGGCAGGAGCTGCCGCCTCCCGAGGGCGGCTGACCCCTCCCGAACCGGCGACGGAACCCGCGGCCTCCAGGGGTCGCGGGTTCCGTTCGTTTCGGGCCGCATAGACTCGCGGACGCCATGGGGACGGAGGCCTGGGGGCTCGCCGAGGAGGCCGCGCGGGCGGCCCGGGTGGAGGTTCGCCCGCTCGGGGAGATCGCCGACGCCGACCGCATCCTCGACGTGATGATCGCGACGTGGGGACGGCACCAGCTGATCCCGCGGGAGATGCTCCGGGCGCTCCAGGGCAGCGGGAACCTGCCCCACGGCGCCTTCCGGGGCGAGGACATGGTCGGGTACGTGCTCGGCTGGATGGGGGACGACCCGGACGACGCGATCCACGTGCACTCGCACATGCTGGCGGTGGTGCCGGCCGTGCGGGAGGGCGGGGTCGGCTACGCGCTCAAGCTGGCCCAGCGGGCGGCGGCGCTCGACGCGGGCGCGCACGTGGTGCGGTGGACGTTCGACCCCATGCAGTCCAAGAACGCCCACTTCAACATGAACAAGCTGGGCACCACGGCGGACCGGTTCCACCGGCACTACTACGGGGACATGACCGACGTGTTGAACCGGGGCGAACGGACCGACCGGCTCGAGGCCCGGTGGGACCTCGACCGAGCGCCGGGGCCGAGACGGCCGGCGCACGGGGCCGGGGCCACGATCCTGCGCAACGTCGACGGCCGGCCGGTGGCCGGGCACGGGCCCGCCAAGCCCACGGCGCGCGTGGAGACCGTCGGCGACTACCCTGCCCTTCGCGAGGCCGATCGAGGGCTCGCCTCGGCGTGGCGGGACGCGGTGGCCGACGCACTCGAGGCCTGCCGTGGCGAGGGGATGGTGGTGGTGGGGTTCGACTCCCGGCACCGCGACGCCCCGGCCTACCTGCTCGGCCCGCCGGGGGACGCCTGATGCGGGTCGCGTCGATCGAGCTGCGCATGGTGGCCCTCCCGCTCCTGCGCCCCTTTCGGACGTCGTTCGGCGAGGAACGGGACAAGGAAGCGGTGCTCGTCCGCATGGAGGCCGACGACGGCGCCGTGGGATGGGGGGAGTGCGTGGCCTCGCCGGCGCCCCGGTACTCCGAGGAGTTCAACGAGGCGGCCTGGATCGTGCTCCGGGACCACCTGGGCCCGGCGATCCTGCATGCGGAGTCGGTCGATCCCGCCGATCTCGGCCCGGTGCTCGGCTGGGTGCGGGGCCACCGCATGTCGAAGGCCGCCCTGGAGATGTCCGCCCTGGACGCATGGCTCCGGACGAGGGACGAGTCCCTGGCGTCGTTCCTCGGGGCGGAGCGGGACCGTGTGGCGTGCGGCGTGTCGATCGGCATCGCGGCGTCGCCGGAGGTGCTGGTCGAGCAGGTCGCAGGGTATCTCGAGGCCGGGTACCGGCGGATCAAGCTGAAGATCGAGCCGGGCTGGGACGTGGGGCCGGTCACCGCGGTGCGCAGCGCGTTCCCGGACGCCGTGCTCTCCGTCGACGCCAACGCCGCGTACGCGCTCACCGACCTCCCGGTGTTCGAGGCCCTCGACGCCCTCGATCTGCTCATGGTCGAACAGCCCCTCGGCCACGACGACCTGCTGGAGCACGCGGCGCTGGCCCGGCGGATCGCGACGCCCGTCTGCCTCGACGAGTCGATCCGCAGCGCCGCGGACGCGCGGGCGGCCCTGGAGCTCGGGTCGTGCTCGATCGTGAACATCAAGCAGGGCCGGGTCGGCGGCCTCGTCGAGTCGAGGCGGGTGCACGACGTCGCCGTGCAGCACGGCGTGCCCGTGTGGTGCGGCGGCATGCTCGAGACCGGGATCGGCCGGTCGGCGAACCTGGCCCTCGCTGCGCTCCCGGGGTTCACGCTGCCCGGCGACACCAGCGCCAGCAACCGGTACTGGGCCGAGGATCTCACGCGGCCCTTCGTCCTCGAGCCCGACGGCACGATGGCGGTGCCGGACGGCCCCGGGCTGGGGGTCGAACCCCTCCCCGAGCGCCTCGACGCCGTCACCACACGGGTCGAACGGGTCGTCGGCTGACGGAATCGTCCCCGCGCGGAACAATCCACTCGTGGGCGAAGGTTGCACGGGCAACGAGACGCGCCCAGGAAGGAGTGGTGCACACATGGCGTCGATCCGCGCGCTGGTCCTGCAGGGCTTCGACCAGGAACCCGTGGTGGCCGACATCCCGTCCCCCGAGCCGAAGGAGGGCGAGGTGCTCGTCCGGGTCGCCGCGGCGTCGATCAACTTCTACGACGTCTTCGTCGCGAACGGCGCGGCCAAGGCCTACATGAGCTACGAGTTCCCCGCGGTGCTCGGCTCGGACGTCGCCGGGGTGGTCGAGGCGGTGGGCAGGGGCGTCGAGGGGTTCGCCGCCGGGGACCGGGTGTTCGGCCGTCTCGGGTTCAAGGGCGCCATCCACGACGGCACCATCGCGGAGCTGGCCTCACCGATGGCAACCGACCTCGCCCACTCGCCCGACGGCCTCCGCGACGAGCAGGGGGGATCGCTCGGCGTGGCCGGCACGACCGCGATGGATGCGATCGACGCCGTATCGCCCGAGGCGGGTTCGACGGTTCTCGTGATCGGGGCCACCGGCGGCGTCGGATCGATCGCCGTCCAGCTCGCGGCGATCAGAGGCGCGGCGGTGATCGCGTCGGTCCGCCCGGGCGACGAGGAGTTCGTCCGGGACCTGGGGGCCGCCGACACCGTGGACTACACCGGCGACCTTGTGACGGAGGTTCGGACGCGGTGGCCGGACGGCGTCGGCGCCGTGGTCGACCTCGTGAACCGCGACCAGGCCGTGTTCGCCGACCTCACCAGGCTGATCGGGTCCGGTGGGATCGCCGTGTCGGTCGTCGGCGGCGCCGGCGAGGAGACGAACATCGGCGGGGTCCGGGTGGCGAACGTGTCCGGTTCCGCGTCCAACCTGGCGCCCCTCGGCGACCTGGTCGCGACGGGCAGGGTCCGGGTGCCGGTGACCAAACGCTTCGGCCTCACGGACGCTGCCGAGGCCCTGCGGGACTTCCGCGACGGACACACACTGGGAAAGGTCGTCGTCACCACCCCCTAGCGGCCGGCCCTCCCTTCCCCTGGGGGGGCCGGTTGGGTATGGTCCGCCGGCAAGCAGGCGGCCTCGACACGTGAGGTCATCGCCGATCGACCATGGTCGTGCCGTCGGGGGGCGGGGGAATCCATCCCCGACGGTTCGCGGAAGGGGGAGGGATGGGTCGCACTCGAGGGGGATTCGGTCGCGCCCGGGGACGCGCCGGAACGCGCCGGACGTACGCAGGAACCGTCCTCGCGGCCGCCGCGCTGGTCGCCGCCACGGTTCCGATGGCGGCGTCGGCGAGGCCCACGGAGCACCGCCCACCGGGTGTCACCCACCGCTCGCCCGCGGCGCCCGACCACGGACTCCCGAACTTCGACGTCCGGGACGGCTCGACCTACCGCGCGGTGGCGCCCACCGGCGCGTCGGCCGCCCGCGCGTCGCTCACGTCGTCGCTCGGCGAGCAGGGCGTGCTCCAGATCGACCCGCAGACCGGGACGCCGCGCATGGTGGCCCGGCTCGACGCGTTCCTGACCGGCCCGAGCACCCGCCCGGCGGCGTCGGTCGCGCTGGACTACGTGCGCGCCCATCTGGCCGCTTTCGGACTCACCGCCGACGATCTCGGAACGCTCGCTCCGCCGGCGGACTACGTCGACATCCTGGGCACGCACCACCTTACCTGGCAGCAGCGGGTGAACGGGGTGCCGGCATTCGACAACAGCCTGCGCGCCGCCGTCACCGCCCGGGGCCAGCTGGTGAACGTCCAGGGCTCGCCGGTCCACGGGCTGGTCGTGGCGTCGACCACGCCGCGCCTCGGCCCGGATGCAGCGGTCTCGGCGGCGCTCCGCAACGCCGGCGCCACCGACACCTCGGCGGGCCCCGCCGCCCACCGAGCGGCGGACGCGCGCAGCTCGACCGTCTACGCGAGCGGCAACCGTGCCTCCCTCGTGCTGTTCCACGAGGGCCGGGACACCCGGCTGGCCTGGCAGATCAACGCCCAGGCCTCCTCGACGGGCGACTACGTGTCCGTCGTCGACGGGTCGACGGGGGCCGTCCTGTGGCGGGCGAACATGGTGAGCTTCGCCGACCAGACCGGGCACGGCCTGGCCTGGGAGTACTACGACAGCAACCTGCTGCCGTCGGGAGTGGGCTCGCAGACCACCAAGTCCTTCCCGGTCGTCAACGGGACGCGGCTGTTCGGCAACAACGCCCACGTCTACAAGGACGTGAACGATGACAACACGCCGGCCGCCGGCGACGAGGTCGCGGCGTCGAGCGGCCTCAACTGGACCTACCACGTGACGGACGACACGTCGGACTTCTTCAACAACTGCGATCCGCGCTGGGCGTGCACCTGGGACTCCGGCGTCGCGAGCAGCTGGCAGACGAACATCAAGCAGAACGCGACCCAGGTCTACTACTACATCAACCAGTTCCACGATCACCTGAAGGCGGCCCCGATCGGATTCACGCCCGCCGCCGGCAACTTCGAGCTCGCGGACAACGGCCCCGGCATCGGCGGTGACGCGGTGCAGGGGCAGGTCGACGACGGTGCGAACACCGCGGGCGGATTCCCCGACGCAAACCACCGGGTCAACGCGAACATGGCGACGTCACAGGACGGCGTGCCGCCCCGGATGCAGATGTACCTGTTCCCGGCAGGCTTCCTGAACGCGACCGGACCCTCCGGAAACGGCGGCGACGACGCGTCGGTGATCTACCACGAGTACACGCACGGCCTGTCGAGCCGGCTGGTCACGGGACCGACCGGCATCCCGGCGCTCAACAGCTTCCAGGCGGGCGCGATGGGCGAGGCCTGGAGCGACTGGTATGCGATGGACTACCTGATCGACCAGGGGTTCGACGCCGACACGACCACCGTGGGCGACGTCCAGCTCGGGTTCTTCCTCGGCGGCGGCACCACCATCCCGCTCCGCTCAGAGCCCATGGACTGCCCGATCGGTACCGCCAACGACGAGGTGTGCCCCGGGGGCTCGTCGACCGGATCGGGCGGCTACACGTACGGCGACATGGGCCACATCATCGGCCAGCCGGAGGTGCACGCCGACGGCGAGATCTGGGGCCAGACCCTGTGGCAGCTTCGCCAGGCGCTCGGCACGGACGTGACCGAGACCATCATCACGCGGGGCATGGAGCTCTCGCCCCAGGACCCGTCGATGCTCGACGTGCGCAACGCAATCCTGCAGGCCGACAAGGTCGCGTTCAACGGGAACCACCGCAACACCATCTGGTCGGTGTTCGCGCATCGGGGCATGGGGTTCTTCGCCGACTCGGTGGGCGGCAACGACGTCCACCCGACCCAGGACTTCCACACCCCGCCGGCCTGCCCGGCGAACTGCGTGACGCTGTCGGGCAAGGTCACCGACGCCGACACGGGCGCCAAGGTCGCCGGCGCGCGGGTCAGCGTGGGTGGGTTCACCAGCGGCCTGCCGGGCGACGTCACCGCGGTCACCAACAGCGCGGGGGCGTACACGATCCACAACGTGCCCAAGCACACCTACCGCCGCGTCGTCGCCGCCAAGGCGGGCTACGAGCCGAAGACGGCCGCCAACGTCGCCATCACGGCGAACAAGGTCCTCAACCTCAAGATCCGGCGGGACTGGGGGGCCACGGCGGGAGGCGCCAAGGTCCAGAGCTTCACCCAGCCCGACTACACGCAATTCGGGTGTGGCCCGGGGCAGGCGTTCGACGTCTCCCAGGCCACCGGGTGGGTGAGCGACGCGCCGAACAACAACTCGAGCGGGCACACGGGGCCGCGCAGCGTGGTGCTGCAGCTGCCGAAGGCCGTCAACATCTCGAGCTTCTCGATCGATCCGTCGCCCACCTGCGGCGTCGGCTCGAGCACGGGCGTGAAGGCGTTCACGATCTCCACGCGCAAGACGGCGACTTCGCCCTGGGTCGTGGCGGTGAACAACACGGCGGCGCTCTCGGAGGGGGCGTTCCACGTCCTCACCCCGAAGGCGGGGAAGACGGGGGTGCGGTTCGTGAAGCTCACCATGAAGACCAATCGGGGGGATATCAACTTCATGGCCGCGGCCGAGCTGGAGGTCCACGGCAAACCCGCCTGAGGAAGCACAGCCCGGTACCCGGCGTCGAACGTGCGACGCCGGGTACCGGGGCGGTGCGATCGGCCCGGGAGGTGCGTCAGGACTGGCCCGTTGCTCCGGCGGCCTGCATCGCCTGGAAGTTCCGCATGATGGTCTCGGTCGTCAGGCGGAGGTCCTCCTCGGGACTGAACTGCACGTACTCGGTGCTGGGCTCGTTGCCCACGGGGACGTGCCCCGGGGGCAGGTAGAACGCGTCCCCGGCCTCGACCGTCTCCTCGTGGTCCCGGAATCGGAAGGTCAGCCGGCCCTTCAGGACGTATCCCCAGTGCGGGCTCTGGCACATGTCGTCGGGCAGGCCCTTCAGCAGCGGGGTGTGGTCGAGGTCCTGGCGGAACGTGATGAAGTCGATCGCGTAGCCGTCGACCGCCTCCGACCGGTCCAGCACGATCCCGTAGTCGCCGCCGCCCGTCGCCGTCGCACTCGAAACCTTGGGCATCATCGCCTCCTTCGCTCGGTTGCGACGGAGGCTACGGTCGAAGGCCGAGGGGATCATGGGGCGTCTGCCCCATCTTTCACGGCCGAGGATCGGCCGAGCGCCGCGAGGCCCGCTCTACGCCCCGATGCGTTCCACGGTCAGGTGCCAGCTGTCGAACTCCACGCCGATCAGCGGGCTGCTCGTGCGCTCCTGCACCACGACCTTGTAGGTGCCATGACCGACCGGTCCACGGGAGCGGTCCACCGAGGCGGTGATCAGCCCGGGTGCCTGTCCGGCGAGGACCTGCGCGATCGCGAGGCTCGTTCCCGTCGCCGGCTGGCCCTCCACCCCGCCGATCAGAATGCGCACCGAGCACGTTCCCGACGGGTTCCCGTCATCGGCCGTGCAGCTGAACCCCCCGTTGAACCTGGCGAGGATGTCCGCCGTGTGCCCCGCCGGCACCGACACGGTCGCCGTCGCGCCGGGGATCGTCTTCCAAGTCCCGCCGTTGGTCTTGAACGGCGTCGTCGACCGGACCATCCGCACCTGGTCCACCGAACCGCCGGTGATGGTCGTGGCACCGGTGCTCCGGTGTGCGGCCCCGGCCGCGACGCCGACGGCTCCCACCGTCGTGCCGAGCACCACGGCCGCGAGCGCCATCCATCGCTTCGAACCCATCGAGGCAACCTCCCGTCGTCGGCGGCCGGCCCACCGGAGGGCCGGCCGATCCCATGCGCGAACCCTATCGAGCGCGGGGCCGCCTCCCGGGAGGTTCGGACTCGAAAACGGGCGGGTCAGGAGGCTTCGCGGCGCTCCGCGGTGGCCAGCTCCCGCCCGTGCGTGGCGGCATCGGACGCCGGCTCGTCCTCCTCGTGGACGTACTTGCCGCCGCGCCGCCAGGAGACGATCGCTGCCGCGAGCGACATCGCGGCGCCGAAGGTGAGCACCACGATCAGGCCGTGCCGGAACGGGCCCGAGATGAGCCGGGGAAAGAACGACCGCCCGGTGATCAGGGCCGCCTGCCCCGCCGGGAGGGCGTGCAGCACCCCCGGCCCGAGCAGCGTGCCCAGCGGGTTCGAGCCCAGGAACGCGGCGAACAGGTAGCCGAGCGGCGGCAGCTTCGACAGCGTGGTCGCCGTGGGCACCGGTACGCCGTGCGCGGTGAGGCCGGTGAGCATGGCGTGGGGGACGCTCGCCTGCAGCCCGATCACCATCAGCGAGAAGAACACCCCGATCGACAGCGGGAAGCCGGCGTTCTGGAAGGTGGCGAGCGTGCCGGAGGCGGCGCCCCGGTGACGGGCGGGGACGCTGTTCATCACGCTCGCAGCGTTCGGCGAGGCGAACAGCCCGAATGCGGCACCGTTGAGGAACAGGACCGCGGCGAACACCGGGTACGCGAAGTTCGCCGGGACGGCCATCATCGCGAGGAACGTGGCCGCGGCGAGCAGCATCCCCCCGGTGGCGAACGGGCGCGCGCCGTAGTGATCGGACAGCCACCCCGAGACGGGGCCGGCGATCAGGAACCCCCCGGTCAGCGGCAGGAGGTAGATCCCGGCCCACAGCGGCGTGCGCGCGAAGTCGTAGCCGTGCTGCGGCAGCCAGATGCCCTGCAGCCAGATGATCAGCATGAACTGGAGCCCGCCCCGGGCCATGCTCGCCAGCAGCGCGGCGATGTTCCCCATCCGGAACGGCCGGATGGCGAACAGGTGCAGGCTGAGCATCGGCTGCTGCACGCGGCGTTCGATCGCCGCGAAGACGATGAGCACGGCCACGCCGCCCACCAGCATGGCGATGACGAAGGGGTTGCCCCAGCCGGTCGAGGAGGCGCCGTAGGGCTTGATCGCGTAGATGATGCCGGTGAGGACCATCGCCAGGCCGGCCGCGAACGTGACGTTCCCCAGCCAGTCGATCCGGGCGGCCGTCCGCTGGCCACCCTCGCGGAGCTTCCAGATGCACCAGATGGTCCCGCCCACCCCGACCGGGACGTTCACCAGGAACACCCACCGCCAGTCGATCGACGCCAGGAGCCCGCCCAGCACCAGCCCGGCGAACGATCCGAACAGGGCGGCGATCTGGTTGATGCCGAGGGCCATCCCCCGCTGGTTCGACGGGAACGCGTCGGTCAGGATGGCCGCCGCGTTCGCCATGAGCATGGCGCCGCCGACGGCCTGGACCATCCGGAACACGATCAGCTCGGTCGCACCCGCCGCGCCGGTGCTCCACGTGAGCGACAGGGCGATCGAGGCGGCCGTGAACACGATGAACCCCAGCCGGAACATCCGAACTCGGCCGACGATGTCGCCGACCCGCCCGAGCGTGACGACGAGGACGGCCGTGACCAGCAGGTACCCCATGAGGACCCACAGCAGGTAGCTGAAGTTCGCGGGGTTCAGGGGGTCCAGGCGGATGCCCCGGAAGATCACCGGGAGCGCGATGATCAGGCTCGACGCGTTGAGGGTCGCGAGCAGCATGCCGAGCGTGGTGCACGACAGGGCGATCCACTTGTAGTGCACCCCGCGCCCGGCCTCCTCCGCCCGGGGCGGGCCGGTGGTCGTCACGCGCGCGGCTCCGCCACGTGCGCCGGTGCCATCGGGGGCCGCTCCGCCCGGTCCTCGGCGATCCATTCGAGGATCCCGAGGGCCCACGCCAGCTGTTCGAGGTCCTCCGGTGTGAGCGCGGCCAGCCGGTCCGCGACGTGGTGGTCGGCCTCGGTGCGGAGGTCGCGGAGGAGGCGGGACCCGCGCTCCGTGGCCTGGATGCGGGCCACCCGGCGGTCGGTGGCATCCGAGATGCGTGCCACCAACCCGTCACCCTCGAGCGAGTCCACCAGCCGGGTCATCGTGGACGCCGCGACCCCCTCTGCGGCCGCGAGCGCGCCGATGCTGAGCGGCCCGGACGCGTCGACCGTCGACAGCGCGGAGAGCCGCGACTGTGTGACGCCGGTGGGCACCAGCTGCCGCAGCCGCCGGTGCAGCCGCCCGACCGCCAGCCGGACCCGCGACGAGATCTCGGGGACCGTCGGCGGTCCGTTCACCGGTCGGGCGCGCGGGCTCGCTGCATCGGCAGTCTTTCGCATAGCGAAAGGGTAGCATCGCTCAGCAGTTTCCCGGCCGCGCCGGGACTCAGGCCGCGTCGTCCAGCCAGGCCACGCCGACGACCCCCGGGCCCGTGTGCACGCACATCGCCGGGCTCAGCTCCACCGGCGGTTCCCCGATGGCCAGCGACCGGCGGAGGCGCTCGGCGCGGGGGGTCGCGCCGGCCTGGAAGACCACCGAGCGTGCGCCCGGGTTCCATCCCTCCCGTTCGGCCTCCCGGCGGAGCGCTTCGGTCCAGCCGTCGTCGCGGCAGGCGCCCAGCCGCTCGACGAGCCCGTCCCGCAGCCGGAAGATCGGGTGCACTCGCGGCCCGGAGTCGTCCGGGACGACGGCTGGACCGGCGAAGCCGGGGGACCTGTGGGCGGGGTCCATGGTCGCCACCAGGCGCGCGCGGTCGCACACGTTCCTGATCGTGGCCTCGACCTCGTCGAGGCTGCCCCCGGCGGCGGCGACCGCGGCGCCGGCGGCGGCGACGAGCCCCTGAGCCGCCGCGGCCGTGCGGCAGTCCACGACCCGGACGGGACGCCGGGAGAGCGCGGCTGCCACCGCCGCGTTGTTCGGCATCGAGGTGAACTCGCTCGGCGGCGTCACCACGACGGCGCCGTCGGCGTCCGACTCGTCGAGGGCGGCGACGTAGTCCGCGACGGCCGGCGCCCGGGTTCGGGGACGGCGGCCCTCCGCCACGGCCCGGAACACGACTGGCGCCGCGGTGGGGGTGTCGGGGACGAGCTCGCCGTCGGCGAGGTCGATCACGATCGGCAGGATCCGCAGCCGCCCCGGGACGGCATCGGGCAGGTCCAGGGGCAGGCACGCGCTGGAGTCGGTGACGATCGTGACCAACGATTCCGATGAGCGGGCCTCAGGGGGCGGCCGGATATGTGAAACTCCGAACCGATCGTATCAATGAATGCGCGTGAGGGGTTTCCGATCTCCGAGCTGACCGCCCGGACGAACGTCCCCGCCGCGACCATCCATCACTACCTCCGCCAGGGCCTCATCCCGCAGCCCAAACGGGTGGGGGTCAACCGGTTCCTCTACGACGAGCGCCACGTGCGCGCGCTGACGCTCATCCGGTTGCTCCGCGAGCGCCGGCGCCTCCCCCTGCCGACCATCAAGCGCCTCCTCCCGGATCTGCTCGCGCTCGAGGAGGACGAGGCCTTCCGGCCGGAGATGTGGGACCGGGTCTCGGACATCCGACTGGCCTCGGCGCAGCGGCGGAGTCCCCGGAACCGACTGGTGCAGGCCGCGTCGGACGCGTTCGCGAAACGCGGCTTCGCCGACGTGAACGTGGACGACCTCTGCCGGACCGCCCGGATCGCCAAGGGGTCGTTCTACCGTCACTACCGGTCGAAAGAGGAGCTGTTCGTGGCCTGCGTGGACGCGGCCGCGGATGACGTGGTGGCCCAGATGGAGCGCCACGCGGACGCCGGCGCTGGCGCCGGGGCCCTCGTCGAGGCCCTCGAGCGGGCCCTCGAGCCGCGCCTGCCGTTGTTCATGGAGCTGTTCACACGGGCGACGCAGCGCCGCCCGGTCGCCGCGGCGGCGGCCCGTCGGATCTTCAGCGACCTCGCGTACCGGGTCGGAGCGACCGCGGGGGGCCCGGACGCCATGGCGTCCGGGGCGTGGATGCTCGGGCTGGCCGCGGCATCGGCGTTCCGCCGCGCGCTCGAACCCTCCCCGCTCGCCGCGGTGGACATCCTCCGCGCCATTCAGGTCTGACTCCGGCCGCCGGCGGGGTTCCTCTCTGCTTCCACAATTTGCATGACCGGGCGGTCAGTCCTATAACGTGTTGAACGGGGTCGCCGGCACGCTCGCGGCCGACGACCGCCGACCCGCCGTCTTCGAGCCGGACGAGCGCGGCTCCCGGGTGCTGGAGGTCTGGGCATGAAGTTCCTGTTCGCGAACCACGACTTCGCCACCGAGGAGTGCGGTCAGTTCCTCGACATCACCGAGGACGTGGGAGGGCTCGTCGAGGAGAGCGGGGTCCGACAGGGCATGG
>DATBHM010000209.1:0-4917 GCA_036557505.1 Actinomycetota bacterium | reverse complement strand
CGGCTGTGGGGTGACGCCCCTCCGGTCCGCGACGAGGGGACTTCGCTCCTGAGGAAGGGGTGAGGCATGGCGGAAGCCGACATGCAGGCCGCGTTCCATGAGCGGGCGATGGTCTCGGAGAAGGTGGCGCCTGCCCTTGTTGCGAGGACCCTCGGGCCGTTCGACCTCGTGGTCGTCTTCGTCGCGATCGTCCTGTTCATCAACAACTCGGCCGGACTCCAGCTCGCCGGGCCGTCCGTGTACATCTTCTGGCTCCTGGCGTTCACGACCTTCCTCATCACCGGGGCGTTCGTCACCGCGCAGCTCGGACGGATGTTCCCGGAGGAGGGCTCGCTCTACGTCTGGACCCACAAGGTGCTCGGTTCCTTCTGGGGGTTCTTCGCCGGATTCGTGGCGTGGTGGCCGGGCCCGCTCGTCCTGGTGGCGGCGGGGATCCTGGTGGCGAACTTCGCCCAGCAGGCGGCGTCGTTCCTCAACTGCAACGGGAAGCCGTGCGCGATCCTCACGGAGAACTGGCAGATCGGCATCGTCGTCCTCGCGGTCATCGCGTTCAGCATGGTGATGTCGCTGCTCCGGATGCGCGTGACGCAGAACTACGTGAACGTGCAGTTCTTCTTCTACGCCGCGGCGATCTTCCTGATCGGGTTCGCCGGCGTCGTGTGGCTCCTCAAGGGCCACGCGTCCTCGACGGACTTCAGCACCGGATGGAACCCGTTCCGGACCGACAACGCGGGCAAGGCGGCCCTGGGTCTGCCGGGGAACCTGACGTTCTTCTCGTTCGCCATCCTCGCGATGCTCGGAATCGAGAGCCCGATGAACATGGGGGTCGAGGTCAAGGGCGGCGAGAAGGCCATCAAGACCTACCTGTTCTGGGGCTGCATCATCGTGATCGCCGCCTACCTGTGGTCCACGTGGGGCAACATGGTGGTCATCCAGGCCGGCGGGGCCAACGGCACGACCGGTGGCGCGCAGGCCGTCGGGGTCGCGATCGGCAAGTGGGCCGGCTTCATCGTCGCCGCCATCCTCGCGTGGGTGTTCCTCACCGCCACGGTGGTCTACAACTACGCGTTCGCCCGGCTGCTGTTCGTGTCGGGACTGGAGAAGCGGCTGCCCCACCAGATGGGTCGGGTCAGCCGCAACCAGGTCCCGGCCGTGGCCGTTGTGGTGCAGACGATCATCGGAGCGATCATCGGGGCCCTGGTGTTCTTCGTCTTCGGCGGCGGCCAGAGCGACCCGTACCGGTACTTCTACGCGCTGTACGCGGGGCTGACGATCGTGTGGTGCATCTCGACCGCGCTGCTGTTCCTCGACATCTTCTTCGCGAAACGATCGAATCCCGAGGTCTTCGAGCGGGAACGCCGCGCGCCGATGTGGGTGCTGTATACCAGCGGCATCGTGGGCACCATCGCGAACATCGTGGCGGTGTTCTTCATCTTCGTCGGATCGTGGTACCCGAAGTCCGACCAGAACCCCACGGGGTGGACCCTCAGCTCGTGGAACGCCTGGATGATCGGGATCACGCTCGTCTCGGTGATCACCGGCATCGTGATCTACGTGATCTCCCAGGCCGGCCGGAAGGGCAAGACCGACGAGGATCTCATCGCCGAAGGTCTCGCACAGCGGGAGATCACCGAGGATCTTCCCTCGGGGGTGCAGCCGACGACCTGATCGGCCTCGCGTCGCGCCTGCAGCGAACGGGCGCCGGGACCTCCTCGTGGTCCCGGCGCCCGTCTCGTCGTCACGTCGGGCGGAGTCCCGAGCCCGGGCTCGGCACCACGTACCCCTGGACGAACAGGTACTCCACCGCCTTCGGCAGTAGCGGCGAGCGCGGGTAGAACTCGACCAGCAGCTGGTACCACAGCGCCGCCAGGCGGATCTCCGCGGTGGGCCCGAGGGCGGTCCCGACGGCCGCCAGCGCGGCGGCGGCGCGGCCGAGGCAGACGTCGCCCCCCCGGAACGGCCCGTGGGTGCGGAGGTGCGCCCGGAACACCGGCACGAGCCGGCCCAGCGCGCGACCGGCTTCGTGGACCGTGGACAGGGGCACCGCGCCGTGCGGCGCGCCCATGAACCGGTCGATCGCGCGGTGCACGGCGGCCGACGGGTCGATCGTGCCCAGACATGCCGCCTCGGCCGCCGTGGGTTTGCGGAGCGGAGGCGGGGGCGAGGCCGGCGGGCGCGGTGAGGGCGAGCCGGACGGAGCGGACGTCGACGTCCGGGCAGCGGTGTCGCCGGAGTGCTGCCCGGGAGCGCCCCGCGCGGTGCACGACACGGCGGTCACCAGCGCGGCGGTGGCGACGAGGAGGGCGCGTCCCGTTCGCCTTCGACCCACGTCGACCGGCGCCGGCCGCCCTGCCGCGAGGCTCAGGCGCTCCGATGCGCGCCGAACCGGCCGGCGGCCTCGGTCAGCGCGTCGAAGAGCGCCTGCTGGTGGGGATCGGCGTCCGCCGTGTCCTCCGGATGCCACTGGACGGCCACCGTCCAGCCGGCTCCGTCATGCTCGACCGCCTCGACGATCCCGTCGTCGGAGCGCGCCGTGACGTGCAGGCCGTCGCCGAGCGCGTCGATGGCCTGGTGGTGATGGGACGAGGTGGCCAGGACCTCCGCGCCGGTGATCTCCGCGAGGAGGCAGCCGGGCTCGACCTTGACGTCGTGCGTCACGGTTCCCCCGCCACCGGGGACGCCGTGCTCGGTCGTCCCTCCGAGGTCCGGGATGTGCTGGATCAGGGTCCCCCCGAGCGCGACGTTGAGGACCTGGATGCCGCGACAGATCGCCAGCACGGGCATCTCGCGGAGGAGCGCCTCGCGAACGAGGGCCAGCTCCACGGCGTCGCGGTCGCGGTCGACGCCGTACACCGCGGCGTGGCGCTCCGCCCCGAACGTCGCCGGGTCGAGGTCGCCGCCGCCGAGCAGCAGCAGACCGCCGACGTGGTCAAGCACCTCGAGCGCGGCGTCCGGTTGCGACTCCATCACGGCGAGCGCGCGCATCCCGGCCCGCTGCGCGGCGGACATGTACGTGTCGGGCACCGCCCATCCGCCGGCATCCCACTTCGCGACACGGCCCGGCGGCAGACGGTACGCGGAAACGGCGACGAGCGGTGCGGTCATCGCGAGCGAGTGTATCGGGGTCGTGCCGCCTCGGGGGAAGGCGCAGAATGCTCCGCGTGCGCCCCGAGGACGTCGTCGCGACGGTGTGGCCCGGACGGACGTTCGACATCGAGCCCCTCGGCGGCGGCATCACCAACCACAACTTCAAGGTGACGTTCGAGGGCGGCGAGGCCGTCGTGGTGCGGGCGCCCGGCAAGGACACGGAGCTCCTCGGCATCGACCGCCAGGTGGAGTCGGCCGCGGCGCGGATGGCCGCGTCGATCGGCGTGGGGCCCGAGGTCGTGGCGTTCGTCGCGGGCTGCCTGATCACGCGGTTCATCGAGGGATTCCCCGTTCCCCCCGAGCTGATGCGCCGGCCGGGGAACCTCGCCCGCACCGCCGGGACGCTCCGCGCGATCCACGAGGGCCCGTTGATCCCCGGGCGGTTCGACTCCTTCCGGGTGGTGGAGCTCTACGCGGCCACCGCGGCCGAGCACGGCGTCGAGCCGCCGCCCGACTACGCGTGGGCCAGGGGGGTGGCCGGGCGCATCGAGGCCGCGCGCGGCCCGCAGCCCACCGTCCCCGGGCACAACGACCTGCTCAACGCGAACTTCATCGACGACGGTGAACACATCCGCATCGTCGACTGGGAGTACGCGGGGATGAGCGACCGGTTCTTCGACCTCGCGAACTTCAGCGTGAACCACGAGCTCGACACCGGACAGGACCGCCTGCTCCTCGCCGCGTACCGGGGCGCCGATGCCACCGACCGCGATCTGGCGAACCTCCGCCTGATGCGGTTCATGTCCGACTTCCGCGAGGCGATGTGGGGCGTGGTGCAGCAGAGCATCAGCGAGCTCGAGGTGGACTTCGTTGCGTATGCGAACCGGCACTTCCAGCGCCTCCGGGCGACCGCCGCCGACCCGGCCTTCGAGGACTGGCTGTCGTCGGCGTCGGCCTGAGCCCGGATCCCGTCCGGCGTGGGCCCCGGCCCGGGATCGACCGTGTCGGCCCGGCTGACTATCCTTCGCACGGCATGCGGTTCGGGCGGGTTCATGCTGTCGTCACGGCGCTGGCGCTCGCGGTCGTCACGATCGGCGTCGTGGCCGTGGCCGGCCTCGGCAGCATCAACCCGCAGACGCCGTTCGGCGACCACGACCGGCGCCCCACCCTGCTGCTGGGAACGGTCGGCGACGCGATCCCGGTCGCCAAGCCGGAGGACCAGCGGGCCGGGCAGGGGTTCGGCCACCGGGACCTCCCGTCACGCTCGACCACGGAACCGCCCGGCCCCTCGTCGATCCTCGAGGCGCCACCCCCGGCGGTCGCCGGCAGGCTCGAATCCAGGATCACCCTCGCCCCCCGCGGGCCCCCGCCGGCTGTCGCCGCGCTCGTGAACCCGTAGTGGCGACCGGCGGCCCGGCGGCCGTCGAGCGAGGAGCCATGACCTGTGGGGAGCACCCGCCGCACCCGGCATGCACGCATGCCCGGGCTCGAACGACCGATCCGCACCGCGCTGTCGACCCTGTCCATCGCCGTGCTCGTCGCGGCCGCCGCCTGCGGCCTTCCCCGAGTGTCGCCGGAGGCGACGACCGCGCCGGACCCCGCCACCGTGCAGGGGACGAGCGCCGTGTCGCCGGCCGCAGCGGATCCCCCGCCGAGCGTGCCGTTCACCTCGCCGATCGACCGGCTCATCTACCGGATCGCGTTCGACCGCTGCTCGATCGGCGGGATCCGGGGAGCGGCCAGGGACTACGGAGGCGACGCCTCGGACCCGACGACCGTCGCCGGCGCCTACGCCAGGTTCGCGAGCCCGGACGACATCCCGCCCGCGTA
>DATBHM010000208.1:0-5601 GCA_036557505.1 Actinomycetota bacterium | reverse complement strand
GGTCGCGGTCGGAGTCGTCGCTGCCGTACGCGCCGACCTCCATGTCGAGGAACCGCTCCAGCCCGAACGCGCCGACCTTGATGCGCGCGTTCACGCCGAGGTTCCCGCTGACGACCGTCTGGACGACGTCGGGTTCGGCGTCCAGACGGGCGAGGACCTCGCCCACCCCGGCGTGCAGCTGTCCCTCGCGGGGGATCCGCCCGGCACCCCGGTCCAGGTTCCGCGTCAGGCCCTCGAGGACGTCTGGCAGCACCGCCCGGGCATCGTCGCCGTGGAGGCCGGCGTGTTCGAGGATCTCCATGGCGATGAGGGGATCGGTCTTCCCGCTCATCTGCACCGACCCGTCGTCGCGGAGCTCGCGTCCCAGCGCCTCCGACGCACCGGCGAAGAACGCGTCCCGCCCGATCGGCCCCGCCGACATCAGCGTCCCGTCGACGTCCCACAGGATCACGCGACGGGGACGGGCGGGAACGGGTTCGACGATGGACATGGGGAGCGGAAGGGTACGCGACCCGCGTGAACGGAACACAATCCAGGCGTCGCGTTCTCGAGGAGGTCGTCGCGGATGGACACGGGGTGCGTGCAGGTCGTGGTTTCGGTCGACACCGAGGAACACGCTCAGGAGATCGCCCGGCACCTCGTGGACGAACGCCTCGCGGCCTGCGTCCAGGTGGGCGGGCCCATCACCAGCATCTATCGATGGCAGGGGGAGATGGAGACCGCGCGTGAGTTCGTGCTCGTGGCGAAGACCAGGGAGGACGCCCTCCCGGCGCTCACCGAACGCATCCGCGCGCTGCACCCCTACGACGTGCCGGAGATCACGGCCGTGCCGATCACCGGCGGCCTGGCGGACTACCTCGACTGGATCCGCGCGGAGACGGCGTGATCGCCGGGCCTCAGGCCGAGCGCAGCGAGAAGTACCCGATCAGGTGGAACCGGTCCCCCACCCGGAACAGGATCTTGCCGAGCAGCCGCCCCGGGGCGATCTGCACGACCTCGTCGAGGATGCGGCGGATCAGGAAGCCCGGATTGGCGTCGAAGTCGTAGTCGATCTTGAACGTCTCGAGGTCGGGGTCGACCGCCCCCGGCGCGACGCGGTTCCGGAACGGGAACGCCTCGATCCTGCGCACCGTGACGGTCTCCGGCGAGTAGGCCGGGAACACCACCTTCATCGGGATCCGCGAGCTGGGGACGAACCGGTTGACGCCCATCATCGTGTCCGGGTCGAACACCTTCCCCTGCCACGGCATCCACAGCGCTGCGATGCGGCGAACGGTGGCGTCGAACTGCGGCTGGACCGACATCGCCAGCAGCCGGCCGGGCATGAACCCGTTGGGCAGCGGATCGGGCGCGCTGCCCGAGCGGTAGATCTCGTCGAGCCGCGCGAGGACCTGCGCCCGGTTCCGCCGGGGGTCGAGCCGCTCGGCGAGGAGCTCGGGTTCGTTCGGGTCGTCCCGAACGTCGGCGACGGTCAGTGGGTGCGGCTGTGCGCTCATGGTCTGGTTCCTCCCCACCGGGATGGTAGGCCCGGGGCCGTGCCCGACGGAAGCCCCGAGGTGTCTTCGCGACGACGCGCGCGATGGATGGGTCGACGCGGTCAGTTCTTCGCGCGGAGCTTGCGCGCCAGCTGCTTCAGCCGTTCGCCGGTGATCGGCGATCCGTGCGCCACGACCACCCTGGCAACGTCCAGCGCCGCGATCTCGCGGATCGATTCGGCGTTGCGGGCGACGTCCTGGGTGAGCGGCTCCCAGGACGGCTTCACGGGGCCGACGTGCCACACGAGGTCGCCGACGAAGATCGTGTCGAGATCGGGGGCGTGCACGACCATGTGCCCGGCGGTGTGCCCCGGCGCGGGGAGCGCGACGAGGCCGCCGTCGAGGTGCTCCCGGTCGCTCACCCCGTGGTCGACCGGCAACCGGGCGAACTTGGACAGGCCGCCGAACACCCGCCCGGCGATCCGGCCCGGCGGGCCCGGGTAGGGCGCCGTTCCCTCGATCGCCCCGACGTCCTCCGCGCCGGCCACCACCATGGCGCCGGTGGCCTCCTGCAGCCGTTTGGCCTCGCCCGTGTGGTCGCCGTGGCAGTGGGTCAGCACGATCTGGCGGACGTCCTCGGGCTTGCGCCCGGTCTTGGCGATCGCCTCGAGCGCCCGCTTCGCCGACCCCGGTGTCCCCGTGTCGATCAGCGAGACCGCGCCTCGGTGCTCCACGAGGAAGAACGCGACCTGTTCCCTGAAGCGGCCCTTGATCCGGACGACCGGCGGCGGCATGCGCGGGAGATTGGCCGACTGACGGCCGCGGTGCAACTCGAACGCGGGGTCAGGCGCCCATCGCCGCAGCGACGTTGTCGAGGGCCCGAACCTCGGCGTCCATCGTCTTCGCGACGGCCTTCCCCATGACGAGCTTCTTCAGTCCGGTCACCTCGGCCTGGAGGGAGAAGGTCACCCGTGTGCCGCCCTCGGCGGGCTCGAGCGTGAACGCGCCGGTCGGGCGGACCGGCCCCGCGACGGTCGTGAACGCGAGCCTCGACGGCGGCTCGAAGGCGGTGAACTCGAAGTCCGCCGCCACCCGGCGTCCGCCCGGGCCCTTCACGCCCTGCCGGTAGCGGGCGCCGACGCCCTCGCCGGACTCGTGCGCGATGTCCAGGACGCCGGAACGCCACTTCTGCTCGTTGGTCGCGTCGGCGAGGAACGCGAACACCTCCTCGGGCGGCTTCGGGACGACGGTGGTGTGCGAGGACTGCAGCATCGGACGCTCCTTCCGCGCGGGGGGGTTGCCGCCAGGTTGGCACCACGTCGATGAACCGGCAACCGCGCAATCCGCGCCGAGGCGGGAGTTCGTATGAGGGTCGATGTCTCGGGGGCGGGAGTCGACGCACGTCCGGGGAGGGCGGCTGCTGTCGCTGCTCTTCGCCGTGGCCACGGCCGTGACGGCGTGCGGGTCGAGCGGCCGGACGCCACCGACTCCCACCCCGCCCAACCCCCTGACCGGCCCCACGACCCCGAGGACGTCGGCGCCGTCGCCCCCCGAGACGTCGGCCCCGCCGGGCACGACCGGCGCGACGCCGTCGACGCCCGCCGGGCCGCCGGTCGTCTCGCCCCCACCCGCGGACTCGCTCCCGGTCGCCGCGAGGCCGGTCCACCGGACGAACGTCGACAACTCACCCGACGGGCTGACGTTCGCGTTCGGTTCGATCTGGGTCTCGCACTACGGGTCACTGGAGGAGTGGCGGATCGACCCTCGGACCGGCAAGGTCGTCGCCCGCATCCGCACCGACTACTCGCCGTTGCTGTCGGAGGCGGCCGGCGGATTCCTGTGGGTGGCGAACTTCTCCGGCGCCGACGTGTCGAAGATCGACCCGAAGACGAACACGGTCGTCGACACCGTCGAGATCGGGAACCAGCCCGACGGGATGACCGTGGCCGACGGCCGCGTCTGGGTGTTCAACCAGCCGGACGGGACGGCATCGCTGATCGACCCGAAGACCGACGAGGTCGAGACCATCGAGGTCCCGACCGACGAGTCGTTCTTCGCGACGACGGCATTCGGCAGCGTGTGGGTGTGCGACGCCTCGGGCGACGCGCTGCTCCGGTACGACCCGGCCACGCGGAAGGTGATCGCCCGGATCCCGGTGGGCGACCAGCCGTTCCAGCCGGCGGCGGGGTTCGGATCCATGTGGGTGGCGAACTTCGGCGACGGCACCGTGTCGCGGATCGATCCCGGCACCAACCGGGTCGTCGCCGTCACGGGCCTGCCGGCGACCAACCCCCAGGGCCTCGTCGCCGCCCGGGGGTCGATGTGGGTGGGCAGCACGGCCGCCGGCGAGGTGTTCCGGATCGATCCCGCGACCAACGCCGTCGACGGCGCCTTCGAGACGGGCGCGGGAACGCGCGACCTGGTTCCCGTCGGGGACGTGCTGTGGGTGGCGGAGTTCGACGACGACACGGTGTCGGCGTACCGCATGACGCGATGAGCGTCCTGCCATGCTGGTGCCCGTGCGCCGGACCGAACGCCGACTGTTCAAGCTGAACGAGGAGCTCGCCAGGCTCCGCCGCGACGAGGAGCTCACGCGCGGCGAGCTCGAGATGCACTCGCACCTGCACGACGACGACCAGCGCGACGCCGTCGTGAGCGACGCGCCGGCCGACCGGTTCGACGCGCGACAGTCGGGGAAGGACGTGGTCCGGCTGCAGCGGGCGCTGGACGACCTCCGGTCGCGCATCGACAGGGTCGAACGGCACCGCGCGGACCTGCTGGCCCGGCTCGACTGACCGGGGCGCGGGGCTCAACCTCGGGGTTGATGCGGCGCCCGTGCGCGGGACCTATCGTGGCCGGGTGGACGAGGAGCAGACCCTCGCGCAGCGGGCGCGGCTCGCCGATCCGCTGTTCGTCGACGCCGCGATCGCGCTGGCCCTGTTCGCCCTGACGCTCGTCGAGATGTCGACCACCCACTGCGACTGCTCGTCCGCGGACACCTCGCTCACGGTCATGTTCATGGCGCTCGGGACGCTGCCGCTCGTCCTGCGGCGCCGGTACCCGTTCACCGTGATGCTGGTCATCGGAGTGTCGGCGATCGTGTACGACGTCCTGCAGATCCCACCCGACCCGTACACGGCGATCTTCGGCATCTTCCTGGCGCTCTACTCGGTGGCGGCCTACGGGAAGCGCGACCGCGCGTTCATCGCGCTCGGCATCCTGGTCGTGGCCGAGATCGTGCTGAACATCCCCCCGATCTCCGGCCACCAGGACTTCCGGGACGTCGTCACGAGCGCGGCCATCCTCGGGGGCGGCTGGATCCTCGGCGACAGCGCGCGGGCCAGGCGGCGCCGCGACGAGCTGCTCCGCGAACGCGCCGAACGGGCCGAGCGGGAACGCGCCATCACGGCCGAGAAGGCCGCCCTGGAGGAGCGGTCCCGCATCGCCCGGGAGATCCACGACGTCGTCACCCACAGCGTCAGCGTGATCGCGGTGCAGGCCGGCGCCGCCCGGACGGTCGTGGAGGAACACCCGGAACAGGCCGTCGAGGCCCTCCGGTCGATCGAACGCATCAGCCGCGAGACCATGGCCGAGCTCCGTCGTTCGCTCGGCGTGCTGCGCGATCCGGCCGGCGCCGCCGAGCTCGCGCCCCAACCGGGACTGGACGCGCTGGACGACCTCGTCGCCCAGTTCGGGGGAACCGGCCTCACGGTGGAGGCGGCGGTGGAGGGGGATCCGGCGCCGCTGCCGTCCGGGCTCGACCTCGCCGCGTACCGCGTCGTGCAGGAGGCGCTCACCAACGCCCTGAGGTACGCGGGCCCGGCCACGGCGCGCGTGGTGGTCCGGTACCGACCGGAGACGCTGGAGGTCTCGGTCGCGGACGACGGTCGAGGCCCCCCCGCGACGAACGGCAACGGGCCGGCCTCCGGCGGGCAGGGCCTGACCGGCATGCGCGAGCGGGTGGAGGCGTACGGCGGCACGCTCCTCGCCGGCCCGGGTGAGGGCGGTGGGTTCGAGGTCCGCGCGACGTTCCCGTTGGGCGAAGGGGACGCCGCGGACGTGGGCGAGCTCGTCCGGCCCGAGGGGTCGACCTGAGCATCCGGGTCCTGCTCGTCGACGACCAGGC
>DATBHM010000207.1:0-38379 GCA_036557505.1 Actinomycetota bacterium | reverse complement strand
AATCGGCCCGGGACAGGCCTCCCGCGATCGTGTGCCGGACGACGGCCGCCGGACGGCGGCCGGATCCCATGGTAGGGGCGGCACCGGGATTCGCCAAGCGCCGCGCCGCCCTCCCCCGGTCGGAAACGATCGGATTCGGACACCGATCGTCTGCTACCGTGCGGGGCGTGCGTCGGTCCAGCCTTCCCCGGCGGTAAGCGCCCGCATCGCGATGGATCGCCCTCTCGTCAGCATCGTCACCCCCGTCCTCAACCGGGCGGACACGCTGCCCGACTGCCTGGCCTCGGTCGCCAACCAGGACTACGGCCCGATCGAGCACATCGTCGTCGACGGCGGGTCCACCGACGGGACCCTCGACGTGCTCCGATCGCACGAGTCGCCCGCGCTCCGTTGGATCTCCGAGCCCGATGGAGGCATGTACGAGGCCGTCAACAAGGGGATGCGGATGGCCGAGGGCCGGGTGCTGGCGTACCTGAACAGCGACGACCTGTACCTCCCCTGGTCGGTCCGCGTGGCGGTCGAGGAGCTCGGCTCGGGGCACGAGATCGTGTACGGGGACATGGGCGTCCTGTGCCGGCAGGAGTTCGCCGGCTTCGACGGCTTCTGGGTCATGTTCTACCGGCCCTTCGATCTGCGGTACTACTCCTACGTCGGGGTCCTGGGGCAGCCCACCGTGTTCTGGCGCCGCGAGCTCACCGAGAGGATCGGCCTGTTCGACACGAGCTACCGGAACATCGGGGACTGCGAGTACTGGCTGCGGGCGGCGCGGGCGGGGGCCACCCCGAGGCACATCCCGGAGCTGCTGGCGATCCAGGTCGATCACGTCGACTCGCTGACGAAGCGGTATCGCGAGCGGCTCCACGAGGAGCACGACCGACTCCGCCTGGAGATGAGCGCCTACGTCCCCCCGCCCCGAACCTCGCTCCGGACCGCGAGGCTCCTGAAGAGCCTGGGATGGCGCGCACGGAACCTGCAGTTCTATCTCCAGACGATGTCCGGCCGCCCGAGCCGTTGGCCGCTCCTGGTGCGCTACCTGCGCGAGCGCGGCATCCGGGTCACCATGGGCGACCTCGCGCGCGTCCTCGCCCCCGGGCAGTGGAGGAGGAGCGCCTCCCTCATCGGCCACGGTCGCAACCTGACGGCCCTGACCGAGGGCTGCACCAGCACGTCCACCTCCGCCGCCTGACGCCTGCCGTGCCGGGGAGCCGGAGATGGGCTTCAGCGCGTAGAGCTCCAGCCCGTGCGGATATGCTGCGCAGAGAGCTGCCGGGATGAGGCTCCTCCACTACCAACCCCATTTCCTGGGCCCCGAGTCGGGCACCGGCAACGCCGTGCGAGGCTGGTGTGAGGCGTTTGTCCGCGCCGGACATCAGGTCGCGGTCGTGTGCGATCGCGGCACCCGGGATCGCCCCGCCCCCCCGGGGGTGGACGTCGTCCCCGTCGAGCACGTCGGCCGGGGCAGCCTCGTCGTCCCGCGGCTTCCCGCCGGGATCCTGCGCCGCGCCGACCTCGTGGTCCTGCACGGCGGGTGGATGCTCAACAACGTGGTCGTGGGCCGGGCCTGTGCGCGCGCGGGCGTCCCGTACGTCGTCGCACCCCACGGCGTCTACTCCCCGGAGATCCTGGCCCGGCGCCCCGCGTTGAAGCGCGGATGGAACTGGGCGATCGAACGGGGACACCTCCGCCGAGCGCTGGCCGCCCACGTGTTCTTCCCCGAGGAGGTGGGGTACCTCGACCGGCTCGGGGTCGACATCCCAGCGCTCGTCGTCCCGAACGGGGTCACGTACCCGGAGGAGGTGACATGGGACGGGGGCAGCGGGGGGTACCTCCTGTGGCTCGGGCGGTTCGATCCCTCCCACAAGGGGCTGGACCTCCTGATCCGCGCGATCGCGGCCCTCCCTCCGACCGAGCGCCCGGAGGTGCGGCTCCACGGGCCCGACTGGCGGGGCCACCGCGACGCGATGCGCGCCCTGGCCAGGGAGCTCTCGGTCGAGTCGTGGGTGCGCGTCGGGGACCCCGTCTACGGCTCGGGGAAGTGGGACCTGCTCCGTCGTTCGGCCGGGTTCGTCTATCCCTCGAGGTGGGACGCGTGCCCGGTCTCGCCGGCGGAGGCCGCGGCCGTCGGGGTGCCCATCCTCGTCACCAGGTATCCCCTCGGGAGCTTCCTCGCGGCGAACGGGGCCGCGATCCAGGCCGACGCCCGACCGGACAGCATCGCCGCCGCCATCACCCGGATCCGTTCGTCCGCCGGGGCGGAGGTCGGCCGGACCGCGCTGCGGGTCGCGCGGCGCGAGCTCTCCTGGGATGCCGTCGCCGGGTCCTGGCTCCGACAGCTGGAGGAGGTCCCGGCCTTCGCGCACCCGGCGGCCCCCCAGGTCGGGGACGCCTGAAGAGGGAACGCCCGCCCGGCGTCCCCATCCTCCCGGAGGAAGCGCATCACCCGTCGGACGCGGCCGGCTCGCCCTCCCCGGAATGGTCGGTGTCTTCGCGATCCAGCGCCCGGTCGGGCACGGACGACGGCACCCGCGGGCCGGCGTCCTCGGGCAGCAGGCCCCGTCCCCGAAGGATCGAGGACATCTCCTGCACCACGCTCTCCAGGAAGAACCGGCGAGCCGGGGCCTGGGGCCGTGCGTCCCGGATGGCGCCCGAGAGGCGCCGGACGGTGGCCCCGACGCTGCCGACGGGGACCGCCGTCCCCCCGAAACCGGCGGGACCGCCCCGATCCAGGCAGATGACCGGGATCCCGATCGCCAGCGCCTCCGCGACCGCCGCCGGCCCCTCGTCGTGCAGGCTCGGGAACAGGAAGACGTCCGCCCGGGCCATCAGGCGGTGGATCTCCGCCTGCGGACGCTGACCGAGAAACCGGACACGGTCCTCGACTCGCAGCCTTCGAGCCAGGCGGCGCAACCGTCGCTCGTCCCAACCGCTGCCGCACACGAGGAGCCGCCACCCGGGGGTCAGCGCGATGGCGCGGATGGCGAGCGCGACGCCTTTCCACGGGATCAGACGGCCCGCGAACAGCGCCGTCCTGGGCCCGTCCCCCGGCACGACCCCCGTCGCAGGGCGCACGTCGACGATCGCGTTCGGGCTGACGACCGCCCGGCGCCGGACCGAAGCCGGAACCCATCGCCTCGTCTCCTCGTTCTGCACGAGGATCACGGCGGCGCGACGCATCGCCATCCGGCACAGCGGGTTGAAGCTGCGGAAGCTCGACCTCGCGATCGTGGCGCCCACCTCGTAGAGGGACCCCTTCACGCCGAGCGAGGGGAACAGCCTCCACGACGTGGGAACCCCCCCGCCGACCGGCCCGTACACGAAGGGCAGGCCGGTCATCGGGGCGGCGCTCCCGAGCCACGCGGTGGCGAGCGTGAGGTGCCAGGCGAAGGCGAACTCCCGCTCCAGCTGGAGCCGCCGGGCGCACCGGAGCGCGGCCAGCTGCCAGAGGAGGTAGTAGAGGCGAACGCCGCGCGTTCCCCGCTTCCAGAACATCGCGCGGCGGGGGAGGTCCACGTAGACGAAGTGCAGCCGATCCCGCTCGGGGAGCTCGGGGAGCGCGGCCTCGATGACCGGGCGGTTGTTGGCTCTGGTGATCACCCAGGTGGGCGCCAGGCGGGCAGCTCCCCGAGCCAGGCCCCATCCTGCCCCGGGCTCCGATCCCTTCCCGGGCTCGCAGGCGTAGGCGAAGGCAAGGATCGCCGGCGCGCCGCCCCGATTCGACCGCCCTCCGCCCCGTTCGATCGGGGCGGCTCGGAGGGGCCGGCCCGGGGCCCGCCGACGGACGCTCATGGTCCCGAACCATAGAACACCCGGCCCCGAGGCCCCGGCTCGCCTCCCGGAGGACCCTCGGACCGGAAGATCCCGGGATGAGCGTGCCCCGTGCCGTGCCATGGCCTAGAATCCGCCTGCCTTGACACTCCTCGCCGGGAGATGTCTCGACACGCCGCCCGCGAGACTCCCGGCCCCACGAATCCATGGATGAGTTCGTCGCAGGCACGTGCTGCTCGCCGGGAGGGAGCGAGCCGAGCTCGCGCCGGGCGAGCGGGACCCGCAGATCGCGACCGCCGCGATGACGCGGCTGCTCCTTCGGACCTTCGTCACGATCGCCTGCCTCCTCGTCGTGTCGAGCCCCGCCGCCGCGGCCACGGGCGTCGCGGCATCCGGCGCGAGTCACGCGTCGTCCGGGGCCTGCCGCGGGGTCAGGGTCGGCCCCGCCGACGACGTCATGTCCGTCCTCGGCCGTCACGCCGCCCGTGGAACGACCTTCTGCTTCGGGGCGGGCGTCTATCACACCGGCCAGATCTATCCGCCGGCCTCGGGTGACGTGCTGGACGGAACGTCCGGCGCCGTCCTGGATGGAGGCTGGACCTACGGGCGGGCGATCGCCAACTACCACGACGTCTCCGACGTGACGATCCGCGGATTCGAGATCCGGCACTACGCCAACGCGACCGGGGCCGAGGACGGGGCCATCTCGGCGTGGCACGGTGGAGGATGGACCATCCAGCACAACCGCATCCACGACAACGGTGCATCCGGGATCACCCTGGGCCTCGGAGGGCACATGGTGGCCCGGTGGAACGTGCTGGAGCGCAACGGGTGCGCCGGCATCAACTCCACCGGCGTGGACAACGTCATCGCGGGCAACGACATCACCGGCAACGGGTTCGGGCCATTCCGGGTCCTGGGGTGGTCCTGCGGCGGCGGAAAGTCCAACCGGTCGTTCGGGCTGCGCTTCGTCGGCAACAACGTCCACGGCAACCGTGGCCACGGCTTCTGGTTCGACGGCGGGAACACGTCCGTCACGGTCGAGCGGAACCGCTTCGTCCACAACACCGTGGGCGGACTCATGATCGAGATCAACGACCCCGACCACGGAGGCCCGCACCTTCGCATGCGCGGCTTCGGCTTCAAGGTCCTGCACAACGTCTTCTCGGGCAACGGGTTCGCGCATCCCAACCGGGTGATGTACGGCGACGCCATCGACATCGCCGCATCCAGCCACGTGGTCGTCGCGGGGAACCGGATCACCGCGTACAACGCGCATGCGATCACGCTGACGTGCACGGCCCGCGCCGGATTCCCCGGCCAGGATCTCCGTGTCCACGACGTGTCCGTTCACGACAACCGGATCGCCCTTCGCGAGTCACGGCCCCTGAGCAACCCGTTCGACGATCTGGGACGGGTCGGCTTCTACTCGGCCACGCCAGGCCAGCCCGCCCCGTCGGGGATCTCGTTCTTCGACAACCGGTACTTCTTCGACCACCCGCGCACATACCACTTCTCCCTGCCGCGCCGCGGCGCCTCCACCCCGTATCGGCTGGCCACGTGGAGGCAGTGGAAGCGGGCAGGCTTCGATCGGGGGAGCACGGCCGCAAGGCGGTAGCCGTCGCGAGTTCCGGGCCCGCCCCCACCATGGAGGTCCTCTCGGCCCCGCCGGGCGGGCGTCCCGGTCCGAGCGACCTAGGGTAAGCTCGATTCCCGGCCCGGCCGGCCCCGAGGCCGGTCGGCCGCTCGCCCCTTCGATCGGAGCCCGATCTCCTCCCGATTTGTGGTTGTACGCGGGCTTATGTCGGGGTCATCCCCCCGTGATATGGTTCGGCAACGCCAACCCGCCCCGCCACGAGGCGCGCGGACAGGGAGCGGCCCCCCGGAGCTCATCCATCCGACGTAGGCGGAATACGAAATTGGGGCCGTGTGACCGGGAAGGCGCCTCCATAGCCTGTCCATAGGGCTGCATCGACGGACGAAGGGGGACGAGAAGTGCAAGCGGGCCCGGCGATCATCAAACGAACGCGACCGATTCGCGTCCTGCTCGCCGACCGGCACTCGCTCGTCCGGGAGGCGATGCACACAGCGCTCGACATCGAGCCGGACCTCGAGGTGGTGGCCGACGCCGCGGACGCCGCGGACGCGCTCGTCCAGGCCGGCCAGACCACCCCCGACGTCGTGGTCCTGGACGCCTCGATGTTCCAACAGTCGAGTGCGAACGGGGGCGGGCTCTCCATCGGCCGGCTGCGTGAGCTGTCGCCCGAGAGCCGGATCGTGGTGGTGACCGAGGCCGAGGACGAGGACACGCTCGTCGAAGCCGTCGAGGCGGGCGCGACCGGGTTCGTCACGAAGGGCGCACCGCTCCCCGAGCTGCTCGAGGCCATCCGGGCGGTCGGGCGAGACGAGGCGGTGATCCCCGGCCACCTGCTGGGCGGGCTGCTTCGTCGCCTGGTCCGCCACCAGTCCCTGCAGCGGGAGGCCCGCCACCGGCTCCAGCGGCTGACGAGACGCGAACGCGAGGTCCTCGCCCTGCTCTCACAGGGCGCGAACAACCAGGAGATCGCCGAGGCGCTGGTGATCAGCCCGCAGACCGCGCGGACGCACACCCAGAACATCCTGTCCAAGCTCGGCGTCCACTCCCGCCTGGAAGCGGTGGCCTTCGTGTCGCAGCATCGCGTGCTTCCCGAGCTCGTGGGGACCGCCCCGTGACCGGGCGAGAGGTCACCGCGGAGCCCGGGCAGCGGCTCCGGGTGGGCACGGCGCCCGAGGCGGACTTCGCGGACCTCCCTCCGGCCATCGGCCGTACCGAGCCACGCGGAGCCGCCCGGCGGAACGCCCGCCACAGGCGCCGGGTCACCGCCTTCACCCTCGCGGTCGCGGACGTCGCATGCCTCGTCATCGCACTGGTGACCTCCCACCTGCTGCTGTTCGGCGCGATCCCGTCACAGGGCTACATCGTCGGCGAGCTGCTCGCCGCGGTGATCTGGCTCGGCGTGTTCGCCGGGTCGGGGCTCTACGACACGGTGAATCTGTCGGGCCTCGAGGAAGCGCGTCGCACGGTCGGCGCGGTCTCCCTCGGGACCGTGGCGATGATCATCGGCGGGTTCATGTTCGACCCGATGCTCAGCCGCGCCTGGATCGCGCTGACGTTCGGCATCGCCCTCCTCCTCGAGCTCTGCGCCCGCCGATTCGCCAGATGGACGTCGGCGAGGAAGGCCCGGTCCGGCGCCGCCCTCCGAACGCTCGTCGTCGGCCACGGCGAGGACGCCCTCGATCTGATCGAGTCGCTCGAGGCGGGCCGGTCCGGTTTCCGGACGCTCGGCTACGTCAGCGCCGACGACCCGGTCGTCGACCGCGCGGAGCGCCCAATGGCGGAGCGGATCCGGCGGCTCCGGCGGCTGTTCCAGGAGTACGACCCCGACTGCGTCTTCGTGGCATCCCCGGCGATCGGTGCGGACAAGCTCACCGCCATCCTGCAGGCCGCTCGCCAGGAGGGCCTGGTCGTCCGCATCTACACGCAGGTGCGCGAGGTCATGCCGTCCCGGCTCCGGGTCCAGTCCGTGGGTCAGGCCGGGATCGCGCTCACGCTGAAGCCGGCCCGCCTCTCCCCCGCCCAGCGGCTGGTCAAGCGATCGATGGACCTCGTGCTGTCGGGGTTCGCGCTGCTCATCACCCTGCCCGTGCTCCTCGTGGTCTCCGTGCTGATCAAGGCCACCTCGCGGGGCCCGGTGCTGTTCCGTCAGGACCGCGTCACCGAGGCCGGGCGGACGTTCCGGATGTACAAGTTCCGCACCATGCGGCAGGACGCCGACCGTCTCGTCGCGGAGCAGGGAGTGGACACCTCGGTGCCGTTCTTCAAGCTGAAGAAGGATCCGCGCCTGACCCCGCTCGGCAAGTGGCTGCGCAAGCTGTCCATCGACGAGCTCCCGCAGCTTGTGAACGTCGTGCTCGGGCACCTCAGCCTCGTCGGCCCCCGGCCCCTCCCGGCGGACCAGGTGGCCGCCAACCTCGAGCTGCTGGGCCCGCGCCACGAGGTCCGAGCCGGCCTGACCGGATGGTGGCAGATTCAGGGCCGGAGCGACCTCTCCCCGGAGGACGCCATCCGGATGGACCACTTCTACATCCAGAACTGGTCCCCGA
Source organism: Actinomycetota bacterium (assembly GCA_036557505.1). Lineage (GTDB taxonomy): Bacteria > Actinomycetota > UBA4738 > UBA4738 > JACQTL01 > DATBHM01. The sequence goes on along the minus strand of DATBHM010000207.1, from coordinate 30,471 downwards.
TCCTCGACCTCTACATCATGCTCCGGACCGTCAGGACCCTGACCGGCAGATCCGGAGCGTACTGACGTGCTCGACCCACACCGCGAAAGGAGCAGTTGAGATGGAGAACAGCAAGCGGGCCCTCGTCACCGGCGCCGGCGGGTTCATCGGCCACCACCTGGTCCGGTTCCTGAAGGAGCAGGGCTACTGGGTTCGTGGGTGCGACGTGAAGCTCCCCGAGTTCCAGGAGAGCGCGGCCGACGAGTTCGAGCTCCTCGATCTGCGCGAGCTGGAGGCGTGCCGCACGGCGAGCGCCGGCGTCGACGAGGTGTACCAGCTCGCGGCGGACATGGGCGGCATCGGGTTCATCACCGCGAACCATGCGGACGTCGCCAGGAACAACGTCCTGATCAACGTGCACATGCTCGAGGCGGCCCACGAGGCGGGGGCCGGAAGGTTCTTCTACTCCTCCTCGGCCTGCATCTACCCGCAGTACCTGCAGGAGCGGCCCGACATCGGTGGGTTGAAGGAGGAGGACGCGTACCCGGCGGACGCCGAGGAGGGCTACGGCTGGGAGAAGCTCTACTCCGAGAAGATGTGCCAGTACTACCTCGAGGACAAGGGCCTGCAGACGCGCGTGGCCCGCTTCCACAACGTCTACGGCATCTACGGGACCTTCGAGGGCGGTCGCGAGAAGGCGCCGGCGGCGATCTGCCGGAAGGTGGCGCTGACGGAGGACGGCGGGGAGATCGAGGTCTGGGGCGACGGCAAGCAGACGCGGTCGTTCATGCACGTCGACGACTGCGTCGAGGGTATCTACCGGATCGCGCAGTCGGACCACTGGGAGCCCATCAACCTCGGGACCGACGTGATGGTGAACGTGGACGAGCTGTGCGAGCTCGTGTGCGCCGCGGCGGGCAAGCAGATGACGCTCAGTCACGACCTCAGCAAGCCGCAGGGCGTCCGCGGCCGGAACAGCGACAACTCCCGGCTGCGCGAGACACTCGGTTGGGAGCCCCGCATCTCGCTCGAGGAGGGCCTGCTGACCACCTACCGGTGGATCGAGGGCGAGCTCGAGCGGCAGGGCCGGCTGCGACGGGTCATCGCCGCGGAGGCGTAAGCGTGGTCGCCGCCGGTGGACCCGCCCCGTGCCGGGGCACGACCCGAACGAGGTGAGGTGATGAAGGTCGGCATTCTCGCGGGCGGGTTGGGAACCCGGCTCGCCGAGGAGACCGAGGTCAGGCCCAAGCCGATGGTGGAGATCGGTGGTCGCCCGATCCTGTGGCACATCATGCGCCACTACCTGCGGTACGGCTTCGATCATTTCGTCATCGCGCTCGGGTACAAGGGTGAGGTCATCAAGCGCTACGTCGTCGACTACTCCACCTACAGCGACTCGAACCTGACGGTCGACATGCACAACGGGACGGTGGAGGCGGTCATGACGACCGAGCCGGTGTCGGAGTCGTGGACGGTGGACCTCATCGAGACCGGAACGTCGTCCGAGACGGGGGCGCGGATCAAGCGGCTCGCTCCCCACCTGAACGGCAGCACCTTCATGCTCACGTACGGAGACGGGCTCTCCGACGTGGACCTGCGGCAACTGCTGCAGTTCCACCGGGCGCACGGAAGGCTCGTCACGATGACGGTGGTCCATCCGCCCGCCCGATTCGGCAAGGTGGAGATCGAAGGCGACGCGGTCGTCCGATTCACCGAGAAACCCCAGTTCGCGGGGGAGTTCGGTCCACAGGTCGGCGAGGGGTGGATCAACGGCGGGTTCTTCGTCATGGAGCCGGGCGCGCTCGACTACATCGACGACGACCCATCCACGAAATGGGAGCTCGGCCCCCTGGAGGGGCTGGCGAAGGACGGCGAGCTGATGGCCTACCGGCACGCATCGTTCTGGCAGTGCATGGACACCCTCCGCGACCGGAAGATGCTCGAGAGCCTGTGGGACCACGGCAACCCGCCGTGGACCATCTGATCGGAGCGCGTTGCGGGTCCTCATCACCGGGCACGACGGGTACATCGGAGCGATCCTGGCGCCGCTCGTTCGGGCTGCCGGTCACGATGTGGTCGGCCTCGACACCGGCTTCTACGAGGGGTGCTCATACGGCGGCGACCCCGAGGAGGGGCCGTCCCATCGGATCGACATCCGAGCGGTCGACGACGGCCATTTCCGTGACGTCGACGCGGTCATCCACCTGGCCGCCCTGTCGAACGACCCCCTGGGGAACCTCGACGCCCGCAGAACCTACGAGATCAACCACGAGGCCACGATCCGGCTCGCCCGGCTCGCCAAGGCCGCCGGGGTCGAGCGCTTCGTCTTCGCCTCCTCGTGCAGCCTGTACGGTGCCGCGTCGCCCGACGACCTCCTGACCGAGTCGGCGCCGATGAATCCGGTCAGCGCGTACGGGCACGCGAAGGTCCTCGCCGAGCGGGACCTGGCGCGTCTCGCCGACGACGCGTTCAGCCCCGTCTTCCTCCGGAACGCGACCGTCTACGGGTACTCGCCCCGGCTCCGCCTCGACCTGGTCGTGAACGATCTCGTGGCGAACGCCCACGCCACGGGCCGGGTGCTGATCAAGAGCGACGGCACGCCGTGGCGTCCGCTCGTCCACGTCCGGGACGCGGCCGGCGCCGCCCTGTGCGCCCTCGAGGCGCCTCGGGACCTCGTCCACGGTCAGGCGTTCAACATCGGCCGAACGGCCGAGAACTACCGGGTCAGCGACCTCGCGGAGCTGGCGACCGAGACGCTCCCCGGGACCAGGGTCGTCTTCGCGAAGGACGCGGGACCCGACCCCCGCTGCTACCGGGTGGACTTCTCCAGGGCCGAGGACACCCTTCCGGGCTTCGAACCGACGTGGAACGTTCGCGACGGGATGCGGGAGCTCGCCGACGCGCACCGCCGTCACGGTCTCCTCGCGTCGGACCTCTCGTCCCCCCGATTCATCCGTCTGCGCCGGATCACGGAGCTCCAGGCGGACGGGAGGCTGGGACCGGACCTCCGGTGGCTTCCGGTGCAGGCCGGGGCGACGTCAGGCCCGAGTCACCGGTGAGCACGGATGGCACGTGCCGGGGCTGCTCCGGCCGGACGTTGCTCCCCGTGCTCTCGCTCGGCCTCATGCCCCTGACCGACGACTACCCCGGGAGCGCAGACGAGCAGGAGGGCCGCTATCCGCTCGACGTCGCCTTCTGCCCCGACTGTTCGCTCCTGCAGATCCTCGAGGCGCCGCCGCCGGAGGCGATCTTCGTGGACTACTCCTACTACTCGTCGGTCTCGGCGACCCTCCTGCGGCACTCACGGGAGCACGCCCTCGAGCTGATCGCATCACGCGGCCTGGGTCCGGGCAGCCTCGTCGTCGAGGTGGCCAGCAACGACGGATACCTCCTGCGGAACTTCGTGGAGGCGGGCGTCCCCGTCCTGGGGATCGATCCCGCACGCGGCCCCGCCGCCGCCGCCGAGGCGATCGGGGTGCCGACGCTGCAGACCTTCTTCGGCGCCGAGTCGGCGCGCGCGCTGCGCTCTGAGGGCAGGCGAGCCGACGTGCTGATCGCCAAGAACGTCCTGGCCCACGTCCCGGAGCTGAACGGATTCGTCGAGGGCGTCGCGACGATCCTGTCGGAGACGGGGATCGCCGAGTTCGAAGTCCCCTACGTTCGCGACATGATCGACCAGCTGGAGTTCGACACCATCTACCACGAGCATCTCTGCTATTTCTCGGTCACCTCGCTCCGCTCGCTGTTCGCGCGACACGGGCTTGCGGTGCAGCGGGTTCGACACCTGCCGATCCACGGCGGATCGCTGCGGATCACCGTGGGACGAGCGGCGGAGGGCGACGAATCCGTGCGTCGGTTCCTGGACGCCGAATCGGCGGCGGGCATCACCGGCTTCGGGTACTACCGCGATTTCGCGGATCGTGTCTCAGAGGTCTGCCGCGCTGTGCGATCGAAACTCAGCGAGTTGAAGGGAGCGGGTCACCGACTGGCGGGCTACGGCGCCGCGGCCAAGGGAACGATCCTGCTGAATGCCGCCCGATTGGGGCCGGACATCCTCGACTACGTCGCCGACAAGAGTCCCCACAAACAGGGGAGATGGATGCCGGGAGCCCGAATCCCGATCGTGGGGCCGGAGCGGCTCCTCCAGGACCGACCGGACTACGTGCTGCTGTTGGCGTGGAACTTCAGGAACGAGATCCTGATGGAACAGCAGGCATACCTCGACGGAGGAGGACGCTTCATCGTGCCCATCCCGTGGCCGGTCGTCGTCGGCGAGCCCGGCCACGAGCGTGCGATCGACTCCCCTTCGGGGCGGCCGTGACGAAGCGCCGGGGCGACCTCGACCTGGATGCAGCGGGCCGGCAGATGCACGGCCTCATGACCGAGCTGTATCCGCTGTGCCGGAGCATCACGGGCCAGGGCGTCCGCGAGACGCTCGCGCGGATCGCGAAGCACGTGGACCTCCAGGTGCACGAGGTTCCGACCGGCACGCCGGTTCTCGACTGGACCGTCCCACGGGAATGGAACATCCGGGGCGCCTCGGTGCGGGACCCGTCGGGCCGGACGGTCGTCGACTTCGCGGACTCGAACCTCCATGTGGTCGGGTACAGCACGCCGGTCCGTGCCTCGATGGCCCTCGCCGAGCTGCGCGAGCACCTGTTCACCCTCCCCGAGCGGCCGGACTGGATCCCGTATCGGACGGCCTACTGGGCGGAGACCTGGGGTTTCTGCATGCGCCACCGTGACGTCGAAGCGCTCGAGGACGGCGACTACGAGGTGGTCATCGACTCCACGCTGGAGGACGGGAGCCTGACGCTGGGGGAATACCTCCATGCCGGGACGACCACGGACGAGGTCCTGATCCACTGCCACACCTGCCATCCATCGCTCGCCAACGACAACCTGTCGGGGATCGCCATCGCCACGTATCTGGCGAGCCGTCTCCGGGGGCGGGAGACCCGGCTGTCCTACCGGTTCCTGTTCCTCCCAGGCACGATCGGGGCCATCACCTGGCTGGCTCGGAACGAGGACGTCCTCGGCCGCATCCGCCACGGCCTCGTCGTGTGCTGCGTCGGCGACCCCGGCCCCTTCACGTACAAGCGCTCGCGACGCGGCGACGCCACGGTGGATCGCGCGGCCGCGTACGTCCTCGGGCGGCGCGGCGTCGAGCACCGGATCCTGGACTTCACCCCGTGGGGGTACGACGAGCGACAGTATTGCTCCCCCGGCTTCGACCTTCCGGTCGGATCGCTCACGCGGTCCCCGAACAACGCCTACCCCGAATACCACACGTCCGCGGACGACCTGGGCTTCGTGACGCCCGAGGCGCTCGCCGAATCGCTCGACGTCTACCTCGACCTCCTGGACGTGCTGGAGCACGACCTCGCCTATCGGAACCTCAGCCCCAAGGGCGAGCCGCAGCTCGGACGCCGCGGCCTGTACCCGTCCATCGGCGGGGACCGCGCCGGGGACCGGCAACTCGCCCTGCTGTGGGTCCTGAACCAGTCCGACGGTGACCACACCCTGCTCGACATCGCGGAGCGCTCCGGGTTGCCGTTCGACGAGCTCAGGTGGGCGGCCGGGCAGCTGCTCGAGCACGGTCTCCTGGCGCCGGCCTGAGGCGCCGTTCCCCGGCGGGCGCCTGGGTCATTCGCCCACGGTGGTGAGCTCGCCCCGCTTTCCCAGGATCCCGTCGATCTCGGCCAGCTCCTCCTTCGACAGGCGAACCGAGGAGGCGGCCGCGTTCTCGACGACGTGCGCCGCCGAGCGCGATCCGGCGATCGCGCCGGTGACCCCGTCCTGGTGCAGGACCCACGCCAGGGCCAGCTGCGAGACCGTGTGACCCCCCCGCGTGGCGATCGGCTGCAGCGCCTCCACGACGCGGAGGTTCGCCTCCAGCCGTCCCGGCGCGAAGAGCTGGCCGTAGGCGCGCAGACCGAGGCCGCCGCTCCGCCAATCGTCCGGGCCGAAGCGTGTCTCCGTGGTGATGGACCCGGTCAGCAGCCCGTAGGCGAGCGGGCCGTACGCGATGACGCCGGTGCCGTTGCTCCGGCAGGCCTCGAGGAGCGGCAGGCGCTCCTGCCAGAGCATCGACACCTGTGGCTGCAGGGAGTCCACGTGCCGGATCCGTTCGCATCGCTCCATCGCCTCGGCGGCGAAGTTGGAGACGCCGATCCATCGCACGAGGCCCGCGTCGACCAGGTCGCCCATCGCCCCCCACGTGTCCTCGAGCGGCGCGCTCCGCTCGTCCGGCCAGTGGAGCTGGTAGAGATCGAGGGAGTCCCTTCCGAGGCGGCGGAGGCTGGCCTCGGCGGCGCGGCGCACCTCGTGCGGCCGGTATCCGGAGCCCCTGGGAGCCGATGCCACCTTCGTGAACACCAGCACGTCCGGCCCGGCGGGCACGGCGCGGCCCACGAGCTCCTCCGATCGTCCGTCCCCGTAGGTCTCGGCCGTGTCGACCCACGTGACCCCGGCGTCCAGCCCGGCGTGGATCGCGTCGAGCACCCGGTCGTCGGAGACGTCCGGACCCCACCCGACGCCGCCCGCCTCCCAGGCGCCGTAGCCGATGACGGAGATCTCCGGGCCCTGCGACCCGAGCCTCCTCATCTCCATGGCATGCTCACGCCTCCATCATGGGTGAACGGACCCGCGACCCGCCGGGTCCGCTGGGATCATGCCCCGGAGGGGGGCGAGGATGTCGACGAACGCAACCGAGGACGGCCCGCACGACCGACACCCGCCGGAGATCAGCGTCATCGTCCCGTGTCTCGACTCCACCTATCTCGCACAGACGCTCGAATCGCTCCGCCGGCAGCGGGGCGCACCCGCGTTCGAGGTCGTGGTCGTGGACGCCGGCAATCGCAACCTGGAGCGCCGCCTGCGGGGATGGCTCGATCGATTGGACCTTCGAGTCGTCCCCGGCGACCGGGTCGGGACGGCGGCGGCCCAGCGGAACCGCGCGGTGGCCGAGTGCCGGGGAACGCTCCTCATCTTCGTCGACGCCGACGACACCGCCGACGACCGCTATGTCGGCGAGCTGGCCCGGGCGCTCGGGGAGCACCCGCTCGTCTGCGCCCGGGTGGAGATGACCGCGTTGAATCCGTGGAATCCGGGGGGGACGCACCCGCAGCAGACCGGCCTGATCACCTCGGATCTCGGGTTCCTCCCGTTCGCTGGGGCGGGCACCCTCGGGATTCGTCGCGAGACGTTCGAGCGGTTCCACGGCTTCGATCCATCGCTCCCGTGCTACGAGGAGGCGGACCTCTGCTGGCGGATCCAGCTCTCCGGCGACGACCCGCCCTCGCTCGTCGACGGAGCCCTCCTGCATGTCCGGATGCCGGCTGCACCCCGCGCCCGCCTCCGCAAGGCGATGCGGTTCGGCGCGACCCAGGCGCTCCTCTATCGCCGGTACCGCGCCTCCGGCATGCGCCGCCCGCCGCTCCTCGGGGCGCTGCAGGCGTGGATCAGGCTGCCGCTGATCGCTGCCGGACGCCTGCTCGGACGCCACGGCGCACACCCCGCCTGGGAGATCGGGCTCCGATTCGGACGGCTCGAGGGCTCCATTCGGCATGGAATCCTGTACCTGTGATCGACCGGTCCGTCCAGCCCTCCGGTCTCAGTCCTCGAAGGTGTATCCGCGAAGGAACTCGTGCGCGGCGATGATCCGTTCCACCTCGACCCTGGTCCCGGGGTCCCAGTCCCGTTCGTCCCGGGACCGATGCGTGCTGGGCCAGACGATCCCGGCGCACGCGTCCAGATAGGACTCGGACGGAACGATCCGCAGGAACTCGCACATGGTCCTGAGGCTTTCCCTCGCATCGCGGACGAGGTCCTCGTGGCGGAGGTCGAAGACGCGCTCCGGGGGCACCCTCGCCTTCAGATCGGCGACGGTGCCGCACAGGTCGGCGTAGATCCGCACGCTGTCCTCGATCGTGGCGTCCCACCGCTTGGCGATCGTGCTGACGTTGTCGAACGGATTCCTGACGACGTGGACGAACCGCACGGGATCCCCGACGACCCGGTTGAGCCGGTCGAGCAGCGTGGGATCGCGGCGGAGTCGAACCATCGACGCCCCGCCTCGCTTGTCCCCGATCACCCTCAGGGTGTCGGAGCTCCCCTGCGATTGCCCGGGGACGACGTAGTCGTAGAGGTGGCGGCGTCCCCGGGCCGCGATCGATCGGGAGTTGGCCAGGATCAGCGCGTAGAGCTGATCCCTCGTGAACCGGGCGCCGATGAACCCCAGGGCATCGAGCTCGTGGGCGATGATCACGTCGGGGTGGGCATCCAGGAGCGACCCCACGAGGCTGTGCCCGCTGCGCGGGTACCCGATGAACATGCAGTACGTCTCCACCCGCTCGAATCGACGTCGCTCGCGAGCACCGGCGATCGCCGCCTCGACGTAGGTGACGGGGAGGAGCGCACGGCGCAGCGGATGTTCGGGGAATTGGCGAAGCATGGTTACTCCGAATCGATTCGTGCGGGCCGCCGCGGCTCCTCGTGGATCGCGACTCGGGTCCGGCTCGATCGGGCCGAACGGAGAACGGCCGTCGACCCCCTCCCGAGCCGACCCGGACGGTCGCCCCCGACCGGCGCTCAGTATACGTGGCGGGCAGCCAGGGGACCCGGGAGACAGGCACGTGTACGTTAGGCTCGGGAACGTGGACGTCCGACGCGATGATGGGGGCCGGCGGGGATCGACGATTGGCTGAGCCGATCCCCGCTCCCGGCGGATCGGTGGTGGAAGGCTCCCCACCCCCGCCGTTTCCGTTCATCCTGGGCGTCCAGCGCTCGGGCACGACGTTGCTCCGTGCGATGTTCGCCGCCCACCCGGACGTCGCCATCCCGGACGAGGCCACGTTCCTGCTCGGGATGTGCCGTCGGACCAACAGCTACGAGACGAGCTCGGGCTTCGATCTCGATGCCTTCGTCGACGACCTGATCCACGGCCCGGCGTGGTGGCATTCCCTGCCGGAGGCCGAGGTACGGGGTGCGATCCGACGTGCCCGGCCGGAGACGTTTTCCGACGCGATCCGCGCTCTCTATCGCCACGTCGCCGCGAACGAGGGAAAGACCCGGTACGGGGACAAGACCCCCAATGCGCTCGGGATCATGCCGGTCCTCGCCCACCTCCTGCCCGAGGCGCGCTTCATCCACATCATCCGGGACGGGCGCGACGTGGCGCTCTCCCACGTCGCTCGCCAGACCCCCGACGAGTGGTTCATCGAATCGGTGGGAGAGGTCGCCCTGACCTGGTCCGCGGCCGTCGACGGGGGCAGGCGCACCGGGGGGCGTCTCGGACGCCGGTATCGGGAGGTCCGGTACGAGTCGCTGATCGACGATCCCGAGGCCGTCCTGCGGCCCCTGTGCGAGTTCATCGAGCTGCCGTTCGACCGGGGCATGCTGCGATATCACGAGCGCCCGAAGGAGGTCCTCGGAGTCACCCAACGGGACCTCGACTTCCACGAGGGCCTGTATCTGGCACCGACGAAGGGGCTCCGGGACTGGCGACGGCAGATGCCGCGGCGCGACCTCGAGCTCTTCGAGGCCATCGCCGGCCGAACGCTGGAGGAGCTGGGATACGAACGGGGCGTGGCGTCCGTCCCGCTGGCGGCGCGGGCCCGCGCCCAGTTCCTGCGGGCCAACGTGGCTGCGAAACGGGCGGTGTCCGGCCGGCTCCAGCGCTACTCGTGGTGGTCAAGGGTGCGCGTCGCCCGCCACTGGCTCCTCGGACCCCGGTCACGGCCCGGCGCGCCCGACCGGAGGTCCTGACCGGGCCCCGGCCGCCCCGGCGACCTAGCGCCCGAGCAGCTCGACGGCTTCCGCTCCGACCGGCTGCCAGAACCAGGGCTTGCGCTCCGGAGCCCCCTGTCGCAACAGGGTCCCGACCGAGACCAACGACAGCCGTCCCTCGAGACGATCGGAGATCAGCTCCACCATTCGTGCCCGGTCGAGACCGGCGGCGGGACGCTCGTCCGGTCTCGTCGGGTACGGCTCTGCGCGGTCGTGCAGCAGCAGGATGCCTCCCGTTTCCAGCCGCACGGCCTTCTCCGCGGCCACCTCCGGTGTGACGCCCTCGACGCAGTCGTCTGCCTCCGTGGACCACAGGATGACCCGGAGCCCCGCCGACCGTGCCGCGAGGAACGACCGGAGGTCCTGCCACCCGTACGGTGGCCGGAAGAGCTGGACGGATCGTCCGATCGCGTCCTCGAGACGCCGCTTCCCGTCACGCATCTTCCGAACCTTCTCCATGCTCGTGATGCCGATGACGGGCGAGTGGTCGTACCCGTGCAGCCCGATCTCGTGGCCGCCGTCCTGCACCGCCCGGACGACCTCCGGGAGGCGCACCGCCTGCTTGGCGAGCATGAAGAAGGTCGCCTTGGCGCCCTTCCGTTCGAGGACCTCCAGGATGCGATCGGTCTGCTCCTCGTCGGGGCCGTCATCGAACGTGAGGGCGGCGACCGCACGTTGCGTGTCGACTCGCCGGATGGACCCGATCAGCGGGTGGACCGGGCGCGTGACGTACCGGAGGCCTCTTCGGGTCTTGTGTCGGAGCCACAGATACGGGGACGAGGCACCGGACATGGCGAGAGGATACGGGCGAGGCACGAACCGCGTCACCGCCCGTGCCGGTGCGATGCCGCCGGCCATCCGTGGGGGCCTTCGTTCCCCGTCGACAGGCCCCCCTGTCGGTCCCCTATCATCGGGGTGCGAGGTGTCGCCGTTCGTCAGGGAAGGGATGCTGCCGACTTTCATCATCATCGGAGCCCCGAAGGCCGGCACCACCAGCCTCTCCAGATACCTCCGGGGACACGAGCGGGTCTTCGTCGCCACCATGAAGGAGCCGTCGTTCTTCGTCGCGGAGATGCGGTGGCGGCGGGGGCGCGAATGGTACGAGCGCGTCTTCGAGGATGCGGTCGAGGAGTCGGCGGTCGGCGAGGCTTCGGTCCCGTACACCATGTATCCGACCTTCGCGGGCGTGCCGGAGCGGATGGCGTCGCTCGTGCCCGAGGTGCGACTCATCTACCTCATGCGGGATCCGATCGAGCGCATGCGCTCCGCCTACATCCAACATCTCGCCGAGGGCCGGGAATCGGCGGGAATCAAAGACGCCCTACTGACCAACGCCCAGTACTCGAACAGCAGCAGATACGCCCTGCAGCTGGAGCGCTACCTGGACTGGTTCCCGGAGTCCCAGCTCCTGCTGCTCACGTCCGAGGCGCTCCGCAGCCGTCGGGTCGAGACGGTCAATCGGGTCCTGTCCTTCATCGGCGTGGACGACACCGCCGGACTGGATCTCGCCCGTGAGTACAACAGGGCCTCCGACAAACGAGCCTCCCGGCGCCTGGCCACGACGCTGCGGAAGGTGCCACACCGCTCCGACCAGGATTCCTTCGGAGAGCGACTGCTCAGGAGGCTGGGTTCGACCCGGCTCATGACCCGGCCGATCCGCCCGGACGAGGTCGCCATCGACGCCGACCTTCGGCAGCGACTCGCCGACGTCCTTCGGCCTGACGTCGAACGGTTGCGTCGATGGATGGAGCCTTCCTTCACGGGTTGGGGGCTCCTCGGCGAGCAGCCCGCAACCTCGGACGCGTAGTCCGCTCCGGCCGGCGCCCGGTCCTCACGTTCCATTCCCGTCCGGCCCGACCGACGACCGCACCAATTCGCGGACCTTGTGCCTACAATTCGGCCTCACCACCGGTGGTGGACGAGGGGGGCCGATGCGATCGCGCGCGGCGTCAATGGACGAGGATCCCGCAACATCGAGGCCCGGATTCGAGCGGCCCCTCCGCCTCGTCATGTACCACGACAACCGGGCGCTCGGCGGGTCCGAAGCGGCGCTGGGAGTCCTCGTCCGACACCTCCATCCCGGCCACCGGATCACGATCGTTGGGGTCGACGAGGACGTCGTCCGGTGGATCGGAGCCCATCGCCCGGGCGTGAGGACGATCGTGATCCGGGCCGTACGCGACCGGCGCGACGTGGGGGCGATGGCCGAGCACCTCAGGGTCTTCCGGGCGCTGCGCCCCGACATCCTCCAGGTCAACCTCCCCATGGCCTGGTCGGGCCGGTACGCGATCCTCGCCGGTCTCCTCCTCCGAAGCGCGAGGCTGATCGCCGTCGACCATTCCCCCCTCCCGGCCTACAGCCGGGGGATCCTGCGGTACCGGCAGCTGACCATCCCGCGGGAGGCCGCGCACGTCGCGGTGAGCACGGCGCTGGCTCGCCACGTCGAGCGGCTCGCGAAGCTCCCGTCCGGGCGGGTGCGCGTCATCTACAACGGCGTGGAGGGAACGGGGCCCCCGCCGGTCGAGCGCCCACGGCAGGCGCCACCGGTCGTCGGCGTCGTCGCGCGTCTGTCGAGGGAGAAGGGACTCGACGTCTTTCTCCGGGCCATGGCCGAGCTCCCGCAGGCCCGGTCGGTGATCGTGGGCGACGGCCCGGAGCGTCCCCAGCTCGAGGAGCTCGCCCGGACCCTCTGCCTGACCGATCGGGTGACGTGGACCGGGTGGCGTGACGACGTCCGCGACCTCCTCCCTTCGTTCGACGTGTTCGCCCTGCCCTCGCGGGCCGAGGGGCTCCCGGTCACCGTCGTCGAGGCCGCGCTCGCGGAGCGGCCCATCGTCGCCACGGAGATCGGTGGGATTCGCGAGATCGTCGTGCCGGGCGAGACCGGCCTGCTGGTCCCCCCCGACGACGCGGGGGCCCTCGGGAGGGCCATCGGCAACCTCCTGGACGACGAGGAGGACGCCCGGCGGATGGCGGGCAACGCCCGAGCCCGGGCGCTCGGCATGTTCGATCCCGAGGAGATGGCGAACGCCTACGAGGCGCTCTACACCGAGGTCCTCCGCGGGCGACGACGCCGGGGACCGAGCGGGCCCGTCCGCGGCGAGCGAGCTCCCCGTGGCAGCTAGCCGGCCTTCGGAATTCGCGACGATCTCCCTGAAGGGCAGCGCCGTCCTCGACGAGTTCGGGCCACGGCTGGACGAGCTCTTCTCGGCCTGCGACGTCCCCATCACCGCGAGGCGGCCGTGGTTGGAGACCTGGATCGGGTGCTACTCCGATCGGACCCCGCTCGCGGTGCTGCTGAGCGATCGGGAACGACTGCACGGGGCCGCCCTGCTGGCCCTCGGCAGGCGGGGCCTGGTCACGGAGATCACCGGACTCGGTCACTACATGAGCGACTTCGCACGGTTCGCGGCGAGGAACGATGCCGCGGCCGGTGCGCTGGCGGCAGCGACGGCACAGGCCGTCGACCGGGTCCGGCGGCCCTGGGACCTGCGTGTCGAGCAGCTCCCCGAGGGCGACCCCGTGGTCGCCGCCCTCGCTCGACACCTTCACCGTGCCCGGACGGTTCCCGGTGAGGGCGGCCCGAGGCTGGTGTTCGGCGCGGAGCGTGCGCTGGGGTCCTACCTCTCCGGGAGCGCCCGGCAGAACCGGCGCACCGCCCTCAACCGCGCCCGGACCGACGGCTTCCCCGTCTCGACGCAGTGCATCCGGGATCCCTCGTCCATCCGACTGGCCCTGCCGGAGATGGAACGCGTTCGCCGACTCCGGGACGTCCAGCTCCGTGGCAGGAGCATGCTGGACCACCCACAGGCCGGGAGGTTCTGGCGCTCGATCATTCCCACCCTGGCGGCATCGGGCGAGGTCGAGGTGGTCGCCGTCAGGTTCTCCGACCGGCTCGTCGCGTACGTCGTCGGACTCCTCGATCGCGATTCCTATCGGATGTGGGACACGCGATTCGACCCCGAGTTCTCCCGGTACAGCCCCGGCCGGCTCGCGGAGATCGCCTCCCTCGAGTCCGCGCTCTCGGACGATCGGTTCACCCAGTACGACTGGATGCGCGGGGTGGAGCCCTACAAGCTGCAGACGGCTCGTGAGGTCGTGCCGAGCGAGACCCTGGTCGCGCTCTCGTCGAGGGCGCAAGCGACCCTCGCGGACCTTCGCCACTCGGCCGGTCGCTTCGCCCACCGGCACCGGGTCCTCAACAGGGCCCGGGCGGCCGTCAGACGCCGCCGGAGCAGCCGCGGAGGGGTCTGATCGATTGGCCCCACGCCGGCGCGCGGTGGGGGGACCTGGGCGGCCCCGGACCGGGTAAGGTCATCGCACGGGGTCGCGCGTGCGATCGGCAGGGGGATCGAGCGGGGCCCGGGACTCCAGGGAGCGAGATCGAACGATGCGGACCAGCGACGCGCAGAACAGCCATGTCGAGCCCCGGGCCGGCCGGCGACCCGTGGTGCTGATGGTGTCGGCCATCGGCGCCCGGGCCCATCAGGCTTCGGTCGCCCGGGTGCACACCTTCCGGGACGGACTGACCCGGCGAGGGTGGACGGTCGTGCCCGTCGGCCTGGAGGATCCGCCTCCGCGCTTCCTGAGCGTTCGATCCCCCATCCGGGTGTCCAGCCGGCTCGTCGAACCGTTCCACCGCCTCGGCATGGAGGGAGAGGTGAATCCGCGTCAGGGCCTGGCGGTGTCGCGGCTCCTGCGCTCGCGCGGGCTCCGGGCGGATGCGGCGATCGTGACGGTCCCACCGCACTCGCTGTTGTGGGTGGCGCGCAGCCTCGCGAGTCGTCTGCCCGTCGTCGTCGACTACCGGGACGATCTCAGCGCCACCATGCGCCCGACGCCCCTCGCCCGCGCGCTCGGCCCGCTCGAGCGGGCGGTCGCCCGGCGGGCGAGCGCCATCACATTCGCCGGATCCCCTGAGCTCGGCGCCCGGATCGCCCGGCTGTCCGGGCTCCCGCCGGCGCGGGTCCTCCAGGTCCAGAACGGCATCGACCCGGCGGACGTTCCCGAAGGGGTCACCGGCGGATCCTCCCGCCCCGCCGCCGGCGGACCCGAGCGACCCCTCGACCTGGTCTACGAGGGCCACGTCTACGGCCGCCTCCGCCCCGACGCGCTCCTGAAGGCCGTGGCGCGGGCCGGACCCGACGTCGCGCGGCTCGAGTTCATCGGCACCGTCGAGCGGCGACTTCGAGACGGCCTGCGGAGCCTGGGCGGCCCGGGGGTCACGTGGAACGGCCCCTTGGCCCGGCCCGAGCTGTACGAGCGCCTCGCGAGGGCGGATGCCGGCACCGTCTGCCTCGGCGAGGGCTATCCCCACGAGACCGCGTACCCGGCGAAGGCGTACGAGTACCTCGCGCTCGGGTTGCCCGTCATCGCGGTGTGTCCCCCCAGGTCGGCGGTGAGGACGCTCGGTCCGCCCGGCGCCGTCATCTGGTTCGACGAGCGTGATCCGGCGGGCCTCATCGGATTCCTCGGGAAGGCCCTGACGGACAGGACCCTGCTCCCGCGAACCGAGCCGGATCCAACCCGCTACGACCGCGACCTCGGAGTCGGCGCGCTCGACGCCCTCCTTCGTGAGACGCTGGGGCATCGGGTCCGGCTCGATCCATCCGGCTCATGAGTCGCGCCGCCCCCGTCGACGTGACCGTCCTGACGCCGTCGTTCGGGTACGGGCGTTTCATCGAGGACGGCGTCCTCAGCGTCACCGGACAGGAGGGCCTGCGCGTCCAACACGTGGTGCAGGACGGCGGATCGACCGACGAGACGGTCGATGTCCTCCGCAAGCACGACGACGAGGTCGAGTGGTGGTCCGAGCCAGATCGCGGACAGTCCGACGCACTCAACAAGGGCCTGGAGAAGGCCTCCGGAAGATGGATCGCGTGGCTGAACGCCGACGAGTTCTACCTCCCGGGCGGCCTTGCGGCGCTGGTTCGGGAGGGGGACCGGACCGGAGCGGACCTCGTGTACGGCGAGGTGGTCTACGTCGACGTCGAGGGAAGGCTGACGCGCCTGGTGTCCAAGCACGACTTCAGCGCGTTCGTGCTCCGATCGTACGGGTGCTACATCCCGAGCGTGTCGACGATCTTCCGCCGGTCGTCCCTGCCCCCCGAGCCGTGGGACGCGAGCCTGCGCATGAACATGGACTGGGACCTGTACCTGCGGCTGAACTCCACGAACGCCCGGTTCGAGTTCGTCAAGTACGCGGTGGGAGCCTTCCGGCTCCACCCGGAGCAGCTGACGGCGGCTCCCTTCAGCCAGTTCGCGGACGTGTACGAGACACTCCACGCCAGGCACCACATCGACACGTCGAACAACCGCAAGGGCAGATGGCTGCACCGGGCCATGAAGGTGCAGTCCGCCGGCTACGTGAGAGAGCTCCGGACGATGCGGTTCCGCTCCGCCGACATGCGCTGGTTCCGGAGCGAACGCGCCCGGCGAGACGTGGACTCCTTCCTCCGGACGAACTACCGGTCGCGGTACCGTCCCACCTCCCCGGCAGCAGGGGCGCCGGGACCCCGCTGACCTCTCTGAAGGCCCCCGGGCGGCGTTCGGCCTAGGACCGGTTGCGTACGCGGGGACTGACCCCTTGGTCCCTGTTGGGCCGATCCCCCGCCTGCTAGCCTGATCCGGACGCGTGGATCGCACGGCGAGCCCGGAGGGACGTGCCTCGAAGCGGGCGGCGTGGCCGGCGAATCCGATCGAGACCCGGGAAGGAGGAATGGATCCCTTTGCCGCCTGAACTCGTGGTGGTCGAACCCGCGCAGCGATGGCCCAAGCTGGAGGGGAAGTCGCTGTGGCGCCATCGCGACCTGGCGTATTTCATGAGTTGGCGCGACATCAAGGTGCGATACAAGCAGTCGCTCATCGGCTTCGGGTGGGCCCTGCTGCAACCCCTGGTCTCGATGGTCGTGTTCACGCTCGTGTTCTCCAAGGTGGGGCACGTGTCGTCCCAGGGCGTCCCCTACCCGGTGTTCGTCCTCGCCGGCATCGTGCCCTGGAACCTCTTCTCCAATGCACTCCAGGGCAGCGGAGCGAGCATGGTCGCCAACATGCCCCTGGTCACGAAGGTCTACTTCCCTCGTGTGATCCTTCCCGTCTCGGGGGCGCTGACCTGTCTGGTCGACTTCCTCGTCGCGACGCTGCTGCTCCTCGTGGTCATGTTGTACTACGGCGTCGTCCCCCAGCCGACCGCCCTGCTGCTCCCGTTCCTGGCCCTGCTCATCCTCGTGACGGCCCTCGGCGTGGGATTCTGGGCGGCCGCCCTCGTCGTGAAGTACCGGGACATCCAGCAGATCCTCCCGTTCCTGGTCTCCATCTGGCTCTTCCTCACCCCGGTCGTGTATCCGGGGAACCTGCTGACCTCGAGCGGCATCCTCCGGGTCATCTACTCCCTCAACCCGATGGTCGGGGTGGTCGAGCTGTTCCGATGGGCCCTCGTGGGCGTCCCCCTCCCCCCCGCCACCCTCGTGGTCCCGTCGTTCATCACGACGATCGTGCTGTTCACGACGGGGTTCGTGTACTTCACCAAGACCGAGCAGTCCTTCGCGGACGTGATCTGACCATGACGTACGCGATCGAGGTCCAGGACGTCTCCAAGAGCTACCTGCGAGGAAGCGGCGCCTACCGGTACCAGACCCTGAGGGACACCATCGCGGCGGGTGCCGCGCGGCTGGTGGGGAAGAAGCGGACACCGGAGCCTCGGACCCGCTTCTGGGCCCTGAACGACGTTTCCTTCCAGCTCAACGAAGGCGAGACCACCGGCCTCATCGGGCGGAACGGTGCGGGCAAGACGACCATGCTGAAGGTCATCGCGAGGATCACCCGCCCCACCAAGGGCCGGGCCCTCATCCGGGGTCGTGTCGGATCCCTGCTGGAGGTGGGCACCGGCTTCCATCCCGAGCTCACCGGCCGGGAGAACGTGCTCTTCAACGGCGCCGTCCTCGGCATGCGGCGGGCCGAGGTCCTCCGGAAGTTCGACGAGATCGTCGAGTTCGCCCAGATCGCGGACTTCATCGACACGCCGGTCAAGCGGTACTCCTCGGGCATGAGCATGCGGCTCGCGTTCAGCGTCGCGGCCCACCTCGAGCCGGAGGTGATGCTCGTCGACGAGGTGCTGGCCGTCGGCGACAACGAGTTCCAGCGACGATGCCTGAATCGCATCATCGACATCGCCGAGGAAGGAAGGACCGTCGTCTTCGTCAGCCACAACATGGGCACGGTCGAGCGCGTCTGCAATCGCGCCATCCTGCTGCGGGACGGGGAGGTCGTCGCCGACGGCCCCGCCCAGGACGTCGTCCACCACTACCACAGCCTCGCGATCCCGGACGCGGATGCCGCCGGACCGGTATCGATCGACGACCTGGAGGCCCCGAGGTTCCTGCGATGGAAGATGGACTCGCCCGAGGCCGTCGGCGAGTACACGGTGGTCTCCGGTGCGGGGTGCACGATCACCTTCACCCTCGCCGTCCCCAAACCCATGCGCGATGCCTTCGTCGGCATGGGGATGTATACGGACGCAAACGTGCTGGCGATGGCGCTGAGCGGCTATGACCTCGCCGGAGAATGCATCGATCTGGAACGAGGCCTGTACGACGTGTCGTTCCACGTTCCCTCGCTGCCCCTCGGTCGCGGCCGGTATCACGTCCGCGTCTCGCTGTTGCAGTTCAACGGAGCACGGGTCGCGTCGTGGAATGCCGCCCCCGGCCTCGAGATCGTGCGACGGAGGGAATCGACCCAGATCCCGCCTCCGCTCGAGGGGATCCTCGTGACCGACGGCAGGTTCACCGTCGCACCGGCCGCGTCCGAGTTGGGAGCATCTCCTGCCGATCTTCGGCGATGAGACGGCAACGGCCTGCGGGTCTGTGGTGACGATCCCGCAGGCGCCCGTCGCAACCGGTTCCTGAATGGACACGGCGGGGTCGGTGAAGCGGGACGACCAGGGGGCCCATTCGATAGTGCGATCCCCGACGTTCAGACCCAGAGTCAGCATCGGCATGCCCATCTACAACGCCGAGCGCTTTCTCGCCCAGGCGCTCGACTCCCTCCTGGGTCAAACCTTCGGCGACTTCGAGATCGTCATCTCGGACAACGCGTCGAACGACGGAACCGGTGACATCTGCCGGGAATACGCTGGGTCGGACGACCGAATTCAGTACGTGAGGGTTCGCCAGAACTACGGGGTCGTGTGGAACTTCAACAACGTGTTTCACCTGACACGGGGAACCTATTTCAAGTGGGCGGCCTACGATGACGTCTGCGATCCCGACTTCCTCACGAAGAGCGTCCAGATGCTGGACGCGGACCCGACGGCGGTGCTCGCGTGCAGTCGCGTCGATGCGATCGACGAAGACGGCAATCCCGTCCCCTTGTTGTCGAGAGGTGGACACGGTCAGGAGCTCAGGGCCGGGATGACGCTCACCATGGACCCGCGCGTCTCCACCATGAGCGCCGATCCGGTGACGCGATGGCGTTTCATGATGCGCTACCTCTGGTGGACCCCACATCTGTATGGGCTCATCCGGGCCGACGCGCTCTCCCGGACGAGGCTGCACCCCCTGCACTACAACGGGGACCACATCCTCCTCGCCGAGCTGGCGCTCCTGGGGCGATTCGTGGAGATCCCCGAGGAGCTCCTGCACGTGCGGCTCCACACACAACGCACGTCCAGGACGGTCGGCGCCGCGCAGCGCGTGGCCGCCGTGCGGCCGACACGGGGTGGCGGCGCCCTGTGGCCGTCGCTCAAGGGGGCGTTCGCCTATCCGGACCGGCTGCTCGCGCACGCCCGCAGCATCCAGCGCGCTCCCCTGAAGCCCATGCAGCGGGTCATGTGCTACGAGGAGCTCGGTGCGACCGTCCTGCGGTGGGCGGGGGAACGGACCAAGAAGGCCCTGGCCCGCGGCACGACCCGCTCGTCCTGACCCCACTCATGTCGCCCGCGTGGCGACCGACGCTTCAGGCGCCGACGGCACGCCCCGCGGGAAGCTGGTCGCGATGGCGACCGAGCCCGTGGGGTCATAGCCGGCCGCCTGCCACCCGGTCCACGAGACCGGGTCGTAGGGAAGCCCCGGCCCGGGCAGGCTGAAGTGCGGGGCGGACGCACTGTCGAAGTAGTAGTGATTGTTCTCGAAGGAGATCGCGGTCGGACGGTACGCGGCAGGTGAGTCGGCCGTGAAGAAGCCGACCCGGCCAACATCGGACGCGGGGTCGTCGCCATCCTCCCGAAGTCCGATGTCGTTGTCGTGAACCGAGATGTCGTGGACGGTCAGATCCTCACCCGAGAAGTCGTGGCGCGCGGTGTAGGTGAGGGTGAGTGCGTGAGGGCTGGATGCCGCGATCGAGTTGTCGGCGATCTCGACGTGGTTCGTGGCCGCGACCTCCATGGCGGTCCCGTACATCAGCTTCCTGGGGTTGGCCCACCCATCGTCGGAGAACGAGTTGCCGATCACCTTGATGCCCCACCCGGCCACGTCGTAGCGGGGCCCGGCATGGGCCGCGTCGTTGATCTCGAGCTTGAGTCCGCCCCACGCGTTGTTCGCGAACCGGTTGCCCTGAATCGTGGCGTTGCCGTTGTGCCCGTCGAGCCAGAACCCCCACCCGGTGTTGTCGTGGGAGTCGTTGCCGACGAACGTCAGGCCGAGCGAGCGGGCGAACTTCCCCCCGCCGCACGACCATCCCGGCGAGAAGCTCCGCTGGTAGTTGTTGAAGCTGATCTCGTTGCCCTGCACCGTGTCGTTCACCGCCGGGTAGCCGGAGTCCACCCCGGCGCACGCGTTGTGGTCGATCAGGTTGTCCCGGACGATGGTCCCCATCCCCACCGACACCCCCGAGGCCCCGTTGTCGTGGATGTGGTTGTCCTCCACGATCCACCCGGTCCCCCAGGCCCCGACCGCGCCCTGCTCGGGTCGGTCGCGCACGTTCGCGTAGTTGCGGATGTCGAACCCCCGGATCGTGATGTCCGAGACGAGGTTCCTGTTCGCAAACGCGTACTCGAACGTTCCTCCACCGTCGAGCACGGCCCCCGCGGACCCGTCGAAGGTCTGACCGGATGCCTTGGGGAAGATGTCCCCGGTCGAGTACACCCCGGCCGCGAAGCAGAAGGTCGTACGGGGGGGAGCGGAATCCACCTCGTTCGAGAGCGTGCGGGCCGTGACCCGAACGCCAGAGCACACATCGGGAGGAGGTTCCCAAGCGACGGGCGGATGCCCTCCGCCCCCGGACCGTGCCACGGACCACACTCCAACGGCGACCGCCCCCGCGATGCCGAGCAGGCCCAGCACCAGCCACAGCCGACGCCGTCGTCCTACGCCGGAACGTGACATCGCCGGCCGAACAGGCACATCGATTCCGCGTCGATCACGTCCTAGGCGGCGTGGGCCAACATCGGGCTCGTGTGTGCAGTCCTGCGGGACCACGCCGACAGCCCGAAGACCAATCCGGCCACCAGGTAGAAGTGTTCCGCCACCGCACGAATCGTGAATCCATTGTCGAACAACTGGACACAGAACATCACCACCAGGACCGGCACCAGGATTCGAGTTCCATACCGGACGGCTTCCGGAGACGTCTCGCGACCAGCGGCGTGAACCGTGAAGGCGATGTGCAGCCACTGGACGATGAGGAGCCCGGCCCCCAGGATCCCGAGCTCGACGAAGAGAAACAGGAAGTCGTTGTGCGGAAAGATGAAGTCCTGATTCCTGGAGAACTGGCCCGCAGTACCGAAGACCTCGGTGGAGGAGAGACTCCACTCATACCCGAAGCCGTTGCCTCCCGGTAGGTGCAGGACGGCCCGATCCCAGAGGAACACCCAGAGTGGCCAGCGGCCGGTGCTGATGGACGTGATCGCGGCCGTCCCACTCAATCCTGTGCCTTCCGTCGGCAGGACCCGTTCCCGCAGGACGGGGACCGTCAGCAGGAGCCCGACCACGATGGCGGCGCCGATCCAGACGCGCTTCCAGTGGAGCCATCGTGAGACGAGGGCCACGATGATGAACGCCGCCGCCCAACCGGCCCTGCCGTACCCGATGAGGATCAGCGGCGCGAACGTCCAGGTCAACACTCGATCCCACCGGATGCTCGGATACGAGTTGGCACGCCGGAGCGAACTCCGCGCGTAGGCGACGCCGAACGCCATGACGGACAGGTACTCGAACTTCCCACCCCACGGTGTCCCCAGCAGGCCGTGCTCGATCGGCCCCAGCCGATTGATGAACGGCTGCACCAACGCGCCGGCCACGATGCCGATCAGCAGGGCATTCGCGGCCTGATCCGCCGTCACCCGGCCCGTCCGGGTGGCCTGGAAGGCGAGGAGCATCAACGCCGCGTAGTAGCACAGCAGCAGCCAGATCTCGTGCGCGAACGTCTCGGCGGCGAGCGGCACCTGTGCCGGGTGAACCGCGGCCAGCACGATGATGCCGAGAATCGGCAGGGCTCCCGTTTGAGGACCCACCCTGACGCCGTCCTGGAGCAGGAAGCCGAAGAGCGCCCAGATGAGCAGGTAGGTCAGGTACTTCGGGGACGCTGAATCGAGAAACTGGTAGGGCAGCGCCAGCAGCCCAACGACGAGCCACTCCGGCCGAAGCAGACCGATGGCGAACGCGACCGGCCCAACCAGGAGGGCTCCCGCTCGGGCCGGCACCAGCCTGCCGGTCACGAGCAGGGCCACGACCACACCGCCGTACACGGCCAGCCCGAGGATCAGGACGACGTCGACGACGGACCGGCGGACGGCGGCATCCCGGGCCCGACTCGACGGCGGCCAAAGGCCGGGGGCGCGCCGAGCGAGACGCCCGATCACCGTTGCACGCTCCGCGACCGAATCGCCGTCCCCGCGCTACGCAACGGCGTCGTACCCCCAGAGCGTGACCAGGTCCCGGCCCAGGTACGCCGCGAATCGCTCCACCTCGGGCTTGAGCCGCGATCGCAACTGCGCCATCACCCGCTCATCAGGTGGTGGCGGGTCCTTGTAGAGCATCCGCGCCTGCATGCTTCGCAACCACCGTCGAGAGGCCTTGGTGCTCGACCGCTTCACCACCCGTCTCACGACGCTGAAGGCACCGTCGTCGTCGCCCGTCACCCGACGGATCGCGCGGTCCAGCGCGCGAGACCGCACACCCACCGTGGGATTGGCTTCGACTCCGTCGATCTCCAGCGAGTCGTCGACCCCCAGGAACCGGTACACGGTCCGGATCGTCGCCTGGTTGTCGCGTCGAAAGTCCTCGTACATGAGGACGAGCATCTGGTCGTCCGGGAACACCGACCGAAAACGTTGCAGTTGATCCGTGTAGTTCGCATGCCGCGAGTACCAGAGGTCCCGGGGATTGCGGCAACGCCTGGGGATGTGACGCCCCTCCACCCGCGAAGCCTCCAACGCAAGGGCGCGCCGCAGATCGCGGACGTCCTCGATCCCCCACCGGTACTGGTGCAAATGAAAGGATTGAATGAAGGCGGCGGGTTCCCGAAAGATCGCGATGATCCGGGCCGCCGGCTGGAACTCGGCGATGGAATGAGCGGCGGTTTCCGACATCAGATACCACGGCGTGGCATCACCCGCCACCTGACCTGCGGGACATGATCGGAACAGATCCGTGTAGTCGAGCTCGGTCTCGGGACGTTCGTGCCCCCGCGGAGAAAACCACGGCATGCTCTCCTGAGCGAAGAAGCCGGGCTCCTTCACGGGAATGCACACCTGTGGGTGGCGACGCAGCATGTGATAGAGGGCCGTGGTACCGCACTTGGGATGACCGACCAGGAAGAAGGCGGGTTTCACCGATCGCGACGCATCCGGATCGCCGTCCTCGCGTACGGATCCGTCGCGGCGGCGTGCATCCACCTCAGCCTGCCCGTTGTCCGGCGCCATCACCCAGGGAAGTGCGAACCCGACTCATGAGACCTATGGACCGTCACCACTGCGCCCGTCCAGCGGGACACAATCGAAGCGGAGATCAACGTGGCTGCATCCGAACGGGACAACCGGGCGCCGTGCATTCGCAATGCTACCACGGCTCCTCTCGAGGCAGGGCCGACTGAAGCTCAGATGCACACCGCCGCCTGGTTGACACAGGAACGCCACACGTCCTCCGCGGCCGTGGGAGCCGTCGCGCTCAGCACCGGCTGCTAGCATGCGCGGGCGTGAACGACTCCTGCCTCATCTATCTGCACGTCCCCAAGACTGCCGGCACGACAATGACATCCATCCTCCGTCTGCGGCTGAAGTACCTCCCGTCTGAGCGGCTCAGCTTCGAAACCCTCGGGGGCGCGCCGTCCGACATCGAGGACATCCCATTCGAACGGCGGGCACGCGCGCGGCTCGTCTATGGGCACGTTCACTACGGCATCCATCAATGGATTCCCCGCCCGTCACGATACTTCACGATTCTCAGAGACCCGGTTCGGCGCGTCGTATCGCTGTATCGATACGTCCTACGTGATCCGAACCATCCCGTCAACGGCGCGCTGCGCGAGTCCGGAATGGGATTGAAGGAATTCGTGGCCAGCGGATTGGATCGAACGCAGACCGAGAACGGACAGGTTCGGCAATTGGCGGCGGTGGTGGACCGGGATCCGGTGGACGGGGACCTGGACGTTGCCATCTCGAATCTCGGTGACTGCGAGGTCGTGGGGCTCACGGAGCGCTTCGACGAGAGCGTGATCCTGATGAAGCGATCATTCGGATGGATGATCCCGTATTTCCAGCGAAGAATGGTCGCCCCAGGCGCTCCCTCCAGGGACGAACCGTCCGGTGATGCCATCGAGATCATTCGCGACAAGAACCGATTGGACCTCGAGCTCTACGCCGAAGCCGAGCGCCTGTTCCGCGAGCAGGTCGCGACGCAGACGGATACCTTCGGGCGCGAGGTCGCCCGTTTCCGCCGCATGAATCAGGTCGCCGGTCCAACGCTGCATGCGGGAGCATCGGCCATCCGGCGAACGAGGGCCATGGTCCGGTCGCGTCGAGGCTGATGATGGGCCCGGCTCATGGAGCTCCTGCTCGGCGCTGCTGCCCGCACCGCACGAGGACCCCAGAGCGTGGGGGCGCAGCACGTGGGTGATGAGCCGCTCGTCACGATCGTGACGCCCGTCCTCAACCGCGCGCAACGGATCCAGACGTGCGTCTCCTCGGTCGCCAGGCAGTCGTACCCATCCGTGGAGCACGTCGTGGTGGACGGGGGATCCACCGACGGCACGATCGACGTGCTCCGCGAATACGAGGAGTCGTCCGGTCTCCGTTGGATCAGCGAGCCGGACGACGGGATGTACGACGCGATCAACAAGGGCCTCGCACTCGCACGCGGCCGGGTGCTCGCGTACCTGAACAGCGACGACTTCTACCTCCCGTGGAGCGTCGAGGTCGCGATGTCGGCCCTCGCAACGGGCGTCGACATCGTCTACGGCGACCTCGGGATCCTCAGATTCCCGGCCGAGGACGAGACGAGGTTCTCCATCCAGACCTACCGGCCATTCGATCTGAGCTACTACACGTACGTCGGAGCGCTCGGTCAGCCCACGGTGTTCTGGCGGAGTACGGTCACCGAGAAGATCGGCGGCTTCGATACGCGCTTCCAACAGGCCGGAGACTGTGAGTACTGGTTGCGGGCGGCGGTCTCGGGGGCGACCTTCTCGCACGTCAGGGAGGTCCTTGCCGTGCAGGTGGACCACGAGGCGACGCTCCGCGCGACACGCGGAGACCAGCTCGCCGCCGAGTCCGCGCAGCTCCGCCGGCAGTACGCCAGTGTCGCGCGGCCTCCGCGCCAATGGGCGGCGCCGACGCTCCAGCAGAGCCTTCGCTTTCGGCGCGACCGTCTCCAGTTCATGGCGGAGACGCTGCGGCGACGTCCGAGGAGGTGGCGCCGTTTCATCGGATTCCTCCGGGAGCATGGGATCGAGCTGATGCCTCCAGCCCGCGCCCTCGAGTCGCTGCTCCCGTCCCGCATGCGAAGGCCGACGGCGATGCGGGTCGACATGTCGCCGTTCGAATGGGCCCTCCAGGAGCTCGTCGGTTCGCGATCCCGGCTTCGGCAGCCGTCAGCCGACTGATTCCCAGGCACGGAATCCCTCCGCCCCGCTCCGGGCATCACCCCCTCCGGTCGGTCCACACGGGAGCCGTCCCCGACCCGGGTGAGGTGGCCTAACACCTCGGACCTAACGGAGTCGCTCTCCAACCTCTGACCATTGGTCCTATCGGTACGACGGGCTGTGTCGCCGATGACGCACGTACCAACCAAGCAGCCCGGACTCCCCTGCAGGCACCCGGGCTGCCCAATGGCTGGGGGTTCGCCTCTGGCCCCTGGAGGTGAGATTCATGCGCTTCCGAGCGGCGGGGGCCGCGCTCGTCCCGCTGGTGATCTCGTCGTCGTTCTTCGTCGTGGCGATCGCCCATGCGCACGCCGCGGCCTGCCAGGGGGTCCAGCTGACGCCATCGCAGGACGTCGCAGCTGCGATCGGCTCGCAACGGTCGCCCGGAACGACGTTCTGCTTCGCCGCCGGGACGTATCACGTCGGAGAACTCGCCCCCAAGGCCTCGAGCCAGACCTTCGACGGCACCG
Organism: Actinomycetota bacterium; assembly: GCA_036557505.1. Lineage (GTDB taxonomy): Bacteria > Actinomycetota > UBA4738 > UBA4738 > JACQTL01 > DATBHM01. Next base: position 4,162 of record DATBHM010000207.1, on the reverse strand, counting down.
CGGGGGCCGTCCTCGACGGTGGTGGTTCGCTGGGGCGCGCATTCGCGAACAAGAACAACGTCTCCAACATCACGATCCGGGGGTTCGACATCCGGAACTACGCGAACACCTACGGCCCAGAGATGGGCACGGTCGGGGCCTGGGGGACCGGGTGGGTCGTCGAGGACAACCACGTCCACGACAACGGGTCGTCGGGGGTGATGGTGGGGACGGGGACCATCGTCCGGGACAACCTGATCGACCACAACGGGTGCGCCGGCGTGGACACCGGCTACCCGGCGCTGAACGACGTGGTGCAGAACAACGAGATCAGCTTCAACAACTATCGGGGGACGTACTCGGGTGGATGGTCGTGCGGAGGCGGCAAGTTCGTGCAATCGCTCGGGGTCTCGTTCGTCGGCAACTACTCCCACGACAACACCGGGTGGGGGTTCTGGCTCGACGGGCACAACGGCAACGCCACGGTCCAGGGCAACCGCTTCGCGAACAACACGTGGGGCGGAGTGATCCTGGAGATCAACGACGCGGCCCACGCGGGACCCAACCACAACGCGGCCGGGTGGGGCATCAAGGTGATCGGCAACTCGTTCTCGAACAGCGGGTGGTCCCACGGGAACCGCGTGATGTACGGCCCCGCGATCGACGTGGCCGCCACGAATCACGTCGATATCGCCGGCAACTCGATCGCCGCTACCAACGTTCACGCCATCACCATCACCTACACGGCGCGCCACGACTTCGCGGGTGAGGATCTCACCGTCCACAACATCTCCGTGCACGACAACGACATCGGGCTTCGCGAAGACGGCACGAATCCCTACAACAACATCGGCCGGGTCGGCTTCTACACCGGTGACTCCCACCCGGCCTACCACCCCACCGCGGTCTCGTTCGCGAACAACCGCTACTACTTCAACACGACCTCGTCCGTTCATTTCAGCCTGTCCGCCCCGGGACCCAACTACACGCTCGCCTCGTGGGCGCAGTGGCGGGCGGCCGGCTACGACTCGAACAGCTCGGTCAGCCCAGCTTCCCAGTTCCCGCACGGCACACCGCCCTCCCCGAGCCCATCGCCATCTCCCCGTCCCTCGCCCTCCCCGAGCCCGTCCCCGTCGCCTCGTCCATCGCCGTCGCCGTCGCCGTCGCGGTCGCCCTCGCCGAGCCCGTCCCCGTCGCAATCGCCGAGCCCATCGCCGACGCGATCACCGTCGCCCAGCCCGACTTCGCCGGCGTCGCCGTCGCCCAGCCCCTCCCCGTCCCCGCCGGCGTCGCCGTCGCCCAGCCCGTCCCCATCGACGCCGCCGCCCTCCCCGTCGCCGTCGTCGAGTCCCACGTCGCAGCCGTCGCCCAGCCCGGCTCCCCCGTCGCCCTCCGCCTCCGCGACGCCGACGTCGTCACCGACTCCGAGCCCGACTCCCAGCCGCGAGCTGAAGATCTCGAACGCCGGCGTCACGCCCCGGCACGTCCGCAGCTCGACGACCGTGTTCTTCCGCCTCAACACCCCCGCGCGGGTATGGATACGTATCACGAGCCCCCGGGGTGCCGTCCTCGCGACCCTGCTCGACGGACACCCCGAACCCATGGGCGCCATCCGTATGCGGTGGACGCTGGCGGGCAGCCGCCCTGTGCCCGGCTGGTACAGCCTCCACGTCCGGGCCATCGACGGGGCAGGGGGCGTCGCTAGCATCGCGGCACCCATGAAGGTCGGCTTCCCTCCCTGCGCGCGCGGCATCCGGGTCGGCCGATGGAGCAACGGCAACGCGAACCCGAACTGCCTCGTCGGCACCGTGGGACGCGATCGGATCAAGGGTCTGGGGGGACCCGACATGATCCGGGGCGGAGCGCAAACCGACCTCCTTCTCGGTGGCCCCGGCGCCGACGCCGTCCGTGGGGGGCCGGCGAGCGACGTGCTCGAGGGCGGCCCCGGGGACGACATGCTCCGCGGAGGCCGGGGCGACGATCTCCTCGTGGGCGGCCCCGGACGGGACGTCTGCTACGCGACACCCGGCCGCGACAACGTGCGAGGCTGCGAGGTCGTCTACGGGAACCGGTTCACGCGGATGACGGGGCGGGTTCGCCACGTGTTCAGATCGGTGGCCGGGTCGTGGCCCGCCGGGTGGCGGGCCCTGTGGTGAATGGGGCCAGGACCGTCAGTACGTATTGACGGTTTCCCGCATGTTCGAGCGGTTGAGCACCACCCCCAGCACGTGCGCATCCACCCGGTCGAGCTGCTGGCGGGTCGACGTCACGAGCGATCGCGTGGCGCTCGCCGGCGACACCACCAGCAGGACCGCGTCCATGAGGGGGGCGAGAACGAGGGCGTCCGTGACCGGAAGCACCGGCGGCGCGTCGACCAGGACCACGTCGGCGCTGTCCTCGAGCTCTCCGATCAATTCGGCCATGGCCGGTGACCCCAGCAGCTCCGCCGGATTCTCCGGAACGCGGCCGCTCGTGATCAACCGCACGGTGGCTCCCTGCCTCGCCCGCGACCCGAGCGACCTGGCCGGCTCCACGGGCACGACGAGCTGCACCTGGTCGAGCGTCGCCCGTCCCAACAGGACCTCCGAAAGCCCCTCGAGGTCCGGCGCGAGCCCGAAGAAGTGGTTGAGCCGGGGCCGGCGGAGGTCGGCGGACACGAGCGTCACCCGCTTGCCCGCGCGAGCCAGTGCGATGCCGAGGTCCGAGACGGTGGCCGTCTTCCCGTCCCCCATGTGGGGGCTCGTGACGAGGACCGTCGTCCCGCCGTACGTGGCGAGATAGGACAGGACGCTCGTACGGAGGAAGCCGTAGGCCTCGGCGGCGGGCGATCGCGCATCGAACCTCGTGACCGCGACCGCGTCGCGGCTCCGTCGCCATCCGGCAACCCTCGGGATCGAGCCGACGACCGGGGCGCCGGCCTCCTCCTCGACCTGCTCGCGGGTCCGCAGCCGGCCGGAGAGGCGGTCACGGAGGAACGCCGCGCCGATTCCGATGCTGAGGCCCGCGACGAGCCCGAACGCCGCGTCGAGCAGCTTGTTCGGGGAGGAAGGGGCCGTCGGCAGGTCGGCGGGCTGGATCACGTCCCCCGGCGAGAACGTATCGGGCTGCTGGAGGAGGTCCAGCTGCTTGTTGACGATGAGGCTCTGGAGCAGTGACTCCTTGCTCTCGAGATCCGCGCGCCCCGGATCGCCGGGCGGCAAGGAGTCGAGCTGCGCCTCCACGTCGTTCAGCTGGCGCTGGAGCAGGTGGATCTGGGCCCGGATCTCCGTGTTGTTGAGCCGGATCTTGTTGAGCACCGTCTGCTGCCGGTACAGGAGGTACCCCTCAGCGAACAGCTGTGCCCGGGCCTGGGCCTGGGCCGGCGAGGGGCTGCTGTAGCTGATCTCGAGGATGTCGGTGTCGGTGACCGGGGTCACGGAGACCCCGTCGAGCAGGGCCCGTGCCTCGCCGCTGAACGTCGTCCCCTTGCCCTTGTTCAGCAGGGTCTTGACCTGGGACGCGATCACCTGCGACTGGACGAGCTCCGCCTCCGTCTCCAGGTCGGGGGGCACGAACTGGCCGGTCGTGGGGTCGATGTCGACGGCAGTGACCAGCACCTTCGCCTCGGACGTGTACTGCGGGGTCTGTTGGTCGGCGAGGAAGATCGCCATCGCGGTGAACAGCAGCGTGATGACGGCGATCGACCACTTCCGCAGCCGGACGACCGCGAGCGCCTCGACCAGGTCGGGACGGGCGTCCGGGCGCGCCGGCGGCATCGACGGGAGCGCCTTGAACACCTCCCGCTCTGGTTCACCGGTTTGGAGATTCCTCGCCACTCGCTCTCCTCGTTGTCGATGCTGCGACGCAGTCAGGGATCCACCGGCCGGCGGGCACGAACGTCCGACCGTCGTGGGCGGGAGGGCAGTCCGGGCATCTTAGCGAGGTTCAGGGCGTGGGAACACCGTCGCGGCATGGCGATCTCGTGCCACTTCCGTGGCACGTCCGCGGGGGTGCCCCTGCCGTCGACCGAACCCATCGATGCGTTCATCCGTGCACCTGGACGTCCACGAGCCGGTACCGCGTGGCGAACGCGACCGCCTCGAGGCGCGAGCGAACCTGCAGCTTGGCCAGGATGTTCTGGACGTGCGTCCTCACCGTGTTCACGCTGATCGACAGCCGTTGTGCGATGCCGCCACTGCTCACC
>DATBHM010000206.1:0-12161 GCA_036557505.1 Actinomycetota bacterium | reverse complement strand
CCACCCACCTCGACTTGGTCCGGGTCGGGGTGGCGCTGTACGGGCTGTCGCCGGGGCCGGGCCTCGCCCGTCGGGCGGGGCTCCGCCCGGCCATGCGGTGGCGTTCGGCGGTCACGCTGGCACGCCGCCTTCCCGCCGGCGAGGCGGTGTCCTACGGCCTGACGTACCGCCTGGAACGCGACGCGAACGTGGCCACCGTCCCCGTGGGGTACGCGGACGGGTACCGGCGGGGGCTGTCGTCGCGCGCGGACGTCCTGATCGGCGGGCGCCGACACCGTGTGGCGGGCGTGATCTCGATGGACCAGCTGCTCGTGGACTGCGGCGATCACCCGGTGGCCGAGGGCGACGAGGTGGTGCTCCTGGGGCGGCAGGGCGACGAGGAGGTCACGGCCGGGGAGCTCGCGTCCCTGCTCGGCACCATCGAGTACGAGATCGCGTGCGGTGTGGGCGGGCGGGTCCCCCGCGTCTACGGTGGTGCCGATGGCTGAGCGGCCGGCGCGTTCGCGGTGGAAGAAGGCCGCCGCGTGGGCGGCCGGGGTCTCCGTGGGGACCGCGGCCGGCGTGGCCGCCACCCGCGCGCTGATCCGGCGGGAGCGTCGTGGGATCGATCCCGATCGGGAGGAGCTGCTGGCGGAGCTTCCCCCCGACGACCTCGGCCCGGTCCTCGCGGCGGACGGCACGCTGCTGCACGTCCGCGCCGCCGGCGACCCGGGCCGCCCCGCCGTCCTCCTCTCGCACGGGTTCAGCCTCGACATGACGACCTGGCACTACCAGTGGAAGGAGTGGTCGAAGCGGTACCGCGTGGTCCTGTGCGACAGCCGGGGCCACGGGCGGAGCAGCACCTCGGCCGACCGCGACTACACGCTGGGCGTCATGGGTGAGGACCTCCTCGCCGTCATGGACGCCGCCGTCCCCGAAGGCCCGGTCGTCCTCGGCGGTCACAGCATGGGCGGGATGGCGATCCTCGCCTTGGCCGAGTCGCACCCCGAGCTGTTCGGCGACCGCGTCGCCGGGGTCATCCTGGCGGACACGGCAGCGGGCGAGGTGATCCGGGGCGCGCTCGGCGGATTGCTCGGCCGCCTGTCCGGCTATCGGATCCCCGATTCGCGCGCCGAGCGCATCCGGGGCTTCATGCAGGACGGCCGCTCGAACCTGGCGTACCTCGTGGCCCGCCTCACGAACTTCGGCCACCACGCCCCCCCGTGGCTCGTCGACTACATCGCGGCCGTCTCGGGGCGGACGCCGGTCGAGGTGTGGACCGACGCGTTGGAGGGCGTCATCGGCCTCGACTACCGGCACGCGCTCGAACACATCCGGGTTCCGGCGCTCGTCGTCGTGGGCGATGTCGACCGGCTGACCCCGCCGGTGACCGCGAAGGCCCTGGCGGGTGCGATGCCTGATGCGCGGCTCGTGGTGATGGAGGGGGCCGGGCACCTCACGATGCTCGAACGTCACGAGCAGTTCAACGCGGTGGGGGAGGAGCTCCTGGAGCGTGCCTTCGGCGAACGCCGGCGCGCCGGACGGGCGGCGTCCACGGCGAGGGCCGGGGGTTCGGCCCGGTGACGGACGCGACCGGGGGCCGTTCCGAGGGCGCCCTCACCGACGTCCCCGGGATCCTCGTGGGGAACGCCACCGATCCCGACGGGCTGACCGGCTGCACCGTCGTGCTCTGCCCGCGGGGGACCGTGGGCAGCGGCGAGGTCCGGGGCGGAGCGCCGGGGACCCGGGAGACCGACCTCCTCCGGCCGGGCATGCTGGTCGAGGAGGTCCACGCGGTGGTGCTCACCGGCGGCAGCGTGTTCGGCCTCGCCGCCGCCGACGGCGTCGTTCGGTTCCTGGAAGAACGCGGTGTGGGGTTCGACACCGGAGTGGCGCGCGTGCCGATCGTCCCGGCCGCCGTGCTGTTCGACCTGGGCGTGGGCTCCGCGTACGCCCGGCCGGGGCCGGACGACGGATACCGGGCGGCGTCCGCCGCGTCGGCCGACGTTCCCCAGGGCAACGTGGGCGCCGGCACGGGGGCCACGGTCGCCAAGCTCCACGGCTCCGACCGACAGGTGAAAGGCGGCCTGGGAACCGCTTCGGGGCGCCGGGGTGACCTGGTCGTGGGGGTCCTCGTCGCGGTGAACGCCGTCGGCGAGATCCTGGACGACGCGGGTGACATCCTGGCGGGCGCGGCGCCCGGGCCCGAGCCGGCCGCGGGTCCCCCGCCCGCCGGATCGCCCAACGGGCACTCCGACCCTCCCGGGCTCCCGTTCACCAACACGACCATCGGCGTCGTCGCGACGAACGCGCGCCTGTCGAAGGAGCGCGCGCACCTCCTGGCGCTCGCGGCCCACGACGGTCTGGACATCGCCATCCGTCCGGCGCATACAATGCACGACGGGGACACCGTCTTCTCCCTCGCCACCGGCGAGACGGATGCCTCACAGTCCGAGATCGAGGAGATGGCGGTGGAGGTCATGGCCCGGGCCATCCGGAGCGCGGTGGTGCACGCCGCACCGGTGGCGGGGATCCCCGCCGCGCGAGCGCCGGGAGGACCACCCGCATGACCGAAACCCTCACCGCCCGCACCCTGCCCGAGGCCGCGGCCGCCGCGTCGACCTGCACCAGGTGCCGCCTGTCCGGCGGCAGGACCCAGGTGGTGTACGGCACCGGGAGCCCTGATGCGGACCTGATGTTCATCGGGGAGGGGCCCGGGTTCCACGAGGACAAGCAGGGCATCCCGTTCGTCGGCGCCGCCGGCCAGCTCCTGAACACCATGCTCGCCGAGCACGGCATCCCCCGTGAGGACGTCTTCATCGCCAACGTCATCAAATGCCGCCCTCCCGGGAATCGGGACCCGCTGCCCGACGAGATCGAGGCGTGCAGGCCCTGGCTGGACGAGCAGCTCCGCCTGATCGATCCCGCCGTCATCGTGACGCTCGGGAACTTCGCGACGAGGTTCATGCTGAACCGCATGGTGTCGATCTCCCGCGTTCGCGGGGAGCGGTTCCGGATCGAGGGGCGCACGGTGATCCCCACGTTCCACCCGGCCGCGATCCTGCACGGCGGCGGCATGGCGTCGAAGCAGATGCAGTCCCTCCGGGACGACTTCGCGGAGATCCGCCGGGCCCTCGACGAACGGGCCGCCGCGCCGGCGGAGGCACCGCCGGAGGAGCAGCTCGGCCTGTTCTGACCCGGGCCGTCGGCGGTGGCCGGATCCACCTGCCACGGGTACCGTCACGGGCGATGCCGCGCGCCATCGACCTGGTCGTTCCCGCGGCCGCCGACATGCAGGCCCTGGGCGAGGCGGTCGCCTCGGTCCTGCAGCCGGGCGACGTCGTCGCCCTGACCGGCGACCTCGGTGCCGGGAAGACCACGTTCGTCCAGGGCGCGGCGCGGGGCCTCGGCGTGGACGGCGGCCAGGTCACGTCGCCGACCTTCACCCTGGTCAAGGAGTACCGGGGACGGTTCCCCGTCTACCACCTCGATGTGTACCGGCTGGACCGGATCCAGGAGGTCATCGACCTGGGGTTCGAGGAATTGCTCGATCCGGACGGGGTGGCCTTCGTCGAATGGGGCGACGCGATCGAGGGCCTGCTCCCCGAGGACCACCTGGAGCTCCGGCTGCAGACCAGAGCGGACGACGACGTCCGGTCGGCCCGGATCACGGTCGGGGGCGGGTGGGCCCCCCGATGGGAGCACCTCGAGGCGGCGGTCGCCCCGTGGCGGGAGCCCGCCGGGTGATCGTCCTCGGGATCGAGACGTCCACGCCCCAGACCACCGTGGCGCTCGGCAGCGAGCGGGGGACGATCGCCTCCACACTGCTCTCGACCGGCCGGTCCCGCCACGAGCTGGTCGTCCCCGCCGTCCGCCACGTGCTCGACTGGTCCGAGACCGACGTGTCGCAGATCGGTGGGATCGCCGTCGGGATCGGTCCAGGGCTGTTCACCGGCCTGCGGGTGGGGATCCAGGCCGCCAAGTCCCTGGCGCAGGTGCTCCGCGTGCCGATCGTGGGCCTGCCCTCCCTCGACATCCTGGCCTCCGCCGTGCGGAACACCGGCCGGACGATCTACGCGGTCATCGACGCCCGGCGCAAGGAGGTCTTCTACTGCCGGTACCGGGCGGTTCCCGGGGGGGTGGCCCGGGCGACCGAGTTCCGCGTGTCGCCCCCCGACCACCTGGTGGCCGAGCTCGAGGCCGACCGCCGCGAGGTGCTGCTGGTCGGCGACGGGGCGCTCCGGTACCGGTCGGAGCTGGAGGGGGCGGGCTCGCACCTGGAGTTCGCCTCGCCCTCGCTCGGGTACCCTCACGCTGACGAGCTGGTGGAGCTTTCCATCCCGCGGTTCCTCAGGGAAGAATTCGACCGGGTGGCCGACGTGGTCCCCCTCTACCTCAGGAAGTCCGATGCGGAGATCGCTTGGGACAACCGAGCCCGGCCCGGCTGAGCTCGAGATCGGCCGGATGCGCCGGCGACATCTCAAGGGCATCCTGGCGATCGAGCGCCAGGTCTACCCGCGCCCGTGGAGCCCCAACCTGTTCCTGGCGGAGATGTCCGAGCAGTCGAACCGGACCTACCTGGTCGCCAAGGTCGGGAGGGAGGTCGTGGGGTACGCCGGGATGATCTGCTACGGCGACGAGGCGCACGTCACGACGATCGCCGTGGAGCCGGAGCACCATCGCCGGAAGATCGGGACGCGCCTGCTGTACGAGCTGATCCGGAGCGCCGTCGACATGGGCGCGCGGGCCGTGTCGCTGGAGGTCCGGGTGTCGAACTGGGGCGCGCAGCGACTGTACGGACGGTTCGGGTTCCGCCCGGTCGGGGTCCGGAAGAACTACTACCAGGAGACCAACGAGGACGCCCTGATCATGTGGGTGGAGGACGTGCACCTCGCCGAGTACCAGGACCTGCTCGAGCGGCTGGCCGCGCAGGCGTCGCCCGCCTGGAAGGGGAGCCCGGCGTGAGAACCGACCGGGCGCCGGCCGACGCGTGAACGTCCTCGGCATCGAGACCTCGTGCGACGAGACCGCGGTGGCGGTCGTCGAGGACGGCCTGCGCATCCGGTCGAACCTCGTCTCGAGCCAGCACGACGTCCACCGTCGGTTCGGTGGCGTCGTCCCCGAGCTGGCCAGCCGGGCGCATGTCGAGATCCTCACCCCGCTGGTCGAGGAGGCGCTCGATCTCGCCGGGGTGCGCTTCGGCGACCTCGACGGGGTGGCGGTGACCGTCGGCCCGGGCCTGGTGGGGGCGCTGCTGGTGGGCCTGGCCGCCGCGAAGTCGATCGCCCTCGCGACCGGGGCGCCGTTCATCGGCATCAACCACCTCGAGGGCCACGTGTACGCGAACTTCCTGGAGACCGGCCCGCCCGAGCCCCCGTACGTCGCGTTCGTCGTCTCGGGCGGCCACACGATGCTGGTCCACATGCCGGCCGCCGACCGCTACGAGGTCATGGGCCAGACCGTCGACGACGCGGCGGGGGAGGCGTTCGACAAGGTGGCGCGGTTCCTCGGGCTCGGCTACCCCGGCGGACCGGTCCTGGACCGCATCGCGAAGCAGGGGAACCCCGATGCGGTGCGGTTCCCCCGGGCGATGGAGGGGCAGGGCTTCGAGTTCTCGCTCTCCGGACTGAAGACGAGCGTGATCCGCCACGTCCGCCGGGAGCGCGAAGCCGGCCGGAAGCCCGATCCGGCCGACCTGGCGGCGTCGTTCCAGGAGGCGGTCGTGGACGTCCAGGTGTCGAAGACGATCGCGGCCGCCCGGGCAAAGGGCGTCGGCCGCGTGCTGCTCGGCGGCGGCGTCGTGGCCAACTCCCGGCTCCGCGAGCGGATGCGCGTCGCGGCCGACGAGGCCGGCCTGGACCTGCACGTCCCGCCGGCGGAGCTCTGCACCGACAACGCCGCGATGATCGCGTGCGCGGGCGCGTACCGGCTCCGGCGCGGGGAGCGCACCCCCTTCGAGGTCGCCGCCGATCCCGGACTCCGGCTCGACGCGGCATGACGGAGTTTCGGCCGGGCCACAGTGCACCGGGCCCTCGCGTGCACGAGAATCCGGGCCCGTGAGCACCATCTTCGTCACCGGGGGCGCGGGCTTCATCGGCTCGCACCTGTCCGACCGGCTGCTCGCCGAGGGTCACCGCGTCGTGGCCGTGGACGACCTGTCCACCGGCCGCATCGCGAACCTCACCGAGGCCCGGGGGTACGGCAAGGACTTCACGTTCTACAACATGGACATCCGGACCGAGGGCCTCCGGACGCTGTTCGACAGGCACCACCCCGAGGTCGTCATGCACCTGGCCGCCCAGGCCGGGGTTCGCCCGTCGATGGAGGATCCGGAACGCGACGCGTCGATCAACGTCCTCGGCTTCCTGAACGTCCTGGGGTGTGCCGCGTCGACCGGCGCGCGGAAGATCGTCTTCGCCTCGAGCGGCGGCACGATCTACGGAGAGCCGCGGCGCCTCCCGGTGAAGGAGACCGCCACGTCCGGCTCCCACCCCATGTCGCCGTACGGCATCACGAAGAAGCTCGGCGAGGACTACCTCCGATTCTTCCACCGGTACCGCGGGCTCGACTACACGGCGCTCGCGCTCGGCAACGTGTACGGGCCCCGCCAGGACCCGCACGGCGAGGCCGGCGTGATCTCGATCTTCGCGGCGAAGATGCTCGCCGGCGAGACCCCCACGATCTACGGCGACGGGAACCAGACCCGCGACTACGTGTTCATCGACGACACCGTGCACGCGTTCGCGCTGGCGGCCGACCGGGGGTCGGGGCGGCTGATCAACATCGGCACCGGGCTCGAGACCAGCGTCAACGGGCTGTTCCGGATGCTCGGCGACATCACGGGGTTCCTCGGGCAGCCGCTGTTCGGCCCGCTCCCGGGGGGCGAGCTCCGCCGGATCTGCCTCGACAACGAGCTCGCCGGCGACCAGCTGGGGTGGCGCCCGTGGACGCACCTCGAGGACGGCCTCAAGGAGACCGTGGCGTTCATGCGCGACGCGCAGGAGGCCTGACCGCCGGGCGGCAGGTCAGTCCGTCAGCCGGGGAACGGGTCCAGGTCGGCGGTTCGTTCGAACACCCGCCGGGCCTTCCCGAGCTCCTGGCGGGGGATCGACCCCGGCGGTCCGAGGACGATCGCCACCCGGATCCGGAGCCGCGCGGCCAGCCGCTCGCCGAGCCGGGCCGCCACCTCGTCGGAACGCGGCTCCCAGCCGGCGTCGGCGAGCTCCGCCCGGACCTCCAGCTCCTTCATCGTTCCCCGCGAGTCGACCACGATGGCGTACTGCGCCCCCACCGCGTCGTCGGCGAGCAGGACGGCCTCGATCTCGCTCGGGAACACGTTGACCCCGCGGATCACGAGCATGTCGTCCACCCGCCCCGTGAACCTGCCGATCCGGCGGTGGGTCCGCCCGCACGCGCAGTCGCCGTCGACGAACGTGGTGACGTCGCCCGTGCGGTACCGGATGACGGGGAGGGCCTCCTTGGTGAGGGACGTCAGGACCAGCTCCCCGGGCCGGCCGGACGCCACGGGTGCCCCCGTCTCAGGGTCGACCACCTCCGGCAGGAAGTGGTCGTCGAACACGTGCATCGCCCCCTTGCCCTCGCGGCACTCGGCCGCCACCCCGGGGCCCATGACCTCGGACAGACCGTAGATGTCGCAGGCGTCGATCCCGCGCCAGGCGGCCTCCAGCTTCCGCCGGAACGCATCGGACCACGGCTCGGCGCCGCATACGGCGTAGCGCAGCCGGATCCGGTCCAGCAGTCCGTCCGCCGCCGCTCGTTCGGCGAGCACCATGGCGAACGACGGTGTGCAGCACAGGCCCGCGGCGCCGAGGTCGGCGAGCAGCTCGACCTGCAGGCCCGGGTTCCCGCCCGACGCCGGCACCACCGTCGCGCCGAGCCGTTCGCCCCCGTAGTGCAGCCCCAGTCCGCCGGTGAACAGCCCGTAGCCGTAGGCGACGTGGAGCACGTCGTTCGCCGTGCCGCCGGCACAGGCGATCGCGCGGGCGTTCACCTCGGCGAACGAGGCGATGTCGGACGCCGTGTACGCCACGACGGTGGGCTTGCCGCGGGTGCCGGACGACGCGTGGACCCGGATAGTGTCCTCGAGCGGCACGGCGAGCATCCCGAACGGGAAGGCGTCCCGAAGCTCCGACTTGACGGTGAACGGCAGCAGCGCCAGGTCGGCCGGTTCCCGGATGCGGTGGGGGTGGACGTCGGCGAGCTTCCCGCGCCAGTACGGCGAGTCGAGCGAGCGCAGGCGCACCACGAGGTCGCGGAGACGCTCGAGCTGGAGGCGCTCCCGTTCCGGAACGGCCATCGCCTCGACGTCGGGCTGGAGCATCGCGACCGGATTGTCACACGGCCGGGACCGATCGAGGGTTGGAATAGTTCGCCTGGCTAAGTAGTTTATGTGGACGTGAGCGCTCCGATCCCCGTTCGACGCCGTTCGTCTCCCTCGGTCAACCAGCAGGCCGCCGACCTCCGGCTGGCCGTGACCCGCACGGCCCGGCGGCTCCGGCAGCTGGCCGACGCCGGGCTCTCCCCGTCGCAGCTGTCCGCCCTGTCCACGATCGAACGCCGAGGCCCCATGACACTGGGCGAGCTCGCCGGCGCCGAGGGCGTGCAGCCTCCGACCGTCACCGGAGCGGTGGCCCGGCTCGAGGAGGCAGGCCTCGTCGCCCGGACGACGCACGAGCGCGACCGCCGGGTCAGCATGGTCGACGTGACCGCGGCCGGGCTGGAGCGGCTCCGCCGGAGCCGCCGCGCCAAGGAGGCGTTCCTGGCCCGCGGGCTGGCGTCGATGGGCGAGGAGGACCGGGCCGTCCTGGCCCGCGCCGCCGCGCTGCTCGAGGGCATCCTGGCCGACGCGCCGACCGGGAACGCCCCGTGAGCCCGTCCGACGCGGGTGCGGCCGCCAGGGCCGCGGCGCTCCGGGCCTCGCGCGGCGCCCGCCGCGCGGCGAGCCGGACGTTCCGGTCGCTCCACGTCCGCAACTACCGCCTGTACTTCATCGGTCAGGCCGTCTCGTGGATCGGCACATGGATGCAGTCGGTCGCGCAGGCCTGGCTGATCCTCACCCTCACCCACAGCGGCGTGGCCATCGGCATCACGCTGGCGCTCCAGTACGGCCCGATCCTGGTGCTCGGCCCGTGGGGCGGGGTCCTGGCCGACCGGTTCGACAAGCGGAAGCTCCTGCTGGGGACGCAGACCTCGGCCGGCCTGCTCGCGCTCGTGCTCGGCGTCCTCACCGTCACCAAGGTGGTCGAGCCGTGGATGGTCTTCGTGGTGGCCGGCCTGTTCGGGCTCGTCACCGCGCTCGACAACCCGGCGCGGCAGTCGTTCATCGTCGAGATGGTGGGCCGGCAGGATCTGCCGAACGCCGTCAGCCTGAACAGCGTCCTGATGAACTCCGCCCGGGTGATCGGCCCCGGGATCGCCGGTCTGCTCATCGCCACGGTGGGGACCGGCCCGTGCTTCCTGATCAACGCAGCCTCGTACGTGGCGGTGGTCGTGGCCCTGTGGCTCATGCGTCCCGGCGAGCTCCTGCTGGGGGAGCGCCCGCCCCGGGCGAAGGGCCAGCTGCGGGAGGGCCTGGCCTACGTGGCCCGCACGCCGACACTCCGCCGTCCGCTGCTGCTGATGTTCGTGGTCGGCTTGTTCGGGTTCAACTTCTCGGTGCTGCTGCCGCTGTTCGCGACCGAGGCACTCCACCAGGGGTCGGGTGGGTACGGCGTCCTGTTCTCGGCGATGGGGATCGGCGCGGTGGCGGGCGGCCTCGTGATCGCGTTCCGGGGATCCGTCGGCGACCGACTCATGACGGCGGCCGCCGCGGCGTTCGGCCTTGGCGTGGTCGTCGAGGCGCTGATGCCCACCCTGCCGTGGGCGCTGCTCGCCATGCTCCCCGTGGGGGTCGCGAACACGGTGTTCATCTCGACCTCGAACTCCCTCCTGCAGGGCCACGCAACGCCCGCCATGCGGGGGCGGGTGATGGCGCTGTTCGGGATGGTGTTCCTGGGGACGACGCCCATCGGCGCCCCGCTCGCCGGGTGGGCCGCGGAGGCGCTCGGGTCGAGGGCCGCGTTGGCGCTGTCGGGTGCCATCTGCGTCGTGGCGGCCGCCGCCACGGGCGTGGCGCTCCGCCGGGCCGCAACCCTCGCCCGGGGTGCGGTGGGGCCGGCGGCCGAGGTGCCGGCCGAGGCCGCCGTCGCGGCGGTCCGTTCGGCGTAGCGTCCCGGGGGAACGGCCCGGCCCCGGACCTTCTCAGGGAACCGTCCTATCGGCGTTGACCATTCGGAATCGGCTCCGCTATCCTTAGCACTCGCAGGCAACGAGTGCTAGCAGTCTCGCGCAAGGAGGGAGAAGATGGCGAAAGGGTTCAACCTCGAGCCGCTGGACGACCGCATCGTGGTCAAGCCCAGCGAGGAGGAGCAGACCACCGTCTCGGGCATCGTGATCCCGGACACGGCCAAGGAGAAGCCCCAGGAGGGCGACGTGGTCGCCGTCGGGCCGGGCAAGTTCGAGGACGGCCAGCGCACGCCGATGGACGTCAAGGTCGGCGACAAGGTCATCTACTCGAAGTACGGCGGCACCGAGGTCAAGGTCGAGGGCGACGAGTACCTGATCCTGTCGGCCCGCGACGTGCTCGCCATCGTCAGGAAGTAGCCACAGGACCGCCTCCTGGCGGCCGCGAAGGAGGTTCACACCAACGTGGCATCCAAGGAGCTGAAGTTCGACGAGGAGGCGCGCCGCGGCCTCGAGGCCGGCGTCAACAAGCTGGCCGACGCCGTGTCGATCACGCTCGGGCCCAAGGGCCGCAACGTCGTGCTCGACAAGAAGTGGGGCGCCCCCACCATCACCAACGACGGCGTGACGATCGCCAAGGAGATCGAGCTGGAGGACCCGTACGAGAACATGGGCGCCCAGCTCGCCAAGGAGGTCGCCACCAAGACCAACGACGTCGCCGGCGACGGCACGACGACGGCGACCGTCCTCGCCCGGGCCATGGTCCGGCGGGGGATGAAGAACGTCGCCGCCGGCGCCAACCCGATGGCCCTCAAGCGGGGCATCGAGAAGGCGGTCGCCGCGGCGGTCGACGCGATCGCCGACCAGGCCAAGGAGATCGAGTCCAAGGAGGAGATCGCCCACGTGGCCACCATCTCGGCGGCCTCGCCGGAGATCGGCACCACGATCGCCGAGGCGCTCGACAAGGTCGGCAAGGACGGCGTGGTCACGGTCGAGGAGTCCAACACGTTCGGCATCGAGCTCGAGTTCGTCGAGGGGATGCAGTTCGACAAGGGCTACATCTCGCCGTACTTCGTCACCGACCCCGAGCGGATGGAGGCGGTCCTCGAGGAGCCCTACATCCTCATCGTCAACAAGAAGATCTCGAGCGTGCAGGAGGTCCTGCCGGTCCTGGAGAAGGTCCTGCAGGGCGGCAAGCCGCTCGTGATCATCGCGGAGGACGTCGAGGGCGAGGCGCTCGCGACGCTCGTCGTCAACAAGATCCGGGGAACCTTCGCCGCGATGGCGATCAAGGCGCCCGGGTTCGGCGACCGCCGCAAGGCCATGCTCCAGGACATGGCCATCCTCACCGGCGCCCAGGTCATCTCCGAGGAGGTCGGCCTGAAGCTCGAGAACGCGACCGTCGACCTGCTCGGCAAGGCCCGGCGCGTGGTGGTCACCAAGGACGACACCACGATCGTGGAGGGCCAGGGCGACTCGGAGGAGGTCAAGGGCCGGGTCAACCAGATCAAGGCCGAGATCGACAAGACGGACTCGGACTGGGACCGCGAGAAGCTCCAGGAGCGCCTGGCCAAGCTGGCCGGGGGCGTGGCGCTGATCAAGGTCGGGGCCGCGACCGAGGTCGAGCTCAAGGAGAAGAAGCACCGCATCGAGGACGCCGTGTCGGCCACCAAGGCGGCGGTGGAGGAGGGGATCGTCGCCGGCGGCGGCGTGGCGCTCATCCGCGTGGAATCCTCGCTGGAGAAGCTCGACCTGTCGGGCGACGAGGCCACGGGGGCCCGGATCGTGAAGGACTCCCTGACCGACCCGGCCCGGCTGATCGCCGAGAACGCCGGTTACGAGGGCGCGGTCGTCGTGGAGCACATCCGCTCCGAGGGCGAGCACCGTGGCTTCAACGCGGCGACGGGCGAGTACGTCGACATGTTCAAGACGGGCATCAT
>DATBHM010000205.1:0-24217 GCA_036557505.1 Actinomycetota bacterium | reverse complement strand
GGCGCCGCGGTACGGGTCCTGCAGGTAGTGGACCTCGTCCATCACGACGTACTGCAGGCCCTCGAGCGTGGTGGACTGCTCGTACAGCATGTTCCGCAGCACCTCGGTCGTCATGACGACGAGCGGCGCCTCGGAGTTGATCGAGTTGTCGCCGGTCAGCAGGCCGACGCTGCCTGCCCCGTACCGCGCCACGAAGTCGCCGAACTTCTGGTTCGACAGGGCCTTGAGCGGCGTCGTGTAGAACGCCTTCCGGTTGCCGTCCAGCGCCCGGTCGACCGCGTACTCGGCCACGATGGTCTTCCCCGACCCGGTCGGGGCGGCCACGAGCACGGACTCGCCGAGGTCGAGGGCCTCGACGGCCTCGACCTGGAACTCGTCCAGCGGGAAGGGATAGCGCGCGCGGAAGCGCTCGAGACTCGACGGCATCGTGCAGCCAGTCTACGGACGGGCCGGTCTCCGTTGATTTGTGGACGCGTTCCCGTCAAGGTGTCGCCCTGATGGGGAGGCGGGGTGGGGCGGGGGCGGTCGTGCTCGTCGTCCTCGCGGGCCTGTTGGCCCTCGTTCCCGGCGCCGCATCGGCCGCCGGCCCGGTCCACTGCGCCACCCAGGACCTCCAGGCCCGGCTGAACTCCGCCCAGCCCGGCGCCACGATCCTGGTCGACGGGACCTGCGACGGGCCATTCACCGTCGGCAAGAACGTCACCATCCGGGGCAACCCGACGGCGACGCTCGACGGCGGCCAGGCCGGCACCACGCTCGCCGTGAACACGCCGCATGTGGTCCACCTCGAGCACCTCGTGGTGACGGGCGGATGGAGCACCAACGGCGTCGGCGGCGGGGTGAGCGTGGGCGGCGGGAAGCTGTTCCTCGACCACGTGACCGTCCGGGACAACGTCTCGATCGCCGGCGCGGCCGGGATCCAGGCCTGTGGTGGCGGCGTCCGGGGGCTCGACGGGGCCGAGATCCACATCGCCCACTCGTCGATCATCGACAACACGGCGCGGACGACCCAGCCGAATCCGAGCGGAGCGTTCGGAGGCGGGATCTGCACGACCGACCAGGGCTCCTTGACGGTGGCGGGCTCGAAGATCCTGCGGAACCGGGCCTCGATGGTGGCCGCGAGTGGCCCGGCACATGCCGGCGGGGCCGGGATCACCGCGCTGGACGTGCACCTCACGATCACGTCCTCGTCGGTGGACGACAACGTCGCCTCGGCCGACGGATCCCCCGTGCACATCGACGGCGCGGGCATCTGGAACCCGTCGGTCCACGTGCCCACGGTGACCACGATGACGGCGAGCTTCGTCCGGAGGAACCACGCGAACGCCCATTCGAGCTCAGGCGAGGTCGACGTCTTCGGCGGCGGGATCAACGGCGACACCGTGACGGCCACCGATTCGACGTTCCTCGACAACGACCTCCACGGCAGGGCGGACGGCGGGTTCGCCCAGGTCGAGGGCGGCGGCGTCTGGGCGGGGACGGTGACGTTCACCAACTCGGCCGTCCGCGGATCGAACCTCCACGCCGTCGGCGGGTTCTCGGCGCAGGTCCACGGTGGAGCGATCTGGTCCGACCAGAAGGTGACGGTCACCGGGTCGACGTTCGCCGACGACCACATGGTCGCGTCGGGGACGGGCACCGGCCCGAGCGCCGGAGCCAGCGGACTCGGCGGCGCGATCAGCTCGGGGGCGCTCGCGGTCATCACCGGCAGCACGTTCACGTCGAACTCCGTCCGGACGACCGCGTCACAGGCCGGGGCCACCGCGGACGGCGGTGCGGTCGACGGGACCGGCCAGCTCCGGCTGGTCCGCTCGACCCTGTCGGGGAACACCGCGACCGCGGCGTCGCAGGGGAACGACTCCGCGTTCGCGGCAGGAGGAGGCGCGGAGGCGGGCGACGTCACCCTGACCTCGACGACGGTGGACTCCAACCAGGCCATCGCGACGACCGCCGCCGACGACGCCAGCGCCACGGCGGGCGGCGTGTTCGCCCATGGTCAGCTGCGCGTGACGGCGTCGACGCTGTCGGGGAACCATGTCCAGGCGGCATCACACGGCGCGACCATCGCCTCGGCCACTTCGGGGGCCTTCGAGGCGGGCGGCGCCGGCCACATCGTCAACTCGACCGTGGCCGGCAACTCCGCCGACGCCGTCGCGGACACCGGGGTGGGCGAGGCGCGTGCGTTCGCGGGCGCGCTCTTCGGGGCGGACAATGCGGTGACGTTCGAGTCGTCCACGGTGGTCCGCAACTCCGTTGCCGGCCGCGGCCATACGGTGACCGCCGCGGGCGGCGGACTGGTCACCGGCTTCGGCACCATCACCCTCACGTCGACGATCCTGGCGCTGAACACCGCCCCCTCGGAACCGGACTGCGCCGGGATCGACTCGGGTGGCCACAACCTCGTCGGGACGACCGCCGGCTGCGGGTTCACCAAGAAGCCGACGGACAAGGTCAACATCGCCAACCCGCAGCTGGGGCCGCTGCATATGAACGGCGGCCACACGCGGACGATCGCCCTGCTCGTCGGCAGCCCGGCGCTCGACTGGATCCCGGCGGCGCAGTGCGGTGTCGCCGCCGACCAGCGCGGCGTGCACCGCCCGCAGGGGCCGAGGTGCGACGTCGGAGCCTATGAGCGCAAGCCCTGAACCCGGCTACAGCAGTCCGCAGACCGTCAGGTGGCGTTCGAGGAGCATGGTGAACTCCCCTGGCGCCTCCATGTTCGACAGGTGGCCGGCGCCGTCGATCGTCTCCAGGGTGGCGTCGGGGATCAGGTCGGCGATCGGCGACGTCACCTCGGCCGGGATCAGCGTGTCCGAGGTCGAGGTGATGACCATGGTCGGGACTGAGATCGACGCCAGGTCGGCGGTGGAGTCCGGACGTTCGGCCATGCCCCGCGCGGCCGCCCCGATGGCCGCGGCCGGCTGAGCCGCGACGATCGAACGGACCTCGCCCCACAGCTCGTTGCCCGCCGAGTCCGACAGCAGCGGGCCGGGGTTGTCCACCAGGAACCCGTTCCCCTCGGCCTCGAGGCGGGCGGCCAGGTCCAGCCGGCGTTGCCGCCCGGCTTCGTCATCCGCGCCCGAGCGCGTGTTCGCCAGCACCAGGCCGCGAAATCGATTCGGCTGCTGCCGCCACATCTCGAACGCCACGTAGCCGCCCATCGAGATGCCGCCCACGACGGCGTGGTCGACCTGCGCCGTATCCATCGCCTCGAACACCCGCCTCGCCGCGAGGTCCATCGTCATGACCGACCCAGCACCCGGCTGCGTCCCGAAGCCCGGCAGCGACGGCGCGAGCACCTGGATCGTCCCCGACAGCGCCCCGTCCTGGAAGTCCCACATCGTCCCGTCGAGCGGGAACCCGTGCAGCAGCACCAACGCGTCCGTCATCTGAGCACCTCCCCCATCAGCTTCGCGGCGCGCCCTTGGGGAACGCCACCTTCAGCGCGCCCGGCAGGACCTCGAACACCGCGGGCAGCGGCACCGACCGCTCGCCGTCCGCGTACACGTCGAACGGCCGGTCGGCCGAGATCTCGACCCGCGCCCCCTTGAGCATGGTCACCTTGGGATGCGTGACGTGCGTCCCACGGAACACCCTGGGGAAGGCCCGCAGGAACGCCCCCTTCGACATCCCACCGACGACGCAGACGTCCAGGAGTCCGTCGGTGAGCGATGCCCCGGCCGCCACGCGCATGCCGCCACCGTAGGACTCGCCGTTGCCCACGGCGATCAGCATCCCGGAGAGCGACCGGTGCGTGCCGTCCACGGTGACCTCGAACTGTGCGGGTGTGAACCGACGGAGGGTGCCCACCACCGACGCCACGTACTTCGCCGTCCCCTGCGCCTTCCACCTCATGTTGTTGGCGGTCTCGTTCACCTCGGAGTCGAACCCCGCCCCGGCCACGTTGACGAATCGCTCCTCCCGTCCGCCTCCGGTGACCTTCGCGGCGTCGACCGGGCGGATGTCGGGGTCGGCCAGGAGGGCCACCGCGTCGAGGGGTTTCCTGCGGCTGACGCCGATGAACCGGGCGAAGTCGTTCCCGGTCCCGGTGGGGATCACCGCGAGCGCGGTCCCGGTGCCGGCCAGGGCGCCGCCGACCATGCCCGTCATGCCGTCGCCGCCCATGGCGGCCACGATCTCCACGCCGGCCTCGGCGCTCTCGCGGGCGATGCGCGCGGGATCCTCGGCCGACTTCGAGACCCGGACCACCGCGTCCAGTCCGAGCGTGTGGATCTGCTGGCGGACCCTCGGCAGGAGCTTTCCGGACCGCCCCCGGCCGCTGGTCGGATTGACCAGGACGACGATCCGGGTTCCCACCTGCGCGGCCCCTATGAGCTCGACGGGGTCGGCGTGTGCTGGTGCTTGCCGCCCTTCCCGCCGCCCCCTGATGCGCCCGTTGCCGATCCGCTCGGCGACGGCGTGCCGCCCCCCGATGCGGACGGCCGCGGGCTGGCCGAGGGCGTGGACGACGGCGTCGGCGACGGGCCCGTGGTGGCCGGGCCCGAGGTCGGGTTGGTGAGCGGGAACACGTTCGGTGGCAGGCCCACGGCGATCTGCTGGTTCACGGCCTTCTGGTAGCCGTCCTGGAACAGCTTGGCCGCGATCGGGACCAGTCGCTCGGCCTCCTGGATGAAGTTCGCCTTGGCGTCTCCGGTCGCGGAGGCCGCGTAGACGATCTCGTGTCCGATCTGCTCGTAGAGCCGGAGGCTGGTGGCGAGGAGCTCCTGCGAGTCCTGGAGGTCCAGCAGGTCGGGGAACCGGGCCGAATCCACGAGGGTCGGCACGTCGAGGCCCTCGATGCTCTTCGCCGCCTGGGAGGAGTCCGTGTACATGTTCTTCCCGATGGTGGTCGCGTCGTCCGAGCTCAGCTTGCCCGACTTGAGGTCGGCCAGCTGGCTGGCGACCTTCTGGTAGGCGGCCACCTCGGTGCCGCCGCCCAGCGGCTGCGCGACGGCCTGGAGGTACTGGACCACCGGGGCGACATACTCCTGCACCTTGGCCTGCTTGTCGTGTGCCTTGGCCTCGACCGAGCGCTTGTGGCTGTTGTTCAGATGGATGAACCACAGGGACAGCACGATCGCCACGACCCCGACCACCACCACCCCGAGCGCGGTCCACCGGACCCACCGCCGCTGGTAGAAGGGCTTGGGCGGCTCGACGTACCCTGGCTTCGGCGCCCTGGTGACGGTCCGCTGCGTCGATCTGGTCTTGCCCTTGCCCTTGATGGCCATGCGGGTCCCCTAGCTCGGTGTCGGTGGGAGTGGTCCGGACTCTGCGTGAAAAGCGCAATCAGGATACCGGCCGTCAACGCTTCATGAGGCGGGTGATCCAGATCGTGGCCTCGTAGAACACGACCATCGGGATCGACATCGCGAGCAGCGTGAACGGGTCCTGGCTGGGGGTGATCACCGCCGCGAAGATGACGATGAACAGGATCGCGAACCGCCGCCACTGCCGCAGGCGGGCGCTCGAGATGACGTGAATCCATGCCAGGAAGATCAGCACCAGCGGGAACTCGAATGACAGCCCGAACGCCAGCGTGAGCAGCAGGACGAACGTGATGTACTTCGAGGCCTCTGGCAGCACCACCACATGGGAGCCACCGAACCCCAGCAGGAAGTTCAGTCCGCGCGGGAGCGTGAAGAACGCGAAGAACGCCCCCAGGGCGAACAGCACCAGGGACGACAGGATGAAGGGGACGGTGAGCTTGCGCTCCTTCTGGGTCAGGCCCGGCGTGATGAACCGCCACAGCTGGAACAGCACGATCGGCAGGGCGATCAGCAGCCCCACGTAGAACGCGATCTTCAGCCGGATGAGGAAGGGCTGCACCACGCCCTGCACGAACACGTGGTCGCACGCCTTGGCCCCCGGCGGGCGGGAGCCGATCGGCAGCTTCTGGCAGGCGCTCGTGTAGGGATGCAGGATCAGGTTGAACACGGGCGTGTACAGGAACCACCCGAGGATCGCCGCGACCGAGACCGCGATCAGGCAGATGAACACCCGCCGTCGGAGCTCCTCGAGGTGCTCCGTCATGGTCATGGACCGTGAGGGGTCGCGGTCCTTCTTGCGCAGCCATCTGGGAAGCCGCATCGTCGCCACGGGCGCGGCCGCCTACGAGGGGTCGGTGGCGCCGGGGCCGTCGGCCGGGGCGGGATCCTTCCGCTTCCGCCGCCTGCGGGCGGGTTCGGCCGCGGCGACGGCGGGTTCGGGCGCCGCGGACCCCGTCGGCTCTCCGATCGTCGGGGCCGCGTCCTCCACCGTCGCGGGGAGCTCCCCGGGGGCCTCCCCCTCGGAGCCGGGGTCGGTCGGATCCTCGGTCGTGGCGTCGCCGGTGATGTCGTGCACCGGTTCCACGTCGTCGTCGTCCAGGTTCATCTCGAAGGTCGACCGGACCTCGTCGGTCTGACGACGGATCTCGCGGAGGGCCTTCCCGACCGACTTGCCGACCTCGGGGAGGCGCTTCGGGCCCACGATGAGCAGCGCCACCAGCAGGATCACGATGAGTTCGGCCGGGCCGATGTTGAACATGGAACTCCCGAGTGTGGCCGGTTCGAAGCCGACGCCCGAGTCTACCGCCGGGCCCGGGCCCGGGGGCGGTTCCGGGGCGCCTGCCGCTGTCCCTCGCCCGCCGACCGCATCGTCTCCGCCTCGCGCTGGAGGCGCTCCGAGTGCTCCTGAGCGGCCTGTGCGTCACGCTGGATCGACTCGAGGACCGGCGTGACCTCCTGCTGGAACTGGATCATGGACGACGTCAGGCGCCGGACCTGCCGGACCAGCTGGAGCAGGCACGCCGCGAGCAGCAGCATCGTGGTCACGCCCACGACCAGCCACACGATCGCCACGCCCGACACGGGCCGAGCATAGCGGGACCGGACGGGAGGGGGGCCGGCTCAGCGCTCGCTGACGAGCTGCCGGCAGAAGTCCTCGTCCTGCAGGAGGAAATGGAACTGGATGAGGTCGTCGACGGTGAAGGCCGGGGCGTCGGCCGCGCCGGGCTCGCGTTCGTCGACCAGCTGATCCAGCCGCGACTGCACGGCCGGCGACGCCGGACCCTGGTCGCTCACGTCCACGCCGGCCGAGACCAGCAGCGCGACGATCTTACGGTCGGCGCGCTTTTCGACCGGCCCCATGCACTCGGGGCACACGAACCGGTAGAAGCCCTCGCTGCCACCCCGCTCGACCGACAGCAGGATCGCCTCGGGACCCATGTCCACTTCCCCGCATCGGGGGCACGTCGTCCGGATGGTGGTCATGACGCTGGGTGTATCGGCGACCCCTCGAATCCGCTTGAGAGGTTCGAGCCGAAGGTCCAAAACCGGGGGAGCCGTGTGGCGGAGGCCGATCGGCCGATCCCCCGTGCCGGTCCCGAAACCGACCTCAGGGGGCCACGGCGCGGTACGCGTCGATCGTCGCCCGGGCCGCTCGCCGGACCTCGTCTCGGAGCTCGTCCGGGCCCAGGATGTCGACGCCGTCGCCGAGCCGCAGCACCAGCCTGGCGACCCACGACAGCCGCTTCGTCGGGAGCGTGACGTCGACCGACCCGTCGGCCCGTTCGGACACACGGTCGGTGACGTAGTACTCGGCCACCCACCGGGAACCTGGAGCGAGGCGCAGCCGGACCTCGATGTCCTCCCGGGAGCGGGTGTACAGCGGCCGGCCGGCGCCGGCGAGCCCGCGTGGCTCGAAGGTGTCGCCGGTCGGCTCGGCCCGCCGGACGCGGTCCAGCCGGAACATCCGCTCCTCTCCGGATCGATGGTCGAACGCGACGACGTACCATCGGCCGAGCGCCGAGAACACCACCTCGGGGTCGACCTCGCGGACGGAGGTCTCGTCCGTCGACGCCGCGTAGTACTCGATCTCCAGGCGGTGGTGACCGCCGGCGGCCTCCCGGAACTCGGCGATGAGCGCGGTCGGCGCCTCGTCCGGCTCCGCGGCCCCGACGCGCCCAGCCAACCCGCCCAGCGACTCCGGCCCGAGGGCCGCCTCGAGCTTCCCCAGCGCTGACTCCAGCGCGGCCGCCTCAGGGAGCCCCGGCGTCCCCAGCAGCGCCGTGCACTCCAGGTACAGCGCCAGCGCCTCGCTCCGGGTCAGCCGCAGCGGCCGGGCGAAGTAGTCGGCCATCGAGATCCACACCCGCCCGTCCTCGACCTGGACCTCGATGAGGTCCCCGGGTCCGTAGGGCGGCAGGCCCGACATGAACAGCAGGTCCAGATCGGCCGCCAGCTCTCCCTCGGGGACGTCGAACAACCGGGACAGCTCGTCCACCCGGACGCCGGGATGGCGGACCACGTACGGAACGACGGCGAGGAGGCGGCGCAGCCGCTCCGAGACCTTCGCGGGGCGCGCCATCAGGCGCCGGCGGCCTCCAGCCGCGCCATCACGTTCTCCCGAAGCTCGGGCGGGGCCAGCACGACGGCCTCCGGTCCGAACGAGAGCACCCACGACGTGAACGAGTCGCCGCCTTCCGCCGGGACGTCCACCTCGGTCCACGCGTCCCCCCGCGTCCGGACGAGGGTCGCGCCCGCGGCGGCCGGGACCGCCCACCAGGCCACGTGGGGAGAGAACGCCAACCGGGCCGTCGCGGCCTCCTCCGGCGGGGGCCACGGCCCGGCCCGGAGGTGGTCGCGTCCATCGAACCCCTCGGGTGGGGAGGACGCCTCCCCGGCGGCCACCGGATCCGACCGGAACCTCGACAGCCGGAACGAGCGCACCTCCTCCCGGTCGCGGTCGAGGCCGACCACGTACCAGTGCCCGGCCCGCCACACCAGCGAGTAGGGGTCGACGTGCCGGGTCGCCACGTCGCCGGAGGCGGCCCGGTAGTCGAATCGGAGCGCCGTTCGCGCCTCGATCGCCTCGGTCACCCGCCGCAGGCGTCCGCCGGGCGCGTCCGCGCCCGCTGCCACGGGGCCGCCGGACATCCGGGCCAGCACGCTCGGTTCGACCCCCGACTGGAGCTTCCGGACGGCCTGGCCCGCGTCGTCCTCGGTCCCCGGCGTCTGCGCGGCGACGAACAGCGCGGCGATCTCCTCTTCGGTGAACTCGATGTCGGGCAGGTAGTAGCGCTCCTTCGGGATCCGGTAGCCCAGTTCGACCTCCCAGGCGTCGGTCGAGCCCACCTCGACCGGGACGCCGAGGTCCCGGAGCACGTCCTTGTCGCGCTCGAACATCCGCTTGGCGCTGTCGTCGTCGGTCTGGCCGTAGGCGGGAAGCCGTTCGCGGATCTGCTCGAACGTCAGGAACCGGGGGGTCTCGAGCAGCAGGATGACCAGGTTGAGCAGCCGTTCCAGCGGGTGCATTCGGCGCGGATCATACTCGGCAGCCATGGTCCGTCTTCGGTGGGGAACCGTGCTGCGTGGCGTGGCCGAACGCCCCGGTGCCGTCGAGCTGCGCGTCGAGGTCGAGGGCGCCGAGGCGGACGCGATCGCCTACCCCGACCTGGTGGGTCCGGTCGGGCCCGGCGCCCGCGTGTTGCTCAACACCACCGCGGTTGCGCTCGGGCTGGGGACCGGGGGGTTCCACCTCGTGGTCGCGGTGGACGGGCCCGAGCCCCCGGCGCCACCCGGCCCGGGGCGCTCCATGAAGGCGCGTTACCTCCCGCTGCAGACGCAGGTGGAGACCGTGGAGGAGACCCACCCCCGGGCGCTCGACCGCGCCGACGGCCTCGACGGGACCCCGGTCGTCGTCGCACCGCTCCACTCCCTGATCGCTCCGGTCGCGGCGGGGGCCCATGCCGCGGGAGCCCGGCGGGTCGTGTACGTCATGACCGACCAGGCCGCGCTGGCCGGGCCGTTCTCCCGCCTCGTGCCCCGGTTGCGGGAGACTGGGTTCCTCGACGGGTTCGTGACGGCGGGCCAGGGCTTCGGTGGGGACGTCGAGGCGATCACGGTGTGGACCGGCCTGCTGGCGGCGACGGAGGTGCTCGGCGCGGACGTCGTGATCGTGGCGGACGGCCCGGGCAACCTCGGCACCAACAGCCGGTGGGGGGTCTCGGCCCTGTCCTCCGGGAACTCGCTGAACGCCGCGCACACCCTGGGAGGGCGGCCCGTCGCCGCGCTGCGCATCAGCTTCGCCGACGGACGGGCACGCCACCGGTCCGTCTCCCACCACTCGCTCACGATCCTCGGCGACGTCTGCCTGGTGCCGGCGACGGTTGCCGTTCCCTCGCTGGAGGAGCCCCAGCGTTCGGCGGTGTGGGATGCGCTGCGGGACGCCCGGCTCGAGGAACGCCACCAGCTGGTCGAGGCGGCCGGCGAGACCGCGCTCGATGCGCTCCGGGACGCCGGGGTGCACCTCGAGTCGATGGGCAGGACCGTGGCGGACGACCCGGCGTTCTTCCTCGCAGGCGGCGCCGCGGGCATCGTGGCAGGGCGCATGGCGGCCGGGAACCGCCGTTGGCGCGCCGCCCGACCCGGCGGCTGACCGTCGGCTCGGTCTCAGGCCGCTCGTCGTCCACGACGACCGGCCCCGGGACGGGCGCTGTCTCGGCCGGGACGTCGTCCGCCGGACGGTGGGCCGGGCGCCGGGCGCTCACGATGAGCGCGACCGCGACGACGATCACCCCGCCCGCCAGCACCGTGGTCAGGGTGACCGGCTCGCTCAGGATGGCCCACCCCAGGACCACGGCCACCACCGGGTTGACGTAGGGGTACGTCGCCACGAGCGACAGCCGGGCGTTCCGCAGCAGCCACACGTAGCAGCTGAAGGCGACCAGCGACCCGAACACGATCAGGTACGTGAGCCCCAGCACCGAGCTCAGCGAGACCTGCGACAGGTGGACCCGGCCGAGCTCACCGGTCGCGATCCCCACGACCGCCAGGAACACCCCTCCGGCCAGCATCTGCATCGCCGTCGAGACGAGCGGCCGCGAGGGCAGCGGCGCATGGCGCGAGTACAACGACCCGGTCGCCCAGCACGTGGCGGCCACCAGGCACCCGACGACGCCCCTCGGATCGAGGTGGCCGCCCCCGCTGCCTGTGCCGAGCACGAGCAGCACGATGCCGCCGAAGCCGACGGCGACCCCGATCGCCTCCCGGGGCCCGAACCGCTCCCGGAACAGCAGCCGCCCCACGATCACCATCCAGAGCGGGATCGTCGCGATCAACAGGGCCGTGATGCCCGACGGGATGTACTGCTCCGACCACGTCACGCCGCCGTTGCCCATGAACAGCAGCAGCCCCCCGACCACGATCGCCGATCGCCATTGCGGCCATCGGGGGCGGTCCCCCACCCGGTCGCCCCGGCGGCTGGCCACGGCGTACAGGAGCCCGCCCGCGACGAGGAACCGCGTCGAGGACATCAGGAACGGCGGGATGGTGTGGATCGCCTCACGGATCGCGAGGTAGGTCGATCCCCACACCACGTAGACCACGAGGAGCGCGGCCCACACTGTCGGGGTGGTCGGCCGCGACGCGTCGTCCACCGGCGTCATCGGATCGCCCCCGGCCGCCGGTCCTTCCAGTCGGCGCCGTCGCGGCTGTCCACCCCCCACAGCCAGCCGGCCACCCCGAGCAGGGCGAACGACCCCGCCACCATCAGGATGCCGCCCATCCCCGGCACGGAGCTCGCCGACAATCCGAAGACGAACAGCACGACCAGGATCGCGAACGTCCACCACGACGCCTGGCCGGGGTGCCGCCGGGACATCCCTCGCTCCCTGAGCCGTTCGACGGCGCCCTTCATGCCGCACATCATAGAAAGGTTCTTGCCCGAATGGAACCGATGTTGCAAACTGTTTACGTGTCCTGAATCACAAAATGAAGTTCGAGGAGGCGGAATACTTTGGAACCGGCGCAGGAACTCGACGACATCGGGTGGGCCCTGCTCCGCGAGCTCCAGGAGAACGCGCGGCTCTCGTTCTCCGAGCTGGGGCGCCGGGTCGGGCTGACGCCGCCCGCCGTGGCCGACCGCGTGCGGCGCATGGAGGAGGCCGGGATCATCCGCGGCTACCGCCTCGAGGTCGACCACGCCCGCGTCGGGCTGCCCCTCACGGCCGTCATCCGGGTCACCCATCGCGGGGTGAACTGCCTCGAGCTCGGCCGCATCGTGAGCGAATACCCCGAGGTGCTGGAGTGTCACCGGATCACCGGGGCCGAGTCGTACAGCATGAAGGTCGCGCTCCGATCGGTGGAGCACCTCCAGGAGCTCATCGACCGCCTCATGCCCTACGGCGAGACGGTGACCTCGATCGTGCTCTCCTCCCCGGTGACGTCCCGCTCCATCGAGCGCGACCTCGCCGAGGGCCCGGCCGTCGTCGAACCCGCCGCGGCGACCGCCTGACGCCGGCGCGCCCGCTCACATGTGGGCGATGAGCTGCTCCACGCGCTCGTCGACCGACTTGAACGGGTCCTTGCACAGCACCGTCCGCTGGGCCTGGTCGTTCAGCTTCAGGTGCACCCAGTCCACCGTGTAGTCGCGCCGGCGCTGCTTTGCGTGGCGGATGAACTCCCCGCGGAGCCGCGCCCGGGTGCTCTGCGGCGGCTCGCGCATGGCCCGGGTCACGTCCTTCTCGTCCACGGCCCGGTCGACCTTCCCCCGGCGCTCCATCAGGTAGTACAGCCCGCGGTCGCGGTTCACGTCGTGGTACGCCAGGTCCATCAGGGCGACCTTGGCGCTCGCGAGCTGCAGGCCGTGCTTGGCCCGGTAGCGCTCGATGAGGACGTGCTTGGTGACCCAGTCGACCCTGCGGACCAGCCGTTCGGGCTCCTGGGCGGCGAGCGCGTCGAGCGCCGTCCGCCACTCCTGCAGGAGGCGTCGGGAGAGGGCGTCCCCGCCACGCCGCTCGAGGAACCGCGCGGTGCGCTCGTAGTACTCGTTCTGGATGTCGATCGCGGACAGCTCCCGGCCGTTCGCCAGGCGGACCCGCTTGCGGCAGGACATGTCGTGCGAGATCTCGCGGATGGCCCGGATGGGATTCTCCAGGGTGAGGTCGCGCATGACGGTGTTCTCCTCGACCATGCGCAGGACCAGGTCGGTGATGCCGACCTTCATGAGGTTGGTCCACTCCGACATGTTCGAGTCGCCGACGATCACGTGGAGTCGGCGGAACCGCTCGGCGTCGGCGTGCGGCTCGTCCCGGGTGTTGATGATCGGGCGCGACCGCGTCGTCGCCGACGAGACGCCC
Organism: Actinomycetota bacterium; assembly: GCA_036557505.1. Lineage (GTDB taxonomy): Bacteria > Actinomycetota > UBA4738 > UBA4738 > JACQTL01 > DATBHM01. Next base: position 11,097 of record DATBHM010000205.1, on the reverse strand, counting down.
TCCCAGATGTGCTCGGCGCGCTGGCTGAGGCAGTACTGAGCCCCCCGCGGGCCGTGGAGGACCTTCCCGGCCCCGCAGTACACCTGCCGCGTGACGAAGAACGGGATGAGGACGTCCGCCATCCGGGCGAACTCCCCCTGCCGGGCCACCAGGTAGTTCTCGTGGCACCCGTAGGAGTTGCCCGCGGAGTCGGTGTTGTTCTTGAACAGGAACACCTCGCCGGAGATGCCCTCCTCGTGCAGCCGGAGCTGTGCCGCGGAGAGCAGCGCCTCGAGGATCCGCTCCCCCGCCTTGTCGTGGGCGACGAGGTCGGGCACCTTGTCGCACTCCGGCGTCGCGTACTCCGGGTGGGAGCCGACGTCGAGGTACAGCCTCGCGCCGTTCTCGAGGAAGACGTTCGACGAGCGGCCCCAGTGGACGACGCGGCGGAACAGGTACCGGGCCACCTCGTCCGGCGACAGGCGCCGCTGCCCGCGGAACGTGCACGTGACGCCGTACTCGTTCTCGAGACCGAAGATCCGCCGTTCCACGTCACCAGTGTATGGGGGAGGAACGACGAACCCGGGACATGCGCTCGGGAGTCCCGGGTTCGTGGGGATTTGGGTCGGTTCGGTCTGGCGCTAGCCGAGGGCCCGCTGCTTCATCGCCTCGAACTCCTCGTCGGTGATCGCCCCGCTCGCCTTCAGCTCCTGCGCCTTGGCGATCTCGTCCGCCGCGGAGTAACCGGACGCGCGGCGCTGGGTCTCCTGGTACTGATCCATCATCTCCTTGTCCTGCGCCGTCATCTTCGGCCGCGCGATCATGTAGATCAGGATGCCGAGCAACGGCAGGATCACGATCAGGACGATCCACCCCGCCTTGGCCCATCCGTGGATGTCGTTGCGCCGGAAGATGTCCGCGAACACGGCGATGAACATCCAGATGAAGATGAACCAGAAGAAGAACACCAGCATGGCCCACAGCACGGACCCGAACGTCCAGTCGTACGCAGCCAGCACCTACCCCGCCTCCTCCCGCTCGATCCGCCTCGTCGTCGGAGGCAGTCTGCACCGTTCCGTAGTCGCATGCCAGCATGCCGGAGGGATGGTTCGGCGGTCGTCACCCGGCCTTCGAATCACCCGGGTGATCCGGTCACGGAGGGTGACGCCGGGGCGCGACGTCCGCGTCAGGCTGTGCCATGCTCGCCCCCTTGGGGGTCGAGTCCGGGGCGGACCGTCGGGGGGAGGACAACGTGAGTGCCGGGAACCGATCGGATGGCCACGGGAACTCGCTCTCCGGTGCGATCGGCGACTGCGTCGCCCAGCTCCCACAGAGCCTGCAGTGGGGTCGGGACGTGGAAGGAGGGCTCTGATGCTGATCCTGTTCATCATCGTGTTCGGCATGGCGGTCGGGTGGGTCGCCCAGCTCATCCTCGGGCGACAGACCAACTGGGCGGAGGCCTTCGTCGCCGGGATCGTCGGCTCGTTCGTGGGCGGGCTGATCGCGAGCCTCATCGCGGGCGACGGCATCGCCATTCGTGCGAGCGGCATCATCGGGTCGATCGTGGGGGCGATCATCGTGCTCGCGATCTGGGGGGCCGTCCGCGGGAAGCGGCGAGCGCCCGGCCGGGCCAGATAGCCGGGTTCCGAAGCCCAGCGGAGGCCTAGGGGGTGCCTGGGCAAGCGGCCATGCCCCAATTGTGACCCAATAGCCGACGCAATCCGTTCATATGGCGTGGCCGGGAGGCCATGTCCGTGCGGTAGTCTGGGGCGGTCTTCCCCGCCATTGGCGGGGCGACCAGCCGATAGATGCAGACCAGGCGCCCCGAACAACCCGCCGCCCGCCACGGTGGGCCGCTGCTTGTCCAATCGCGACTCCGGCCCCCGGCGCCGCGGGTCCCCTGGGTTCGGCGCCTCCGGCTGCTGAGCCTGCTCCGCGAGGGCGCCAAGCGCCCCCTCACGGTCGTGTCGGCGCCGCCCGGGTACGGGAAGACCATCCTGTTGGCCCAGTGGGCCCGGGAGGACGCCCGACGGATGCCGTTCGCGTGGGTGACGCTGGCCGAGGACTCCCAGCACCCGGCGACGTTCCTGTTCTATGTGATCGAGGCCCTCCGATCCGTCGACCCGCGCTTCGGGCGACAGGCCCGTCGCCGGCTCGGGGGTATGGCGGGCGACCAGGTGGCGGAGGCGATGCCGGCCCTGCTCAACGACATCGCGGCGCTTCCACACCGCGCGACGCTCGTCATCGACGACCTCGACGCCATGCAGGAGCCGGAGACGCAGCACTGGATGGGGGTTCTGTTGGACAACCTCTCGGGCCCGCTCCACGTCGCGATCGCGACCCGGTCGGCCCCCCTGCTCCGCATCGGCCGGCTGCGAGCGCAGGGTGAGCTGACGGAGCTCTCCGCGGACGATCTCCGGTTCACGGAGGACGAGGCCCGGTCGCTCCTCGACAAGCGCATGGGCCTCGACGTCGACGAGGCCGACCTGGCGTCGTTGAACGAGGCGACGGAGGGGTGGCCGACGGGCGTCTACCTGGGCGGCATGTACCTGGCCTCAGGCCCCGAACGGGTGGCGAGCGACTTCCGCGGCACCCATCGTCACGTCGCCGACTTCCTGCGTGACGAGGTGCTGCACCGGCAGCCGGAACCCATCCGGGAGTTCATGCTCCGGACGTCGATCCTCGACCGCCTGTCTCCAGGACTCTGTGACGAGGTCAGCCGGACCGAGGGCGCCTCCCTGATGCTCGGCGACCTCGAGCGGTCGAACCTGTTCGTCGTGCCGCTCGACGACGTCGACGAGTGGTACCGGTACCAGCTGCTCTTCCGCGACATGCTGCGCTCGGAGGCGGCGCGCCTCATCCCGTCGGAGCTGGCCGAGCTCCACCGGCGGGCCAGCCTGTGGCACCAGCGGCACGGGACGGTCATGGAGGCGGTGCACCACGCGCTCGCCGCCGGCGACGAGGAGATGGCCGTCGGGCTCGTCAAGTCCAACTGGGTCGTCGTCGCCCGGAGCGGCTATCGGGCCACGGTGTGGTCGTGGTTCCAGTCCCTCCCCTGGCAACGCGTCCGGCAGGACCCCCACCTGTGCGCGATCGCGGCCTTTCTCCTCGTGTACGGCGGCGAGTTCGACATGGCCGAGGTCTGGGCCTCGAGGATCCCCGAGCGGCTGCCCGCGTCGGGGCCGCTCCCCGACGGGTTCTCCTCCGTGGAGTCGATCCGCCAGCTGGTCCTGTCGCACCCGGTGCGCAACGTGGGCGCGGCACTCCGGGCCTCCCGGCGGGTGGTCGAGCTCGAGCGGCCCGAATCGGAGTGGCACAGCGCCGGCCTCATCGCCCTCGGGATCAACCAGTACGTGGCCGGGCACCTCGCCGAGGCCCGGACCAACCTGGAGGCCGCGCGCATCCAGTCGGCGACCGCGCCCCGGCCGGCGGTCGAGATGCTCGCCCTCACGTTCCTCTCGCTGCTCGAGCACGATGTCGGCGACCCGATGGTGGGCGACCAGCTCGCGATCGAGGCCCGCCGCCTGATGGATGAGTACGACGTCGTCGACTACCCGATCCTCGCGCCGCTGCACATGGCATCCGCGATCGCGTTCTCTCGATCGGATCCCGATGCGGTCGAGTCCGAGATGGCGGAGGCGCTCCGGCTCGCCGCGCCGTACGGGCGCTCGATCATCCCGGCGCTCACGGCGCTGCTCGGTGCCAGGGTTCGGCTGTCCCTGGGCGACGTGGCCGGATGCCGCGACCTCCTACGCGCGGCCAACGAGAGCCTCGGCGCATGCTCGGACTCGGGAACGCTGCGGCAGGGGTTCGCATCGCTCGACGCGCGGACCCGGCCGCGCGCGACCCGTCAGGATCTCCCGGAGGCCCTGACGGCCTCGGAGATCGCCGTCCTCCGGTTGCTCGCGACCGATCTGTCCCTCGGGGAGATCGCCGCGAGGCTGTTCGTCTCGATCAACACGATCAAGACGCACACGCGCCACATCTATCAGAAGCTCCAGGCGCCGTCCCGGCGAGTGGCCGTCGACGAGGCCCGGCGTCTCGACCTGATCTGACGGCCCTCGGCGTCGGGCGCGGTCCGGCCGGCCCCCGGGCCGGCACGAACCGCGCCCCGGTTCCCCTCCGCTAGGCGTCGTCCTCGTCGTCGAGCTCGTCGAGGTCGGCCTCCTCGGCCAGCTCCTCAAGCTCCGCGGTCTCGATCGCGATCGACAGGGCCCGGACGATGTTCCCGGTGGCCTCGGCCACCCGCGTCGTGCCCACGATCGGCGCGACGGCCGTCAGGACGCCTTGCACCTTCTCGGGGTCCACGTCCAGCTCGCTGGCGACCCCGAGGTTCGCCATGTAGGAGAACGGCGGCGCCCCGACCGCCACCAGGGCCGCGATCCGAACGAGCATGAGCGTCTCGGGGTCGAGGCTCGACGCCTCGAGCGATGCCGCCGTCATGACCGTCAGCAGGTCGAGGACGGGGGTGTCCATCTCGTCTGCCATCCGTGCTCCTTTCGTTGCGGGGTCGGGCGGGCAGGTTGGTGGGACGGGCGTCGGGTCACTCGATCGATGCCATCTCCCTGCCGTGCACGGCGAGCGCGTAGATCACCAGCACGTCGACGGCGATGATCAGCGACGACCAGACCGGCTGTGCCTCGAGGATCGTGAGCTGTGCCCACGCGTTGAGCCCGGCCATGAGGATGCCGACGATCCGGCCCCACACCCGTCCGGAGAAGATGGCCAGCGCGGCGAACACCTGCACGACGCCGATGATCAGCAGGATCCAGCCCCACGTCGTCGTGTCGAACACGAGCAGCCCGTTCCGGGTCGTGACGAGGCGCTGGTCGTCGAAGACGCCGACCAGCCCGTAGATGATGTTGAACCCGCCGACGAGGATGATGAGCACGCAGGCGAAGATCGCCCACCCGACCCATCCGGTCGGCTCCCTGCGATCCGCCATCACTCCGCTCCTTTCGGCAACCGGCGGTGCGATCGGGACCAGTATTCGAGCGCGGGTCCCGCGGGGTCATCACACCCCCGCCGAATCACCCGGGTGATTCACCCCGACCGGGTGACGACTCGCAGGAACGCCCTTCGAATACTCGGCGGCGTGTCGGAATCGTTCCGCGCCTCGCATCCGGGGACGCGCGTCAGGGCGTTGCCGGCGCCGGTTCGCCGGTGGCCCGACGCCGCCCATGGTCGGACGGGGCCCGGTGCGACGTGAACGCGGGGGGCGATCCCGGTCAGGCGGTCGGAACCACCGCCCTCGCCACCTGGTGGGTCTGGATCCCGCTCGTCGTGGCCGTCGCCGCGGTCGTGTTCGTCGTGGTCAACCGGCACCGCCAGCGGGCCCATGCGGCGAGGGGCTGGCAGTCGAGGGCGGCCGAGCTGTACTCGCGCGGGGTCGCGCTGCACGACCGGCTGGCGCCGGCGCTCGCCGTCCGCCTCACGCTCTCGCCGGAGGCGATCGAGCGGCTCGGCGACGCGGAGTGGATGGTTGGCGACGTCGCGGAGGCCGTGGCCGGCTTGGAGGTGGGGGCGCCGAACGAGCCGGCCCGGATGGCCACGAGCGACCTGGCGACGAGCCTGGGATCATTTCGCGAGGGAATCCACATGCGTGTCCAGATGCCGGACTCGGCGGACGCGTCGCGGGTATTGTCGTCGCGCCTGCACGACCTGGAGGAGTCGCTCGGCCGGTTCCGCCAGGTGGCGAGGAGCGCACGGTGAACGCGTCGCGGATGCCAGGGGGGACCTTCGTGGCGTGAGCAGTTCGCGGCGGTGCCGCGACGACGTCAGACGACCGCTCGACGGAAAGGGGGAGGGCACATGCTGGCCGACTACACGTTCGGCAACTTCCTGTGGACGATGTTCATCTTCTTCTTCTGGTTCATGTTCATCTGGATCTTCATCACGGTCTTCGCCGACATCTTCCGGCGCAACGACATCCACGGATGGGCGAAGGCGGGATGGATCATCCTGATCGTGATCCTGCCGTTCCTCGGGATCCTGATCTACATGATCGCCCGGCCCAAGATGACGGCGCAGGACAAGGAGATGATGGAGCAGGCCCAGGCGGTCCAGGACCGTATCGAGGGCTACTCGGCCGCCGACGAGATCGCCAAGCTCGCCAAGCTCCGCGACGCGGGGACGATCTCGGCCGAGGAGTACGAGGAGCTCAAGCGCCGGGCCATGGTCAGGGTGGGCTGACCCCGAGTCCGGCATCCGGAACGGGACGAGGAAGGGAGGACGTCGATGACGTTGGGACCCGTGGAGTACGTCGTGCTGGCGTTCCCGGGCAACAAGTTCACGGGGAAGATCGCGCCCGCGCTGGCCGACCTCGTGGACGCGGGAACCATCCGCATCATGGACCTCGCGTTCGTGACGAAGGACGACGACGGCAACGTGCTGGGGTACGAGCTGACCGACCTCGACGACGACGAGGCGAGGGCCTTCGACGGCGTGGGCTCGGGCGGCGCCGACCTGATCAGCGAGCAGGACCTGCACGACATCGGGGAGGAGCTCGAGCCGAACACCTCCGCCGCCATGCTCGTGTGGGAGAACGTGTGGGCGACGAAGTTCGCCGATGCGGTCCGGGAAGCCGACGGCGAGCTCCTCGACCACGACCGCATCCCGCACGAGGTGCTCCAGGCCGCCATCGACTGGGCGGCCGAGGCTGGGAAGGAGGACGCCTCATGATGATGCGACGGAGGGGCCCGGGACTCGTCCGGGGCGTGGCCCGCACCGCGGTGGTCGCCGGCACGGCGACGGCCGTGTCGGGCCGGGTGGCCAGGCGGCAGGCCCGCAAGTTCGACGAGAAGGACCAGGCCGCCTACGAGCAGCAGCAGTACGACCAGCAGCAGTCCAACGAGCAGCAGCAGGCGTATCAGCAGCAGGCGGCTCCGCCCCCGCCGGCCTACGCCGCCGCCGACCAGGGGACCGACGTCGCGGTCGACGAGATCAAGAAGCTGGCGGAGCTCAAGGAGCAGGGGCTCCTGACGGACGAGGAGTTCGCAGCGAAGAAGAAGCAGATCCTCGGGATCTGATGGCGTTGCGCGCGGGGAGCCCCGGGCTCGTCGGCTCGGGGCTCCTCGTTCGTCCGATCCACGATCGCGGGGAACGGGGGGAGGTCTGATGCCGAGCACGGCCGGTGAGACGCCGGCGACCGCGTCCGCGGCGTCCGCCGCATCGGCGGCCGCCGGCGGGGTGCTGCTGACGCTCGCCGCGGCGCAGTTCCTCATGACCCTGGACAGCTCGGTCATGAACGTGTCGATCGCCACCGTGGCCAACGACGTCGGCACCACCGTGACCGGCATCCAGACGGCCATCACGGCCTACACGCTCGTCATGGCCACCCTGATGATCACCGGCGGGAAGGTCGGCCAGATCCTCGGACGCAAGCGGGCGTTCGCCATCGGGTGCGTGATCTACGGCTGCGGCTCGCTGACGACGGCGATCGCACCCAACCTCGCGATCCTCATGATCGGGTGGTCGTTCCTGGAGGGGGTCGGCGCCGCGCTGATCATGCCGGCCATCGTCGCCCTGGTCGCGTCGAACTTCGTACAGACCGAACGCCCCCGCGCCTACGGGCTGATCGCGTCGGCGGGCGCCATCGCCGTGGCCGCCGGGCCGCTGATCGGCGGGCTGTTCACCACGTACGCGTCGTGGCGGTGGGTGTTCGCCGGCGAGGTGATCGTGGTGCTGATCATCCTCGCGCTGACCCGTCGGATCGCCGACACGCCGCCGCAGGGCGACGCGCGACTCGACCTCGTGGGCACCGGGCTCTCGGCGCTCGGGCTCGGCATGATCGTGTACGGCATCCTCCGGTCCGGGACGTGGGGGTTCGTGCAGCCCAAGGAGGGCGCCCCCGAGTGGATCGGCATGTCGCCGGTCGTCTGGCTCATCATCGGCGGCGCGGCGGTGGTCCGCGCCTTCATGGTGTGGGAACGGCGGCGTCTTGCTGCGGGGAAGGCCTCGTTGATCGACCCCGCGATGATGAAGGTCCCCCAGCTCCGCTCCGGTCTCGCGGCGTTCCTGTTCCAGTTCCTGCTCCAGGCGGGGCTGTTCTTCACGGTGCCGCTGTTCCTGTCGGTCGCGCTCGGCCTGTCGGCCATCGCCACCGGGGTCCGGCTGCTGCCGCTGTCGGTCACGCTCCTGCTGGCGGCGGTCGGCGTGCCGAAGGTCTGGCCGAACGCCTCGCCCCGATTCGTGGTGCGGGTCGGGTTTTTGGCGCTGTTCTTCGGCATCGTGGTCATGATCCTGGCCCTCGACGCCGGGGCCGGGCCCGAGATCGTGACCTGGCCGATGCTCCTCGCGGGGCTGGGGGTCGGTGCGCTCGCCTCGCAGCTCGGGAGCGTGACCGTCTCCGCCGTGCCCGACGAGCAGAGCGGCGAGGTGGGCGGCCTCCAGAACACGTTCACCAATCTGGGTGCCTCGATCGGGACCGCCCTCGCGGGGGCAGTCCTGATCTCGGCTCTGACGGCGTCGTTCCTGGGCGCGCTGCAGGACGACCCCGCGGTGAACCGGGAGCTCGCGAACAAGGCGTCGGTCCAGCTCTCCGGCGGGATTCCGTTCGTCTCCGACAAGGACCTGCAGACGGCGCTCGACAAGGCCGGCGTTCCTCCCCAGCAGGCCTCCGCGGTCGCCGACGACTACTCGTCCGCGCGACTGGACGGCCTCCGGGCCTCCCTCAGCATCCTGGCGCTGTTCGCCTTGATCGCGCTGTTCTTCGCGGGTCGGATCCCCGACGTGCAACCTGGCGCTCCCCCTGCGACCGCCGCCGGAGCCGCGGAGACGTGACCTCCCGCACGCGGCGTCGCCTGGCCCGAGCCGCGGCCGGGACGGCGATGATCGCCGTCAGCCTGGGTGAGGTCCGCAAGCCCGGCATCGCCCCGTGGGAGGAGCGGGTGTTCCGCCGCGCCAACGACGCGCCGGACTCCTGGCGGATCCCCGTGCGCGTCGTGATGCAGGCCGGCACCCTCGGAACGGTCCCGGGTGCGGCCGCCGTCGCGGCGCTGGCCGGTCGTCGCAGCCTGGCGGTACGGCTCCTCGTCGGGGGCCTCCTGGCCTGGTACGGGGCAAAGGCGCTCAAGCCGATCGGCGGGCGGGAGCGGCCGGAGCAGGTGCTCGGGTCCTGCCGGATCCGCGAGGGCATCGCCGGCGACCTGGGGTGGGTCTCCGGCCACGCCTGCGTGGCGACCACCCTGGCGCTCGTCGCCGCCGACGATCTCCCCGGCTGGGCGAGGCCCGGCCTGGCCGCGGTGGTCGCCTCCGTCGGGTTCGGGCGCATGTACGTCGGGGCCCACCTCCCCCACGACCTCATCGGTGGCCTGGGGCTGGGCATGGTGATCTCCACGCTGCTCCCGTCGGGGGGCTAGGTCAGCCCGGCCCGCAGCGAGTCGACGAACAGCCCGACCAGGACCAGCGTCCCCACGAGCGCCAGTCCGATCGTGACCAGCCGCCGGGCGCCCCATCGCTGGACAGAGACGCTCGCACGGGCCGGCGCCAGCTCGCGGAGGCGTTCCAGCAGGGGACGGCCGTCCGCCTTCATCTTCGCCGCGAGCTCGCTGGGGATGGTCGGGCCCCGCGAGGCGGCGAGGCCCTCGGCGATCTCATCGGGGGTGAACACCCCGGTCGCCCGCGCGTACACGCGGTCGGCGTCCGTGCGCAGGGACAGGGTGAGGAGCATGTTGGCGAGGTCGACCGCCTGCCGCCACGGCGACGGCCGGATCTCCAGCGCAGACACGTCCACCAGCTGCAGGTGGCCATCGCGGACCAGCAGGTTCGCGGGCTTGACGTCCCGGTGGGCGACGCCCACGTCCCAGAACGTCCGTACCATCCGGACCCCCTCGTCGATGACCGCGTCGCCGATCTCGGAGTCGCCGAGGTTCTTCGATCCCTCGAAGAACTCCATCACGATCATGTACTCGGCGTTCGGGGTGAGCTCCACCACGCCGTAGGTCGCGGCCACCGCCACGCCCTGGTCGTGCAGGAACCGCAGGGCGTAGTCCTCGGACGTGGCCAGCCGACGAACGGAGCCGATGGGCGTCTCGTCCTCGAGGTTGCCGTACAGGATCGTCCGCCCGATCCGGTACCACCGGTCCGCCCGGACGTGGCCGGTCGAGTAGATCTTGCCGAACACCCGCGTGCCGTCCTCGAGCGTCATGCGCAGCGGCGACGACCCACCCGAGCCCTCGAGCCCGAACGGCTCCACCTTCGTCACCACCAGCCCCAGCTGGTCGGCCATCGCCCGGATCACGGCCCGACCCCGCTCGCCGGACAGGTCGAGATGCGCCGCGGTGCCGCCCCGTCGGTAGCGCACCGGGAACCCGTCGTCGGGGGTCCACCACCGGAATGCCACCGCTGCGACTGCGGGGGCGAGCACGGCCGAGTAGACCATGGCGAACGGGTACCCGGTCGCCAGGTACAGCCCCGACAGGATCACCAGCGCGGCCACGAACGCGCCGACCCAGAACGAGACGCTCCGGACGCGGCCGGCCGGCGCCAGGACGAAGCACGCCGCGAACAGCGTGATCGCCAGCGCGGACACCGGCCGCGACGGGAACGTGTACGTCGCCGCCACCAGCGAGGGGACCGACGGCTTCGGCAGGGGGACGAACAGCGCCCGGCTCACCACCCAGTCGGTGGCGACGAGGGTCCCGAGGAACACGACGAGGTGCCGGATCCGGCCGACCATCAGCAGCACGGCGACGCACGCCACCCGGAGGATCATCACCGCGGTGAACGACGTCAGCGCGTCGATCGCCTTGGCCGCGTCGGTCAGCGCAGCCGACCGGATGTCCGCGAACCTCGCCAGCAGACCCTGGGCCGGCGTGATCACGGAATCGGTCGACTGGGCCGCGATCGCGATGGCCGTCCCCACGACCAGGACGGCCACCAGGGTCCACACCGCCGGCGCGATCGACGCGGGCCTCGCCAGCGGCGGGGGCTCGCCCGAGGGGCGCCGACGCCTCCCGGCGTGGACGGCCTGGGCGCTCACGTCGCCGCGACGGGCAGGGACCGGAGCGCGCGCAGCGTCACCGTGTCGCGCCAGGTGGGTTCGTCGGTGGCGAGCTCCAGGGAGGCGAAGCGCCGCACCAGCGACGAGATCGCCGTGCCCCCCTCGACGCGCGCCAA
>DATBHM010000204.1:0-2762 GCA_036557505.1 Actinomycetota bacterium | reverse complement strand
ACCTGGGCGGCGTGGCCGGGAAGCACCAGTTCAACGAGATCAACCTGTTCGGGCTGAAGGGTGTCCCCGTCGTCGGGCCGATCCTGTTCCACCAGAGCGCGCTCGTGTACCTGTCGTGGATCGTGGTGGTCGTCTCGATCCTCTACCTGTACCGCACCCGCGCCGGGCTGTACCTGCGATCCGTGGGGGAGGCGCCCCAGGCGGCGGACGCCATGGGCATCAACGTCACGCGGTACCGCTACGTCCACACGCTGATCGGCGGGGCGCTGGCCGGGATCGCCGGCGCCTGCTTCACGCTGCAGATCCAGCACAACTGGATCGACGGGCTCACCGCGGGGGCCGGCTGGATCGCGATCGCGCTCGTCATCTTCGCGTTCTGGCGCCCCGAGCTGCTCCTGCTCGGCGCGTACCTGTTCGGGGCGTTCTCCGGGATCGGGTTCGATCTCCAGGCCCACGGCGTCACGGCCATCCCGTCCGACTTCTGGGGCGCCCTCCCGTACCTCATGACGATCGTCGCGCTCGTCCTGGTCTCCGTGGGGTCCGTGCGGCGGCGACTGGGGACGCCGGCGGCCCTCGGAACGCCGTACGTCCGGGAGGAGTCGTGAGTGTGTCGACCCCCGGCCGGAGGTAGTCTGACCGCACGGTGGCAGTCCTTCCCCGGCACGCCCGGTCGATCCTCGCAGCGATCCTGGTGGTGGCGGCCGCCTGCAGCTCGCCCACCCACACCGCCCATCGGACGCGCACGCCGGGCAGGACGCCGAACGGGTCCGCCGCGCTCCGCCACCTGTCCACGTCGCCGCTGGACTCCATCGTGTTCGCCAGCGACCGGGTCGGGTTCCTGCAGATCTACTCGATGCGTGCCGACGGCGGCCGGGAGACGCGCCTCACGGACGACGACGCCATCGACTCGTGGCCCGTGTGGTCGCTCGACCGGACCCGGATCGCGTTCGCCTCGACGAGGTTCGGCAGGAGCGACGTCTTCGTCATGGCCGCGGGGGGCGGCACACCGGTCCGTCTGACGACGAACACCGCCGACGACTACCACCCGACGTGGTCGCCGGACGGGTCCCGCATCGCGTTCGAGAGCCTCCGCGACGACAACGCCGAGATCTACGTCATGAACGCCGACGGAACCGATCAGACGCGGCTGACGACGAACGCCGGCCTCGACGGGTCGCCGGCCTGGTCTCCCGACGGGCGCCTGATCGCGTTCGAGAGCGAGGTCGCCGGGAACGAGGACATCTACACGATGCACCCCGACGGCTCGCACCTCCGCCGGCTGACCTCCGCGCCCAAGGAGGACACCGATCCGGCATGGTCACCGGACGGCCGGAAGATCGCGTTCACCAGCTCGCGGTTCGGGCCGCCCCGCCTGTTCGTGATGAACGCCGACGGCGCGGGGCAGGTGGCGATCAGCCCGCCGGCCGGACGGCTGGCCGGCGGGGGCACGGGCATCTGGATGGACGCGAACCCCGCGTGGTCGCCGGACGGCGCCTGGCTCGCCTTCGCCACGACGCGGCCGGGCACGCTGCAGATCTGGGCCATGCATCCGGACGGGGGGAGCCTGCAGGCGTTGACGCGGTTCGGGAACAACGGGGCGCCGTCCTGGGCCTGACGGGCGTCGTCTCGTCCCCGGGCCCGGCGCCGGCGTGCCTGGGATGGGCCCGCGCACCGCGGGCCGGGTAGTGCCGACGACCTAAGCACATTCGGGTAGCTGCAGGTCCGACGGGCCATCGGGACACGGCAAGCGGACGATTCTGCCCGTGCCTGCTCAACCTTGGTCGCTCATCCGTCGAAACCCCGGTGGAGATGCCCAGGGCCGTCGACGTCGCCCCCCCGCCCCCGTCGGGGGAAGGGGGATTCACGCTCATCGAGCTTCTGGTCGCCATGTCACTGCTGGCGATCGTGATGTCGGCCGCCGTGATCGGGATCAACACGACGCTCGACATGACGCGGAACGACCGTCAGCGGAGCGTGGCCGCGGACCTCGCGGCCCAGGAGATGGACACAGTGCGCAATTCGGACTTCACGACGCTCGCGTCCGGCACCATCACGAAGTCGCAGACGGTGGACGGGGCTGTCTACACCATCAAGCGATTCAGCTCCTGGGTCTCGGCCAGCGCCACCACCGGTCCGTGCGACGGCCCGACCGCCTCGGTCGCCTACCTCCGCGTGACGGTGCGGGTGAGCTGGAACCAGATGCAAGGCGTCCAGCCGGTGCGCAGCCAGACGGTCATCGCACCGCCCGTCGGGACCTACGACCCGAACACCGGGGGCATCGCGGTGAAGGTGCTGACCAGGGACGCACTGCCGTCCCAGGGAGCATCGGTGACGATCACCGGGCCCAGCGGAACCAGCACGCAGGTCACCACCGAGGACGGGTGCGCGTTCTTCGCCTTCGTCCAGGCGGGGTCGTACACGGTGACGCTGAACAACTCGGGCTACGTCGACGGCCAGGGGACGGTCTCGCCGAGCGCCAGCGCCACCGTCTCCGTCGGCGCGACGACCGCGGTGCAGTTCGACTACGACCAGGCCTCGACCATCAACGCCACCCTGCAGGGCGTCGGTGGATCGGCCGTGCCGGCCGTGGCGGTCAGCCTGGGCAACTCCCATCTGATCCCGGTGGGGACGAAGGCGGTCGCGGGTTCGGGTGCGTCGAGGACGGTCTCGAACCTGTTCCCGTATGCGGACGGGTACCAGCTGTGGGCCGGGGACTGCGCCGACGCCGATCCGCTGGGGACCAATACGAGCGGCGTTCGGTT
>DATBHM010000203.1:0-32445 GCA_036557505.1 Actinomycetota bacterium | reverse complement strand
GTCGTGGCGATGGATCTTCTTCATCAACGTCCCGGTCGGCGTCATCGTGCTGATCGCGAGCCTCCGGGTCCTGCAGGAGAGCAAGATCGAGCGCGAGGTGCGCCGGTACGACGTTGCCGGGGCGGTCTCGGTCACCGCGGGCCTGATGTTGCTGGTCTACGCCCTCGTCGGGACCCTCGATCACGGCTGGACCTCGGCACGGAGCCTGCTGCTGTTCGCCGCCGCCGTCCTGCTGCTCGTCGGGTTCGTGGTCAACGAGGCTCGCAGCAAGGAGCCGCTCCTCCCACTGTCGATCTTCCGGAACCGGACGCTCTCCGGGGCGAACGTGGTCGGGTTCCTGGTGGGCGCCGGCGTCTTCTCGATGTTCCTGTTCCTGTCGTTCTACATGCAGGGGATCCTCGGCTACTCCGCGTTGAAGACGGGGCTGCTGTACGTGCCGTTCGGCGTGATGACCATCGTCGCGGCGGGGATCTCGCAGGCGCTCGTGACGAAGGTCGGGATCCGCAACATTCTCGCCGCCGGGCTCATCATGGTGGCTGCCGCGCAGCTGTGGTTCAGCCGGGCACCCGTGAACGGCAGCTACATGACCGACCTGCTGCCCGGGTTCATCATCGGGGCGCTCGGGCTGGGGTTCGCCTTCGTGCCGGACGCCATCGCCGCGCTCCAGGGCGTCAAGCCCGACCAGGCCGGCGTCGCCTCCGGGCTGATCAACACCTCGCAGCAGATCGGCGGGGCGCTCGGCGTGGCCATCCTGCTGACGATCGCGGTCTCCCGATACACGCCGCTGCTGGTGGAGAACGGCATCACGAGCCAGTTCGACCCGAGGGCGAAGCCGTTCCTGCTGGACGGGTACCATGCGGCGTTCTTCTGGGGGGGCATGATGTCGCTGCTCGGATTCCTGGCGACGATGGTGTTCCTCAAGAAGGGACCCTCGCCGGACGTCGACACGGAGTTCCAGGCCATGCAGCGCCAGGTCGGGAGCGCCGAGACCGCGGCAGAGGAGAGCTGACGCGGCGCTACCGGGGGTCGGCGCGGGCGGTGAGCACCCGGGTCACCGCGATGCCGCCCTTGGTGCTCCGCACCTCCGCGTAGCCGGCCCGGCGGAGCAGGGTGGCGACCCGGCGGGACCGGTCCGGGCTGACCTCGATCAGCAACCAGCCACGGGGACGGAGCCAGCCCCACGCCTCGTCGGCCGCGCGCTGGATCAGGCCCATGCCCATCGGGCTGTGATCGGTGAGCGACTCCATCGGCTCGAACGCGAGCACTTCGGCGGGCAACGTCCGGACCTCCTTGTCGCCCACGTAGGGCGGGTGGAACGTGATGACGTCGATGCGCCCGGCCAGGCGGCGGGGCAGCGCCCCGAACAGGTCTCCGCGGTGGAACCGCACGCGCTGCAGGCCGAGGCGCCGCGCGTTCTCACGGGCGAGCCTGACGGGGCCCGCGTGGAGGTCGGCACCGTGCATCTCGGCGGCCGGCACCTCGCTCGCCACCGCCAGCGCCACGGGCCCCGATCCCGTCGCCAGGTCGACCGCGACCGGGTTCGAACGCCGCCGCAGCCGCCGGATGGCCTGTTCGGCCAGGAACTCCGTCGAGTCCCGAGGGACGAACGCCCCGGGCCGCGCGATCAGGCGGAGCCCCCGGAACTCCACGTAGCCCTTGATGTAGGGAACCGGCTCGCCGGTCGCCCGGCGTGCGATCAGCGTGCGGAACCGCCGGACGGCGCCCTGCGGGATCTCGTCCGACGCAGTCCAGTCCGGCCCGATGAGGTGCGACAGCAGCTCCTCCGCCTCGACGCGCTCGCGGTCGGACTGCCAGTGGTCGATCGCGTCGGACGCCTCGAGGACGTCGACCGCCTCGTCGATCAGCTCCTGCCCGTTCATCGGCCGCGCATCGTACCCGGTGGCGAACGGCCCGCCCTGCGCCGACCGCGAGTCAGCCGGGTCGGGATACGATGGCGCGCCGATGGACTTCCGCGACACGCCCGACGAGGCCGCCTTCCGCCAGGGGCTCCGTGAATGGCTCGCTGCCAACGTCCCGGAAGGGTGGGGAGCGCCCGGACACCCGGAACCACAGGGCGACGAGCGGGTGGCGTTCTACCGGGACTGGTCGAAGCGGCTGTACGAGGCCGGGTTCGTCGGGCTGACCTGGCCCACGGCGTACGGGGGGTACGAGCAGCCGATCTCCCACCAGGTCATCGCCCTCGAGGAGTTCGCCCGGTCGGAGGCACCGGAGCACGCCAACGTCATCGGCCTGGGCATGGCCGGCCCGACGATCCTGGCCCACGGCACGGAGGCGCAGCGGGAGCGATACCTGCGCCGGATCCTCACGGCGGAGGACATCTGGTGCCAGGGCTTCTCCGAGCCCGGGGCCGGGTCCGACCTCGCCTCGCTCACGACCCGGGCGGTGCGCGACGGCGACGACTACGTCGTGAACGGCCAGAAGGTGTGGTCGTCGTTCGCCCACGTCGCCGACTACTGCATCCTGGTCACCCGCACCGACCCCTCCGCTCCCAAGCACCAGGGCCTCACGTACTTCGTGCTCGACATGCACCTCCCGGGCGTGGAGGTCCGGCCGCTCCGGCAGCTCACGGGCGACTCGGAGTTCAACGAGATCTTCCTGACCGACGTGCGCATCCCGGCCGCCGACGTGATCGGCCTCGAGGGCCAGGGATGGACGGTGGCGATCACCACCCTCATGAACGAACGCGCCTCCCTGGGCGTCGCCCTCACCGTCCGCCTCGAGGTGGCCCTGCGGCACCTCGTCGAGCTGGCGAAGGCCACCAAGCGCGACGGCGGCGCGGCGGCCGATGACCCGCTGGTGCGGGATCGCATCGCCGGACTGTGGACCAAGCTTCAGGCGCTGCGGTTCACGAACTACCGCGCGTACTCGCGCTTCCTCGCCACCGGCGTGCCGGGCCCCGAGGGGTCCATCGCGAAGCTCGTGTGGTCGGAGACCAACCAGGCGCTCACGAAGATGGCCGTCGAGATCGAGGGGCCGTTCGCGGCGCTCTCCGGCGGGGAGCACTCCGTGCTCGACGGGAGGTGGCAGCACCTCCAGCTCCGGAGCCGGGGGAACACCATCGAGGGCGGGACCTCCGAGATCCTCCGCAACATCATCGCCGAGCGCGTCCTGTCCCTGCCCAAGGGGCGGTAGCCGGTGGACTTCACGCTGTCGGAGGACCAGCAGGCCCTGCAGACCTCGGTGCGCGAGGTCGTGGCCGAGAAGTTCCCTCCGGAGCGCGTCGCGGAGATCGCCGACCGCGGCGGCTTCGATGCCGCCGCGTGGAAGGAGGTCGCCGACCTCGGGTGGACCGGCGTGGCCGTCCCGGAGGCCTCAGGCGGGCTGGGGATGGGGTTCGTCGCGGAGGCCGTGGTCGCCGAGGAGCTCGGGCGCGGGCTGTACCCCGGTCCCTACCTCCCCTCGGTCACCGCGCTCTCGGCCCTCGGCGAGGCGGCCGAGCTCACCGAACGGATCCTCACGGGCCGCTCGGCGGGCACCTTCGCGCTCGGGCGCACGGACGGCGAGCCGGACCTCGTGGCGGAGCGCCATCCGGACGGCTGGCGGATCTCGGGCGAGGCGATGTTCGTCCCCGACCTCGACTCGGCGGAGGTGGTCGTCGTGGCGGCCGAGGCCCCCGACGAACCCGGCCTCTACGCGGTGGAACGCGACGCCGGCAGCTGGGAGTCGCTGCCCACCGTGGACACCACCCGGAGGATGGGGCGGCTGGCGCTGGACGGAGCGGTCGCCAGTCAGCTGGCCACGGGCGAGGAGGCCGTGGAGGCCCTCACCCGTCGGGCGCTGGCCGGCCTCGCGGCCGAGGCGGTCGGCGTGGCCCAGCGGGCGCTGGAGATGGGGGTGCAGCACGCGGGCGAACGCGAGCAGTTCGGACGGCCGATCGGCGTGTACCAGGCCGTGAGCCACCGCCTGGCGGACGTGTTCGTCGCCGTCGAGGGGGCCCGCTCGCTCTCCCTGTGGGCGGCCTGGACGGTCGACAACGACTCCCCCGACGCGGACGCGGCGGTGGCGGCCGCCAAGGCCGAGGCCTCCGAGGCGGCGGTGGTGGCCTGCGAGGTGGCCATCCAGGTCCACGGGGGCATCGGGTTCACCTGGGAACACCCCCTGCACCGGTTCTACAAGCGGGCCCTGGGGACGTCGGCCCTGCTCGGGTGGCCACAGGAGCACCGCGCCAGGATCGCGGCGGCGCTGCTGGGCTCCTGAATCGGACGAACCCGCCGATACAATCGCTCGAGATGCCACGCGCCAAGGGAGCAGCCGAACCGAAGCCGCGCGCCACGACGCGGAAGCGCCGCGCTTCGAAACCGGACGACATCCGGCTGACCGGCGACCGGCTGGTCGTGATCCAGCCCGAGGACGGCGAACGCCGGTCCCGGAGCGGCCTGCTCATCCCCGCCACGGCGGCCACCGCGCCGAAGCGGCTGGTGTGGGGGGAGGTCACGCTGGTCGGGCCCGACGTCCGCAACGTCAAGCGGGGCGACCGCGTGCTGTTCCTCCCCCAGGTCGGGCTGGAGGTCGAGATCTCGGGGGACGAGTTCCTGCTGCTCCGCGAACGCGACGTGCAGGCCGTGTCGTCGCCGGCGGCATCGCCCGACGGCGAGCACCACGGCGGCCAGTACCTCTAGTCCATCCCGGACGACCTACGCGGGCACGAACGTCAGCCGCACCGTCCGCGTGTTGTTCTCACGGTTGGGGTCGACCACGACGACCCGTTGCCAGGTCCCCAGCAGCAGGCGGCCGGACGCGCACGGGATGGCCATCGATGGCGACACGAACACCGGGAGCAGGTGGTCGGCGCCGTGGCCGGTCGAACCGTGCCGGTGCCGGTAGCGGTCCTCCCGCGGCAGCAGGCGCCCGAGCGCGTCCTCCAGGTCGGCCTCCGAGCCGGAGCCCGTCTCCATGAGCGCCACGCCGGCCGTCGCGTGCGGGACGAACACGTGGACCAGTCCGTCCCCGGCGTCGCCCGCGAAGCGCTCCACCGCATCGGTCACGTCGACCACACGGCGGTCCCGCGTGTCGACCTCGAACGTCGCCGTTCGCATCCAGTGCTCCGGGTTCCGACGGGCGGGCCCCGTCCCCCGGACGGGCTAGCCGGTGAACGAGCCCCCGCCGTCGGTGGGCGGCGGCTGCGGCGGCGGAGCGCCCGGAGGCGGCCCGGCCGGAGGTCCCGTCGGTGGCGGCCCGGCGGGCGGCCCCGACGGAGGAGGCCCGGCGGGGGGCGCCGACGGAGGGGGCCCCGCCGGTGGCGCGGACGGGGGCGGGCCGGTGGGCGGAGGGGCGGTGGGCGGAACGGCCGGCGGGGGGGCGGCAGCCGGGAACCCGGTGGCCGTGCCGCCGTAGCCGGCGGCGACCGGCGCCGTCGCGGAGGTGCGGCCCTTGCGCAGCCCGACGATCCCGCCGATCAGGGCCAGCACACCCCCGCCGAGCGCGAGGTACGCGCCGAGGCCCGTCGAGACGGTGATCGTGCCCGCGTCGACGGCCTGCTTCAGCTGTTCCTCCACCGGCTTGTGGGGGACGCCCTGTTCGTCCGCCGCCTTGTCGGCGACCGTGTTGATGATCGTGTCCTTGCTGCCCACGTAGGCCACCGAGGCGAGGATCGCGAGGATCCCGCCGATGATCGCGAGCACGGCGAGGGCGATCCTCGCGCCGCGTGAGCGCATCACCACCAGGAGCACGCCGATCACGAGGATCACGATCCCCGCGATCAGGACGATCCCGGAGGCCTTGACGTCGGTGTGTCGCGGCCCGTTCGCCTCCGCCACCCGGCCCCAGATCGGGAACGAGCTGACGAGGACGAGGAGACCACCGATCGCCGTGATGATCCCCCCGGCGCCGGGCGGACGCGACTGGGCCGTCCCCTGCATCATGCGCTTCCCCCTTGCCTGTCGGTTCGTCCCACCCGAATCCGGGCGGACGCGCGAAGCATAGATCAGCGGCGGGAACGGGTCCCGAATCTCAGGGCGCGACATCAGGCGTGGTGGTCGTGCTCGTGGCCGCCCTGATCGTGCGCGTCCCGGGCATGCGACCCGTGGTCGTGCGGGCCCGGGTCGTTCATCATCCGGAGCATCGCCGGGCCGCCCGTCCGCAGGAACCGCGCGACCAGCACGACCGCGAGCGCGAGGAACACGATGTTCAGCACGGTCGTGTAGTTCCACGTGATCATGGCGTCGACGACCTTGCCCTGGACCTCCTCGTGCGTGGGGGTCAGGCCGGTGACGCCGAACAGCACCTCGACCGCATACCCCGCGGCGACCATCGCCACGTAGGACGTCACCAGCAGGAACAGCGCCATCCGCCCGCCGTAGTACTTCCGGTAGATGTTCAGGATCGGCACGATGATCAGGTCGGCGAAGATGAACGCGATCACGCCGCCGAAGCTCATCCCGCCGTTCCACAGGACCGCCGCGAGCGGCACGTTCCCGATCGAGCAGACGAACGACACGATGGCGATGAGCGGCCCGATCAGCGGCCCCCACAGCTGGGCGGCCAGCGGGTGCCCCTCGAAGAAGAACCCCTGCCAGAACGACTCCGGGACCCACGCCGCGAGCGCGCCGGCGACGACCAGGCCGATCGCGATGTCCTTCCACAGCGAGGCCCAGTTCATGACGAAGTAGTGGCTGACGGCGGTGCGGCCGTCGTCCGAGCGCAGCCGCGACCACACCGAGCCGCCCGCCACCGACATGTCCATCTCGGCGTGGCCCTC
This sequence comes from Actinomycetota bacterium, assembly GCA_036557505.1. Classification (GTDB taxonomy): domain Bacteria; phylum Actinomycetota; class UBA4738; order UBA4738; family JACQTL01; genus DATBHM01. Next base: position 25,727 of record DATBHM010000203.1, on the reverse strand, counting down.
CATGACCCCGCGACGCCCCAGCTCGGCCTGCTGCTTGGCCGCCGCGACCAGCCTGGGCGTGAGGAACGCCCGGAACAGCGCGGCGAGGATCGCGATCATGATGGGCCCGCCGACGAACTCCGCCGCGGTGAACTCCCACGACAGGAGCAGCGCGAGGATCACCCCGAGCTCGATGACCAGGTTGGTCGAGGCGAACTCGAACGCGATGGCCGAGGTGAAGTTCGCCCCCTTGCGGAACACCGACCGGGCCAGTGCCACGGCCGCGTACGAACAGGACGACGAGGCCGCCCCCAGCCCGCACGCCACGGCGAGCGACCTCGGCGAGTCGTCGGGCAGCAGCCGCGTCATCGTCTGCTTCGAGACGAGCGCCTCGACGGCGCCCGACAGCGCGAAGCCCAGGATCAGCGCCCACAGGATCTCCCAGAACATCCCGAACGAGAGGCCGAGCGCGTCCCCGATCGACGTCCAGATCGTCGCGGTCATCCCGACCTCCAGCATACCCCGGGGGGGTATCCGCGAGCGAACTCGCCGCGCACGGGGCGGGTCGCTTCGCTAACGTCCGGCGGACCCATGGGCCGCGCGCTGCTGACCGACCTGTACGAGCTCACCATGGCGGCGAGCTACCGCCGGCGGGGCATGGACGCGCGGGCCACGTTCAGCCTGTACGTCCGGTCCCTCCCTCCGGAGCGGGGGTTCCTGGTCGCCGCCGGGCTGGACGGATGCCTCGAGTACCTCGACGGGCTCGCCGTCGCGGACGACGACCTCGAGTACCTGGCCGGGGCCGGGTTCGACGACGCGTCGCTCGGCGCGCTGCAGGGCCTCCGGTTCACCGGCGACGTGTGGGCCGTGCCGGAGGGCCGGATCGTGTTCGCCGGCGAGCCCCTCCTCGAGGTGACCGCGCCGGTCGCGGAGGCCCAGCTCGCGGAGACGGCGCTGCTCAACCGCATCACGCTCGAGACCACGCTCGCGTCGAAGGCGGCGCGGTGTGTGGTCGCCGCCGACGGCCGGGACCTCCTCGACTTCGCCTTCCGCAGGACCCACGGGCCCGACGCGGCGATGGCTGTCGCCCGGACCACGGCGATCTGCGGGTTCGCGGGAACCAGCAACGTGGAGGCCGCCCGGCGGTTCGGTCTCCGGACCGTGGGGACCATGGCGCACTCCTACGTGGAGGCGTTTCCCTCGGAGCACGACGCCTTCCGGGCGTTCGCGGAGGACTTTCCCGGGCGGGCCACGTTCCTCGTGGACACGTACGACACGCCGGCCGGCGTGGAGGCCGCGATCCGGGTGATCCGCGAGCTGGGGCTGGGGCCGCCCCTGGGCATCCGGCTCGACTCGGGCGACGTCGACTCCCTTGCCCGGGGCGCGCGAAGGGCGCTCGACGACGCCGGGCTTGCGGAGGTCCGGATCTTCGCGAGCGGCGGCCTCGACGACCTCGACGTCGAGCGGCTGGTCCGGGACGGCGCTCCGATCGACGGGTTCGGACTGGGCACCCGGCTCGGGGTGTCCGCCGACGCGCCGTCCCTCGACACGGTCTACAAGATGGTCGAGTTCGACGGCCGGCCGACCTCGAAGCTCTCCCCCGGCAAGGAATCGCTCCCCGGCCGCAAGCAGGTGTTCCGCGGCGCTCGGCCCGGGGACGACGTGCTCGGGCTTCGGAGCGCTCCGGCCCCGGCGCGGACCTGGCCGATGCTGGTGCCCGTGATGGCCCGGGGGACGCGTCTGGGGCCCTCGGAACCGCTCGGAGCGGCCCTGGAGCGGTTCCGGGAGGACCTCGGCGGCCTGCCGGATCCCGCCCGGCGCCTGGCGGCTCCGGAGGCCCCGGAGCCCAAAATCTCGGATGAACTGGCCCTGCTGGCCCGCCGGGTGCAGGATGAGATGCGCGTGCGAAGCGTTCGGGGCAATTCGGACATCGCGGGTCGCGGAAGTTGACGATTCGCGGATCACTCGGTTAGGTAGAGGACTCATGCGAGCGAACCGGGGCCGCTCGGCAGCCACTGCACGTCGTCTCATCGGCGTCTCCGTGGCGGCGATCCTCCTCCTCGGCGTGGTGCCCGCCGTGGCCGACACGAAGGGCGATCTGGCCGCGGCCAAGCATCAGCTCGCATCCCTGGAACAGGAGATCCAGGCCGCCGAGGCCCGTCTCGCGACGGTCCAGCAGCAGGAGGCGGATGCCCGCGCCCGTCTGGCCACCCTGCAGGGCGAGCTCAACGACCTCGCCGTGAAGATCGACCACGCGCAGAACGCCTACGACGCCACCAAGGGCCAGATGGTCGAGACGCAGAAGGCGCTGGCCGCGACCAAGGCCAAGTACGCGAAGCTCCGGAACCGGCTGGACGAGCGGGCCCGGATCTCCTACGAGATGGGCCCGGCCTCGAGCCTCGGCGTCATCCTCGGCTCCACCAACGTGGGCGAGCTGTCCGACCGCCTGGAGTTCGTCGACCAGCTGTCGGCGCTGGACGGCGACCTCGCCGCCCAGGTCCAGAACCACGCCAACGACCTCGCCGCGGAACGCGCCCAGCTCCAGGACATCAGCGAACGCCAGGCCGCCGCGCTGCAGGACCTGGGCAACCAGCAGAACGCCCTCGACGCCAAGTTCAACGAGGCGAAGGGGATCTATGCCGACCTCGCCTCGAAGGCGGCCGACGCGGCTGCCATCGAGTCGGACCTCCGCTCGAAGGCCGACCAGGCGGACTCCCTGGTCGCCCAGCTCCAGCAGAAGCTGAAGGCCGAGCAGCTCGCGGCGGCCCGGGAGGCGGCCCGAAAGGCCCGCGAGGCGGCGCGCAAGGCCCAGCAACAGCAGCAGGGCGGCGGGGACACCGGTGGCGGGACGACGGGCGGCGGCGACACCGGTGGCGGGACGACGGGCGGCGGCGACCCTGGCGGCGGGACGACCGACGACCACCCGTTCGCCGTCTGCCCGGTCGACCAGCCCCACGCCTACGGCGACTCGTTCGGCGCGCCGCGCTACGCGGGCGGGTACCACCCGCACGCCGGGAACGACGTCATGGCCCCCGAGGGAACGCCCATCCGCGCGACGTTCGACGGCTACGCGTACGCCGACCCCAACGGTCTCGGCGGCAACGCGGTCATCGTGAAGGGTTCGGAGGGGTGGACCTACAACGCGCACATGGTCAGCTACGGGACGCTGGGGAACGTCACGACGGGCACGGTCATCGGGTACGTGGGCAACACCGGCGACGCGGCCGGAGGCCCCACGCACGACCACTTCGAGTGGCACCCCAACGTGATCCCGCCGAACCCCTACCGCAGCGTGTACGGGTACACGGTCATCAACGGCGGCATCGACCCGTACCCGTTCCTGAACCAGGTCTGCTGATTCGCGGCGGCCGTCAGGCCTCGTCGGCGAGCGACATCCGGTACGCCTCGACCGCTCCATCGCGCAGCGCGACCGCCTCGACGCCGGATTCCCTGAGGTCCTGCCAGCGCTCCTGGAGCCAGGTCTCGGCGGCGGCGCGCTCGGGGAACTCCTCCGATTCCCCCGCCACTCCCCCGGCGGCGTCGAGCAGGAGCCAGAAGAAGGCCACGACGGGGACGTTAGTCCTAGCCCAACCCCCTGACCAGTCGATTGGCCTTCGGCCCGAGGGTCCCGGTAGGGTCCCCGGGTGCGTGCCGGCCCCTTCCGCACCGGGGCCCCGTTCAAGGTCGTGGGGCCGGGTTCCGATTGCGGAGATATGAGTCCGCGGCCCCTGACGCGGCGTCTGCTCGCGCTGTTCAGCCTGATCGCCATGCTGGTCGTCTCGCAGGCCGGGGCGACGTTCGCCTCCGGCCGGCACTCGGTCCCGGGCGGCATCGACGTCAACGGCGGCGACCCGGCGACGGATCCCAACCCGGCGGCCTCAATGGCGGCGGCTTCCGACGGGGCCGGCCAGTCGGGCACATTCTCCGACGTTCCTGCGGGGTTCTGGGACCGCTCGTCGATCGACTACGTCGCCGGGACCCAGCGCTGGATGCGGGACTACGGCACCTCGACGTTCCGCCCGGCGACGCTCGAGACGCGCGAGCTGTTCGCGAAGGCCGTCGTGAGCGCGTTCGACCCGTCGGGGTCGACCGATCCCCACCTGAAGTTCGGTGACGTCAACCCCCGCGATCCCAACGCGCCGTACATCAACGTCGCGGTCAAGAACGGCTGGATGGTCGCCGACGGCGACGACTTCCATCCGACGGACCCCGTGACCACCCTGGTCGTCCACCGGGCGCTGATCTGGGCGCTCGGCCTGTCCGACGTCGTGGCCGGGGCCAACAAGATCCACACGACCGACGGATACGTGTTCAAACACGGACCGACGTTCGGGACGCGGCTGATCGGGGCGGTGCTCGGCCTTCGGTACGACCACTCCGAGAACGTCGCCCTGAACGTTGGCCCGAGCTCCAAGCTCAACCGCGCCGAGGTCGCGTACTCGCTGTACCGCGCGTACGTGATCGACACCTCGCAGACCTGGGAGAAGAACTCGGTCCAGATCTACAAGACGATCCACCTGGGGCCGGTGCCGGTGGCGTTCCGGCCGGTCGTCGAGTACGGGATGCGGTTCGTGGGCTACCCGTACATCTACGCGGGCGAGTGGTACATGAAGTCGCCGCCCGGGTACTGCTGCGGCTCCCAGCCGCGCGGAGGGTTCGACTGCTCGGGGCTGATGTGGTGGGTGCTTCGCGCGGGCGACTCGCTGTACAACGCCGCCAGGTACCACCCGGCCTACAAGGGCTACGTCCTGAACGAGCGCTCATCGAACGACATGTCGCACGCGATCTCGAAGACGGCCCGCGTGCCGTTCGACAAGGCCAAGGCCGGGAACCTGCTGTTCTACGACAGCAACCACGACGGGACGATCGACCACGTCGACCTGTTCCTCGGCTGGGGCTGGGCCCTCGACTCGGGTTCGAACGGCGTGACGATCACGCGGGTCGCGGACCCGGGCTCGTGGTACCAGGACTCGTTCGCGTGGGGCCGCGTGCTGGCCGCGGCGAAGTAGCCCTACGGCGCCCCGATCACCCGTTCCACCGTCTCGAGCATCTGGGCCATGCTGAACGGCCGCCGGAGCTCGCCGTCCACCGGCACCAGGACGAGCTTGCCGGTCTCGCCCTGCGGCGCCATGAACACGATGACCTTGGTCTCCGCGAGGACGGGGTCGTCCCGGACGGCGCGGATGGTGCCCCAGCCGTCGCTCTCGGGGAGCTCCGCGTCGAGCATCAGCAGGTCGTAGTCGTCGTCTCGCAGCCGCGAGAGGCCGTCCTCGCCCGACGTCGACTCGTCGACCTCGTAGCCCTCCAGCCGCAACCGGAGCACCGGCTGATGCATGAACTCCGGCCGGTTGTCGACGAACAGGATGCGCTTCTTCCCCACTACCCCTCCCCCAGCCGTTCCACGGTGATGCCCTTGTCGATCAGCCAGGCGACGGCGCCGCCGATCGCCTCGTCGGTCCCTTCGAGCTCCACGATCACCCATGCGTACCGCTCGTCGACGTTCGCGCCGCGGATGTTGGTCACGACGTCGAACCGCTTGCCGAGCTCGTGGATGACCGGTTCGTCGATGAGGTGCTCGGGAAACGTCAGGTGGAACCGCGGCCCCGGCCTGCGCGACCCGTTCACCCGACAGGGTTCCCGGCTTCGGGCGGGTTCATGCTGCCCGACCGGAATCCCTCGAGGTCCATGGTGACGTAGCGGAACCCCAGGTCCCGGAGCACCCGGACGGCCCGTTCGCGAACCCCGGGCGACGCCAGCCGGCCCAGTTCGGCAGCCTCGACCTCCACGCGGGCCACGTCGCCGTGCACACGGACCCGGACCTGCCGGAACCCGAGCTCCTTGAGGGCCCGTTCGGCCCGGCCCACCCGCGTCAGATCCTCCACCGTGATCCTCACCCCGTGCTCGATGCGCGACGACAGGCAGGCCGAGGCCGGCTTGTCCCAGCTCGGAACCCCCAGCTCGAGGGCCGCCTCCCTGACCTCGGACTTCGTGAGCCCCGCCTCGACCAGCGGATGCCGCACGGCGTGCTCCGCCGCCGCCCGCAGGCCCGGCCGCCAGTCCCCCAGGTCGTCGACGTTGGCGCCGGACAGGACCGTGGGGAGCGCCTCGTCGGCCGCCACGCGCTCAAGGACACCGTACAGCTCCGTCTTGCAGTGGTAGCAGCGGTCGGGACCGTTGGCCAGGTACGCCTCGCGCTCGACCTCGTGCGTGCGCACCGAGCGATGGCGGATGCCCACGGCCTGCGCGACCCTCCGCGCCTCGTGCAGCTCGCCGGGCGGGAGCGACGGTGAGACGGCGGTCACCGCCAGGGCTCTGGAGCCGAGCGCCCGAGCCGCCACGGCGGCCACCAGTGCGGAGTCGGTGCCGCCGGAGAATGCCACGACGGCGCCCCCGGTGGACGCCACCACGGCGTGGAGGCGCTCCAGCTTCACGGATGACACGGTGGCGGCCATGCCCGCGATTGTTGCACGCCCCGCCGACGCGTCATCCCGGCGCGGGTCAGCCGTCGTCGTCGTCGCCCGTCCCGTCGCCGGGCCTGGGCGACGGCCCGTCGTCCAGCGGCGACCCCCGGCAGTCGGTCCGCTGCGGCAGGGGATCGGGCGGCCTGGCCGCCTGGGAGAAGTCGAACGCCTCCGACAGGTCGCTCGCCGAGCGGTCCCGGCGCGTGAGCGACGGCAGACCCCAGTTCATCTCGATGAACTTCAACACCGAGGAGAACTCGCCGGTGGTGTCGTCGATGAACCCCTGCCTGGCGTACGGGCTGATCACCAGCAGCGGAACCCGGATCCCCAGGCCGTACTCGTCCACCTGGGGCGGCGGGACGTGGTCGTAGAACCCCCCCCAGTCGTCCCAGGTGATGAAGATGGCCGTGTCCTTCCACATCTGACTCCGCATGACGGCGTCGACGACCTGCGTGGTCCAGTTCTCGCCCCAGCAGAGGTTGTACTCGGGGTGGTCGGAGAGCTGGTAGCGGGGCGTCACCCACGTCACCGGGGGCAGCCGGTCCTCCCGGATGTCCCGGACGAGCTCGTCCGTGCCGAACACGTGACGGCGCCACTGGTCCGTGGTCCGGATGTGGCGGATGGCGTCGTACGCCGACCAGATGTAGCCCTTCTGCGTGTACGAGGCCGAGTAGTAGGCCCACGGGATGCCCTTGCGGTTCAGCAGGTCGCCCTCGGTCGGGATGTCGAAGCAGGGCGGAACGCTCGCCACGTACCCCTCGGCGTCGACCACGTCGGCCGTCTGCCCGGGGCGGGCGTCGCATCCCCAGACCTTGCGGAACCCGCTCCCCGCCTGGACGACGGCGTCGTCGTCGGGACGGGGGTTGTCGTGCGTGCCGGCGGACTGCGCGGCGATCGTGAACAGGTGGTTCGGGAACGACGGCCCGTTCACCGAGGCGAAGAACCGGTCGCCCAGCACGTAGTGCTTCGCCCAGTACCAGTAGTTCGGGATGTCCGTGGGCAGCGCCTCGCTGTAGGCGGCCCTCCGTGCGTACGCGCTGTAGGCGAACCCGTCCATCTTGCCGTGGTCCCAGTCGGCCAACGCCCGGTCGTAGCTGTGGACGATGTCCTCGGGGAGCCGCTGGGGGATGCCCTGGGTGAGCGGCACCGTCTGCGACCCCACCCGGCCCGTCGTGGTCCCGTTCGCGCCCGGGAACAGGCCGTACATCTGGTCGAACGTCCGGTTCTCCTTGACCAGGAAGATGACGTGCTTGATCGGCGTCTTCGTGGCGAACCGGTTCGCGTCCACGAAGGGGGGCCGGGGGTCCGGGTGCTGGTTCGGCCAGGTCAGGGCAGCGACGGCTGCCAGGAGCACGACGGCCAGGGTGCCGGCGAGGACGCGGCCGAGCGCTGCGGAACGGGTCGGCATCGACGGAGTCTACGAAAGCCCGTCACGAGCCCGAAACGTCGAGGACCCCGACGGGGGCGCCGGGGTCCTCTTCAACCTCCAGGGAGGGGGGTTGCACCTGTTCTTCGCCACCACCGGGCGAAGGGTTCGGGGCACTCGAGGAGTTCGGGGCGAAAAAGCTGAGGACCCCGACGGGGGCGCCGGGGTCCTCACAACCTCCAGGGAGGGGGGTTGCACCTGGTTGTTCGACGCCGCCGTTGGCAGGGTTCGGACGCGACGAAAAAAGTTCCCGAACGTGCTGCTCAGGCGTCCTTCAGCGGGTAGCCGACCTCCGTGTTCCAGTTCGCCGAGTCCCCGTCGTCCATGGGGCCGACCCAGTACACCTCGAAGGGAGGCCCGGAGGCCTCGCGCCCCGTTCTCGTGCATCCAGGCCTCCACGGCCCTGTACGCGTCTCCCAGCGCCGTGTACGGGCCGTGGTGGAACGTCACGGCCGCGATCGTGGCCGGGAGCTCTCTGCCGATCACGGGCTCGGTCGTCGGGATGGGCTCGTCGACCGGGAATCCGAGCTCCATGTCCACCTGGTCGTCCCGGTACACGTGGTAGATGGCGAAGGCCGGCCCCGTGGGGCGGGTTCCCGCGTTGAGGATCTCGGCGTCGGCCTGCGGCAGCAGGGCACCGAACGTCTCCCCGACCTTGTCGGGCGTGGTCGTGGTCCGGGCCGTGACCACGTACCGGTCCGGCAGGTCCTTCACCTCGATCTCGTAGTCCATCGCGTTCGCTCCTTCGGCTCGCCTGCGTGTCCGACGAACGTTCCCACACCAGCGCTTCCCCATCACCTCGACGCCTGCCCGTGGGACATCGACAATCGGGGCTCGGGGCAGCGTTTTCGGCCCCCGGTGACTTGGAGCGGGTGAGGGATGGGGGCCGACGGCGGGTTCCGGCGCTTCTACGAGGAGCAGTACGAGGCGGTGTTCCGAGCCGTGTTCCTGCTGTGCCGCGACCGCGAGGTGGCGGAGGACGCGACGCAGGACGCGTTCGTGCGGGCGCTCGAACGATGGCGCCGGCTGGGGGACGCGAGCTGGGCGGGCGGCTGGGTGACGACGACCGCGCTGAACCGTGCCCGCCGGCTGCTCCGTCGGCGGCCGGCCGACCCGACCGCCCTCGCGCCCGTCGGTGAGCAGGAGGCCGCGATCGACCTGTGGCGGGCCGTGGCAGCGCTGCCCCTCCGCCACCAGCAGGCCGTCGTCCTGCACTACCGGCTCGGCCTGAGCACCGCGGAGACGGCCGCCGCCATGGGGTGCGGCGATGGGACGCTCCGCGCGTATCTGACTCGAGCCCGCCGGAGCCTGGAGCGGGCATTGACGGAGGAAGCGGATGGAACGCGACCGGATCGCTGAGCTCCTGCGGACGACGCCGCCTGGGCTCCCACCCGGACGTCCGGACGTCGGGGAGGTCGTACGGCGCCGCCGCCGGCGTCGTGTCGCGTCGGTGATCGCCGTCGGGTTGCTCGTCGCCGTGGCGACCGGCGTTCCGCTGGTCGTCCTGTCGTCGCTCGCCGGGAACCGGGCCCGCCCGCCGGTCCCGGGCGAATCCTCGGCGCCGTCGACGCCGTCGCCGACCTTCTCGAGCTCGCCGGGCCCTTCGTCGCCGGTCACGACCACGCCCGAGGAACCCGTCAACACGCCGATTCGCATTCCGGGCGGCCGAACGATCTCGTCGAACGGCCTCTCGGTCGACGTCCCCCCGGGCTGGTTCGACGCGATATGGCCGATCCAGGGCGTCGGCGACTTCCTCGTCGCGACCATCCACGTGCCGCAGGACCACTCGTTCCCAGGGGTCGAGGCGCGGAGCTCGATGGGCGACGACGGCGTGCTGATCTCGATCCAGGAGAACACCCGCATGGACCCCTGCGACGCCTATCCGACGCCTCGGCTCCCCGTGGCCTTCCGTCCCGAGGACTTCGCACCGGGGCCACCTGGCGAGGAGCTGCCGCCCGGGCATTCGTGGGCCGGACGAACGTTCGCCTTCGCGGATCGGTGCTTCCAGGTCGAGGCCGAGTTCGGATCCGACCCGGCGACCCCGCCGTCGCTCTCGATGGCGAACGCCGTCCTCGCGTCGCTCGGCGTCGCCCCTTCGGGCCCGCAACCATCCCCGGTGGCTTCGCCGCCCGTCGGGTCGGAGACCGGAACCGTGGGCTGGATCGTCTGCGGCGAGCACGGAGCCGAGGTCCGAACCCCGCACGTGATCGCCCAGGCGGACGGCTTCCACTTCCGCGTGGACAACCTCGTGAAGGACGACCTCGTCGTGTTCGATGGCCCGGGGAATCCGGGATTCGACATCGACGGGGTGACCCGCAAAGACGCGGCCGAATCGATCGCCCCGGGGGCCACGTCCGTGGCCTGCGCATCGAGCGTGGCGGGCAAGGGCATCGTGATCGACCGCATCCCGCCGTCTGCGTACGTCCCGATCTCCCTGGACGACCCCGCCGGGCTCTGGCACGACGCCTCCCTGTCGTGTGACTCGAGCGAGAGCTTCCTCACGATCGGGAACGGTCCCTTTCCCACAGTGGAGCCGCTGATCGAAGCGGTGCGGGGCGCAATCTCGGGGCTGCAGCCGGGCGACGTCCTCACGTACGGGGAGTTTCCGGAGCAGAAGGGGTTCCTCGAGGTCAGCGTGATCCGCGACGGGAAGAACGTCGCCTTCATCCGAGCCTTCGGGGCGGATACCGAGGAACACCCGTTCACCCTCATGGAGGCCTGCCCCGACTCGGGTCTCTCGGACGCGCCCCGGCACTGACGCGTCGGGGCGGAAACGAACGGGGCGCCGGCGAACCGGCGCCCCGTTGCTGTGGGGTGCTTCCCAGCTCGATCCGGACTAGAAGTCCATGTCGCCGCCGCCCATGCCGCCGCCCGGCATGGGCGGGGCGGCCTTCTCGGGCTTGTCGGCGACGACGGCCTCCGTCGTCAGGAACAGCGCGGCGATCGACGCGGCGTTCTGCAGCGCCGAACGCGTCACCTTGGCGGCGTCGACGATGCCTTCTGAGAACATGTCGACGTACTCGCCGTTGGCCGCGTTGAGACCGCGACCGGCACCCTCGGAGCGGACCTTCTCGATCACGACGCCGCCCTCGAGGCCGGCGTTGGTCGCGATCTGCTTGATGGGCTCCTCGAGCGCCCGGCGGACGATGTTCGCCCCGGTCGCCTCGTCGCCCTCCAGGTCCACCTTCTCGAGCGCCGCCTGCGCGGTCAGCAGGGCCACGCCGCCGCCGGGCACGATGCCCTCCTCGACGGCCGCCTTGGTGGTCTGCACGGCGTCCTCGATGCGGTGCTTCTTCTCCTTGAGCTCGACCTCGGTGGCCGCGCCGACCTTGATGACCGCCACGCCGCCGGAGAGCTTCGCCAGCCGCTCCTGCAGCTTCTCGCGGTCGTAGTCGGAGTCGGTCTTCTCGATCTCGGCCTTGATCTGGTTGATCCGGCCCTTGATCTGCTCCTGGTCGCCCTGGCCCTCGACGACCGTGGTGTCGTCCTTGGTCACGATGAGCTTGTGGGCCGAACCCAGCAGGTCGAGCGTGGTGTTCTCGAGCTTGAGGCCGACCTCCTCGGAGATGACCTGGCCGCCCGTGAGGATGGCCATGTCCTGGAGCATCGCCTTGCGGCGGTCGCCGAACCCGGGCGCCTTGATCGCGGCCGAGCGGAACGTCCCCCGGATCTTGTTCACCACGAGCGTCGCGAGCGCCTCACCCTCGACGTCCTCGGCGATGACCGCGATCGGCTTGCCGGTCTGCATGACCTTCTCCAGCACCGGCAGGACGTCCTTCACGGCGCTGATCTTGGAGTTCACCAGCAGGATGTACGGGTCCTCGAGGACCGCCTCCATCCGCTCGGGGTCGGTGACGAAGTAGGGCGAGATGTAGCCCTTGTCGAACCGCATGCCCTCGACGAGGTCGAGCTCCATGCCGAAGGTGTTCGACTCCTCGACGGTGATGACGCCGTCCTTGCCGACCTTGTCCATGGCCTCGGCGATCTGCGAGCCGATCTCCGGGTCGCCCGCCGAGATCGACGCGACGTGCGCGATCTGGTCGGGCGTCTCGATGTCCTTGGCCTGGTTCTTGATGGCCTCGACCGCCTTGTCGACGGCCTCCTCGATGCCCCGCTTCAGCGACATCGGGTTGGCGCCGGCGGCCACGTTCCGCAGGCCCTCCTTGACCATGGCCTGCGCGAGAACCGTCGCCGTGGTGGTGCCGTCACCGGCCACGTCGTCGGTCTTCTTCGCGACCTCCTTGACGAGCTCGGCCCCGACCTTCTCGAGCGGATCCTCGAGCTCGATCTCCTTGGCGATCGAGACACCGTCGTTCGTGATCGTGGGGGCGCCCCACTTCTTCTCGAGGACGACGTTGCGGCCCTTGGGCCCGAGCGTGATCTTCACGGCGTTGGCCAACTGGTCCATGCCGCGCTCGAGCGAACGCCTGGCGTCCTCCTCGAAGGTGATGAGCTTTGCAGCCATCCCTACCCTCCTCCTGCGAACTCTCAGCCTGTGCTGGCGACTGCTAGCACTCGTTGCTTCTGAGTGCTAACGAAGTGTAGAAGGGACCCCCCCGGATTGGCAAGCGCGAAGACGAGCTAGGACCAGCCAGACGGCGAGGCCGGCCCGGAGGCCGGCCTCGCTCATGGCCGTCGCGCCCTGCGCCCGGTCGAGGGGGGAAGGACCGTGGCGCGGTCGCGGACGACGCCTGCTAGGTCACCCTCACGGTGCCGCACATCCCGCTGCACACACCGTGCACGAGCGAAGAGTGGAACCTGCACCGGAACTTGAACACACCTTTCTTCGAGAACACGCGGCTGGTGGACGCACCCGTGGCGATCGTCGTGTTCTTGCTCCAGTTGGCGGAGAACGAGGTGACCGTGTGCGGCCCGCACCCGGGGGCCTTCCACGTGACCTTGCCGTCCTTGGCGATGGTCACGGTCTTGGGCGTCCAGGTCAGGTTGCACGTCCCCTTGACCGTCGTCGCCGCCTGGGCGGGAGAGACGAAGGCGAACAGGCTCACGGCGATCGTCGCCACGGCCACCAGTCCGCGGACACCACGCATGCGTTCCTCCCTCTTTCGAGCCCCGGTGCGGAATCGGAAGGTCTACGGCCGACCCGGCTCCAGGGATGTCGGGTGACCCGAACGCCACGTCGAGGCGGTCCCTAGGCGGGGGGACGGCACGCAGGCGCCGTGCCCGTGCCTCCCGACGGAGGTCGGAATCGCCTGATTCACCCCGATTTCTTCCGCAGGATGTGCCCGAATGTGCTTGCATGACCGTCCGGGCGGGGAAAGATCGTGCCTGAGAGGCCGCTCGAGGCGGCCTCGAGACCTATCCGGCCCCTGGGGAAGGAGGGCACGGTGGCCACGTACGAGGCCTACTGCGTGAAGTGCCGCGCGAAGCGGGAGTTCGAGGGAACCGAGGTCGAGCTGAAGAACGGCCGGAAGGCCGCCCAGGGCACCTGCCCGGTGTGCGGCACCAAGGTCATGCGGATCCTCGGCAAGTCCTCCGCCTGATCGCGCGCCCGAGGTCGACCGCACGCCCGCGCTCCGAGCGCGAACGGGGAGCGCGGGCGTGGGCGTGAAGGTCGCTCCGTCCATCCTCTCGGCGGACTTCGCACGGCTCGCCGACGACGTGGCGCGGGTTCGGCCGTTCGTCGACCTGCTCCACGTGGACGTGATGGACAACCACTACGTCCCCAACCTCACGATCGGCCCGCCCGTCGTGCGGTCGCTCCGGCAGCACACGGATCTGTTCCTCGACTGCCACCTCATGGTCACGGACCCCGGGTCCCTGCTGGAACCCCTCGCCGAGGCGGGCGCCGACGGGGTCACGATCCACGTCGAGCTGGGCGATCCCCGGCCGCTGATCTCCAGGATGCGGGCCCTGGAGCTCCACCCCGCGCTGACCATGAACCCGTCGACGACGTTCGAGGCGGTGGAGCCCTACCTCGAGCTCGTCGACCTGCTGCTCGTCATGAGCGTGCACCCGGGGTTCGGCGGGCAGGCGTTCATCCCGGAGGTGCTCCCCAAGGTCGAGCGGGCCCGCGAGCTCATCGACCGCCACGGGTACACGTGCGACATCCAGATCGACGGTGGGATCTCGCCGGAAACCGCGCCCCTCGCCGCCCGAGCGGGCGCGAACGTCCTGGTGGCCGGAAGCGCGATCTTCCTCCAGCCCGACCCGCCGGCTGCCGCACGGGCGATCCGCGCGGCGGCCGACTCCGCGGTCTGACCCGCCCCACCCACGCTCGAACGGCCGGACGGCGTCGGCGCGGAGTCTTGCGGTCCACGTGTGCGGTGCGATAGGAAACGCTTGGTCGCGTTCGCCGACGGCGCCGAGGGGGGCATCATGAGCCGGATCTCCGACCGATCTCGCCTGGTCATGGCCCCGGCCGGCGTGCTCGCCGTCGCGTTCGCACTGTGCCTGCCGATCGCGGCGAACGCAGCGCCGCCACCGCACACGGTGAGTACCGTCGCGGGCGGCGTCGGCGGGCCGGCACGGGCGACGGCCGTCGCGCTCGCCCCCCGACAGGTGGCGTTCGGCTCGGGGAAGCTCGAGGTCGTCGACTCGGAGAGCTTCGCGGTGCGCCGGGTCGCCGCCCCGTCCGACCAGCTCACCACGCCGCTGGGCGACGGGTTGCAGGGGCTGGGAGCCGGCCCCGCCGGGGGGACCGCCGGCGCCAAGGCCCGGCTCCAGAACCCCGCCGGGATCTCGGTCGACGCATCCGGGAACGTCGCGTTCGACGACCGGAACGCCGTCTACGTCCTGGCTGGGACCACCGGACACTTCTTCGGCAGGGCGATGACCGCCGGCCACGTCTACCGGGTCGCCGGGACCGGCATCGCCGGCTTCTCGGGCGACGGAGGACCGGCCACGTCGGCGAAGCTCTCTTCTCCGAACGGGGTCGGATTCGACCACAGCGGCAACCTCGTCGTGGGTGACGCGGCCAACGACCGCATCCGCCTGGTCGCCCAGCACACCGGGAGCTTCTACGGCCGGTCGATGACCGCGAATCACATCTACACCATCGCCGGCAACGGGAACTTCGGGTGCTTCGGCGACGGGGGGCCGGCCACCTCCGCGCTGCTCCGAGCCGACGACACGTCCGAGCAGTTCGCGGCGGACTCCCACGGCAACCTGCTGTTCGACGACGGGGGGAACCACTCGGTCCGGGTCGTCGCGGGCGCGACCGGCACGTTCTTCGGGCAGTCGATGACGAAGGGCAACATCTACACGCTGGCCGGGACGTGCATCCAGGGGTTCACCGGTGACGGCGGCCCGGCGACGAATGCGGAGCTCGCCTCTCCGCAGGGTCTCGCCCTCGACGGCCACGGAAACGTGGTGATCGGCGACACGCTGAACAACCGGATTCGCGTGGTCGCCGAGGCGACGGCGACCTTCTACGACAAGCACATGACCGCGCACGACATCTACACGGTCGCGGGCACGGGGACGGCCGGGTTCGGCGGGGACGGCGGGGTCGCGTCCGCGGCCAAGCTGAACGGGCCCACCGGCGTCGCCGTCGACTCCGCGGGGACGGTGCTCGTCGCCGACGCCTTCAACCGCCGCGTTCGGGCCGTTGCGACGAAGACGGGGAAGGACTTCGCGCGCGCGATGACGGCGAACCACATCGTCACGGTCGCCGGCAACGGGAACACGAAGTTCTCGGGCGACGGCGGTGCCGCGGCGCACGGGCAGCTGCAGTTCCCTGACGGCGCGCTGGTGGACGCGTCGGGGAACCTCCTCGTGGCCGACGCAACGAACGAACGCATCCGCATCGTGGCCGCCAGGACGGGGACGTTCTACGGCCGTTCGCTCAAGGCGGGCGACATCTTCACGCTCGCCGGGAAGGGGTCGGACACGTATTCCGGCGAGGGCGGTCCGGCCTCCGCGGCGTCCGTCGCCCTGTTCAATCCGTTCAACGGCGTCGGCGCGATCACGTACTACATGGACGGGATGTCGCTCGACGATTCGGGGAACGTCGTGATCCCCGTGCCCGATGCCAACCGGGTGGTCGTGGTGCCGCCCCACTCCGGTCACTTCTACGGGAAGGCCATGACCGCCGGGCACATCTACACGATCGCGGGGACCGGAGCGCTCGGGTCGGCCGGGGACGGCGGCCCGGCAACACAGGCCACGCTCGACCGGCCGGTCGCGACCGCGGTCGACGCGTCCGGGAACGTGTTGTTCACCGAGGGAAACACCGATGTGTTCGGGCCGTCGACGTCCATCGACGCCGTCCGCGTGGTGGCCGAGAAGACCGGGACCTTCTACGGGCGTGCGATGCACGCGGGCGACGTGTACACGATCGCCGGGCGGAACTGCCCGTCGTCGGGGGCGCTCGGCGACGGCGGCCCCGCGATGAGCGCGTGCTTCTTCCGCATCGGCGGCGTGGCGCTCGACCATGCGGGCAACGTCGTGATCGGCGACGGGGGGAACAACCGGATCCGGGTGGTCGCGGCGAAGACTGGAACCTTCTGGGGCGTCGCGATGCACGCCGGGCACGTGTACACGGTCGCCGGTGACGGCACGGGCGACGAGAACGCCTCGCCGAACGGAACGCTCGCCCGGCACGCCTCGGTCATCCCGGGGACCCCGGCCGCCGTCTCGGTCGACGCGACCGGCAACATCGTCATCGCCGACCATGCCCTGGTCCGCGTGGTCGCGGTGAAGGCTGGGACCTTCGACCACGTCGCCATGCAGCCGAACAGGATCTACACGGTGGCGGGGGACGGGGACTTCGCGTTCGGGGGGGACGGCGGGCCGCCGCTCTCGGCGTCCTTCCTTGGTCCCGCGGGTGTCGCGATCGATGGGCCGGACCTGTTCGTCGTGGACGCCGCGGCCAACCGCGTCCGCGAAGTCCGACCCTGAACGGGCGTCGTTCCGAGGACCCGGCCGGAAAGGCGGCGGCGCTGCCCGGGACCATGCCGGTCCGGCCGCCCATCTTCCGGCGACGTGAGAGGCTGCACGATGGATGGACCACGTCGTCGTTCGCTCGCTTGAACACCTGAGGGGCGACGCCGGAACGCCGTCGCTGGGATTCGCCGTGGAGACTCGGGACCGGCCGGGTCCCGCGTACAAGGAGGGGTCCTCGCCCGACGACCCCGTGTGGGTCCAGCTGGAGGGCGGACTGTTCGTGGCGAAGGCTCGGATCCTGCTGGGCTGGGTCGGCGAGTACTCGAGCGTGGACGAGGTGCGCTCCCGCACCACCGGGCCACTGCACGACCTCGACGCGTTCTGGGCGGGCCGGCCCCGCTACGGCTACGCGGCGGTGGCCAGGCTGCAGCGCGAGTCGTGGCTCGACGATCCCTTCTGGGCCGGCCCGCGCTCCTACGGCTACGAATGGGTCCTGCTGGAGAACGACAAGAAACGAGCCTCCTGGCTGGACCCCAAGCCCCCTCCGAGAGGCGGCGAGGGGCTCAGGGACCGCTTCGAACGATGGCTCGACGAACGCTGAGCGCGCGGGAACCTCGATCGGCCTGATCGCGCCCGCTGTGGCGCCGGCCGTTTGTGAGCCGCACAGCGCGGGTAGACGCGAATCATGACCGGTGGACCAGTCCGGGGTCCGTCGGTGTCGGAACGTGGGCGAGGCACACCGACGATGCGCGGGGGTCGACTCAGTTGACGAATCGGGGGCGTGATCGGGTTGCCCGCACTGCCCGCTGGCTCCCGCTGTGGCTGTGTGCCCTGCTCGTCCTTGTCGGGGGCATCCCCGCCGGGGCGAGCTCGCCGGCCTCGGGGACCGTCGGGCCGGACCGAGCCTCCGTCGGCTGGTCGGGCAGCCGGTTCGGGCGCGCGGCGGTCGCCGCTCCGTCCTCATGTGGCGGGCATGGTTCCCGGTGCGACACCTTCTCGGTGGTCGTCGACGCGCGGGGCTCGTACTGGAGGGACCACAAGGGCCGGATCCGGGTCCGGATCAGCTGGAGGTCCGCCCGCAACGACTTCGACCTGTACGTGGACAGGGGGCGCACGCTGGTGGCACGGTCCACGTCGGACGCGTCCCGGACCGAGGCCGTGGCCATCCCGGAGCCGACCGGCAGCTACTCGGTGCTCGTTGTCCCCGTGCACGTCCGCCGCTCCCGCTATGAGGGCTCGGTCTCGTTCGCCTCGCGCCCCAAGCAACCGACGCCCGAGCCGACTCCGACTCCATCTCCGTCTCCGTCTCCTTCTCCGTCTCCGTCACCTTCTCCGACTCCGTCTCCGTCGCCGTCGCCCTCACCGTCTCCGGCGCCCTCTCCGTCGGGATCCCCGAGTCCCTCACCCCCGGGATCGCCCTCCCCGACGGAGTCGCCCTCGCCGTCCACCTCGCCCGCGCCATCGACGAGCTCGCCGGCTCCTTCCCCCTCGTCCTCCGCATCACCGGCGCCATCGCCCTCCCCGACCGCCGATCCGTCGCCCTCGCCTTCGCCTTCTCCGCACCCCTCCGGGTCGCCGTCCACGTCACCATCGCCCTCGCCGTCGCCATCGACGCCCTCCTCACCCGCGCCGTCGCCTCGAACGTCGCCCCCTCCGTCCCCCTCGCCCCACGGCTCGCCGACGCGCACACCCACCCGATCCCCACGTGCGCACCGCCGTCACCACCCGGGAGGCGGCTCGAAGCCCCGGGCTCCATTCCCGAACTTCGGCCCGCGGGGGCCGCTGTTCCACTACGACGGGCCGTACCATTTCGTGCCCCCGTTCTCCATCGACACCGGGGGTCCCCCCTCCCCCACCCCCTCGCGGACGCCGCAACCTCCTCCATCGACGCCGGTCACCACATGTGGCGATGCACCCGCCCGGTGCGGAGGGGCGTCTCTTCAGCAACCGGAGCCGCCGTCCGAGGCTCCCCCCGGCACGATCGGGATCCGAGCGGCCTCGGCGACGACGCGCCATGCGTCCGATCCGCTCTGGGTGCTGATTCCCATCGGGATCCTCGTCACGCTGGTGGTGGGCGCGGTGCTGTTCGAGGCGGACGACGAACCGTCCGGGGCAACCACAGCCGAGCGCGCGATCCGGCGCACCGAGGAGCCGGACGGCGACTGATCCCGCACGGGACGCGAAGAGGCCGGGCCCGCGAAGCGAGCCCGGCCTCTGTCTGTTGCTGCACGTCGCCTCGCGGGGTGCTTCGGCTCGCCAGGGCTCGTTCGTCCCTGAGGCGGTCCGCCCGGTGCGACCATGTCCGAGGCCGCGAGGTCGGTGAACTGGTTGGATTCCGCCGGGCCAGGCCCGGCTACGGGTGAGGTGGTCAGACCCCTACCCGCGGGCGACGGCCTAGCAGCCAGTCACCTCGAGGGTCGCATCGCTATCTGGCAGCTGGACCACCTCCTTTCTCCCGTGGCTCCATCTTCCGCGAAGACGGCCGCCACGGCAAGCAGGACTAGGTGATCCGCCGGTATTTCCGGACCGCCAGCGGCACGAACACCAGGAGGATCCCCGCGATCCACAGCAGCGCGGGGAACAGGTGGCTCCACATCGAGCCCTCCAGGCCGACCAGGTGGGACTTCTCGGTCCCCAGCACCAGGTACCGGACGGCGTCGATCACGACGGTGATCGGCTGGTGTTCCGCGAAGCCCTGCAGCCACGACGGCATGGTCGCCACCGGTACGAACGCGCTCGACGCGAACACCAGCGGGAACACCCACACGAAGCTCGCCGCCTGCGCCGACTCGACGTCGCGGACGCGGAGGCCGATGTTCGCCGAGATCCAGGAGAACGCGAGCCCGAAGAACACCGCCAGCAGGATCGCCAGCACGGCCCAGAAGAACCCGCCGTCGAACCGGAACCCGATCAGGTAGCCGACGCCCGTCATCAGGAGCACGACGAAGGTGTTCCGGACAGTGTCGCCGGTCGTCCGGCCGGCCAGCACGGCGGACCGTGCCATCGGCAGCGAGCGGAACCGGTCGATCATCCCCCGCGTGAGGTCCTCGGCCAGCGCGACCCCCGTCTGCGTGGACCCGAAGATCACCGTCTGCACGAAGATCCCGGCCATCAGGTAGTCCTTGTAGCCGACCGTCGGCGGGAGCTGCGACCCGAGCGCGCCGCCGAAGACGTACGCGAACAGGATCACGAACATCACCGGCTGAATGGTCGAGAACACCAGCAGCGTGGGGACCCGGATGTACTTCAGGAGGTTCCGCCACGTCAGCGCCATGGCGTCCTGCACCACCCACTTCAGGGGCATCCGGGCGACTTCCGGGGCCTTCACCGAGGTCGTCGTTGTCGCGCTCATCGTGCACCCTCCTTTCGGCGTCCCCTGGCTCCCCCATCCGCCGCGGCGTCCGGCTCCCCGTCCGATTCCTCGGCCGCGTGGCCGGTGAGCGACAGGAACACGTCGTCCAGCGTCGGTTTGCGGAGGGCCAGCTCGTGAATTCGGAGGTGCTCCCGGTCGAACGCCCGCACCAGCCGGAACAGCACGCCCGAGCCGTCGCCACCAACCTGCAGCGTGACGCGGCCCGAGTCCATCTCGTACTGCGGCTCGGTGTCGCACACCTCGACCAGGATCCGCGAGACGTCGCCGGCCCGAGACTGGTCGTCGATCCGGAACTCGAGCACCTCGCCGCCGATCTGCCCCTTGAGCTGGTCGGAGGTTCCCTCCGCGATGATGTGGCCGTGGTCGATCACCGCGATGCGGTCTGCCAGCACGTCCGCCTCCTCCAGGTACTGCGTCGTCAGCAGCAGCGTCGTGCCGCCGGAGACCAGCTCCTTGATCACGTCCCACAGCCCCCGGCGCGCGGCCGGGTCCAGCCCGGTGGTGGGTTCGTCCAGGAACAGCACCTCCGGGTCGGCCACGAGGCTCGCCCCGAGGTCCAGCCTGCGGCGCATGCCGCCCGAGTAGGTCTTGACCTGCCGGTCGCCGGCCTCGGTCAGCTCGAACTGCGCGAGCAGCTTCTCGGCGCGCTCGCGGGTGACCTCCCGCGGCAGGTGGTACAGCCGGCCCACCAGCTCGAGGTTCTCCCGGCCGGAGAGCGTCTCGTCGACTGCGGCGTACTGGCCCGCCAGGCCGATCGCCGCGCGGAGGCGTTCGGCGTCACGGACCACGTCGTGGCCGGCGACGACCGCCCGGCCGTCGTCGGGCGTCAGCAGCGTGGTCAGGATGCGGACGGCGGTCGTCTTGCCGGCCCCGTTCGGCCCGAGCAGCCCGAGCACGGACCCCGCCGGAACCTGGAGGTCGATGCCGTCGAGTGCCACCACCTTGCCGAAGGACTTGCGGAGCCCCTCGACCTGGATCGCGAGTTCGGTCGTCGCCATGTTCCTCCCCTGGGGACGCGAAGGAGGCAGGCTAATTCCGGAGCGTCGCTGATGTCAGCCCGCCCCGACCGCTACGATGGGACTACGGCTCGGAGCCCGTGTGCTGTTCCGGGAAGAAGTCCGTTTCCGTCTCGTCCCACACCGTCGAGTCGTCCTGCCCCTCGACGTTGAACGCGTAGTCGAACACCAGCGAGCCGCCGTACACCGCTCCGTACGCCACGAGTGCGCCGGCGATCACGGACAACAGCATGACCGGCAGCGTGGTGTGGTGCGTTCCGTAGCCGGACAGCCGGACCACGATGTCGACGATCACGATCGCCGTCACCGTGAGCATCACGACCGCGTGCCAGTTGGTCGTCCGCCACACCTGGGTGTGCTTCGCGCGGCCGACCGGGCCGGTGGAGTGGTCGCGGTCCATGCCCTTCCACCAGTCCCATGCGCCGGTCGTCGCGGTGATCAACGAGACCACGGCGCCGCCCATGATCACGAACGTGGCAGCGACGAACGCCTGCGCGCCGATCTCGCCGAGGGTGCCGGAGTGGTTCCAGGTGAAGAACGAGATGACGTCGAACGCCGCCGCGAACACGTACGACACGATCGGGAAGTCCGTGAACGGCGGATGCGACGGCTTGCCGGCCCAGCCCCGGACCCCCCGGAACCGCCGCCCCCGCATGGTGATCGCCGGCCTGATGGAGAACAGTCTCGCCATGGCTTCCGACCCTCCTTCTCCTGCCGCCGGGATCCTCGCCGATCAGCGAGGCGGAATACAGGGATAGGCGGCGATGGTTCGTTCGCGACAGAATGGTGCCCGGGCGCGTGGAGGAGGAACCATCATGGACGACCAGGACGTCATCGACCGGATCAACCAGCTGGCCCACGAGGAGCACACGCTCTTCGAGAAGGCCTCGACCGACGAGGGGCTCTCGTCGCCCGAGCACGACCGGCTGAAGTTCCTCGAGGTCCAGCTCGACCAGTGCTGGGATCTCCTGCATCAGCGGCGGGCCCGCCGGAACGCCGGCCTCGATCCCGGCGATGCCCACGTCCGGGACGAGACGACCGTCGAGGGCTACGTCAACTAGCCACCTCCGTCCGACTGGGTACAGTTCGGCCATGGAGATCGTGATGACGCTGGTGTGGTACCCCTGGACCGAGGGCCAGGGGGGACCGGCGGGGACGCAGGGCGCGTTCAAGACGCTCGACCTCGAGCTCCACGATGCGGACTGGCCGCGCCTGCCGAGCGTCGGCGAGACGATCTTCTTCGACGACGGCGGCGCGGCGTCCGTCGAGGCCGTCGGCTGGAAGCTGGACGGGACGCCCTACCTCTACCTCGGCAAGCGCTTCGAGAAGAAGGGCGAGGCGCTGCAGCTGTGGCTGGAGCGCGGGTTCACCGAACGCCCGGGTCAGGCCGGGACCGACGCCGACACCGGTGACCCGACGGTCCCCGCGATGCTCCCTCCGATGCCCGGGCAGCCCGCGGGCTGAACAGTCAGCTCTCCGACTGCAGGCGACGGAGGTCCTCGAGCAGCTCGTCGGGGTGTGCCGGGATGTCGGTGACCCGGTACGCCTTGCGGATCACGCCCTCGGGATCGATCAGGTACGTCCGGCGCTTCGCGTACTCGGGGCTCGACTCGTCCGGATGGCGCCGGGTCTCGTACCGCGCGCCGACCGACCGGTCGACGTCCGACAGCAGGGTGAACGGAAAGCCGTGCTCGGCGGCGAACGCCCCGTTCTCCTCTGGAGTGTCGAACGACGCGCCGACGATCTCGGCGCCGGCTTCGGCGAACTGGGGGGCTCGGTCACGGAACCCCTGCCCTTCCGTCGTTCAGCCGCTGGTGAAGGCCTTGGGGAACCACCACAGGACGATCCACCGTCCCCGGTGCCCGGCGAGCGACCACGGCGTCCCTGTCTGGTCCGGCAGCGTGAACTCGGGCGCGACGGTTCCTTCGTGGAGCATGCTCCGCGTCCTCTCGTCGTTCGGGCGGGTCCCACAGTCTACGAACGACGGCGAATCCGGGTTTCGAGACGGTCTCAGGCGGTCCCGTTCGACACGCCGGGGATGGCCCCGCGACGGTCGGGCGGCGGCCTGCGCTCGTAGCCCCACTGTCCGGCCAGGCGCTCGGTTCCGGTCGTCTTCTCGAGGCCCTCGGCCATGAGCCGGAAGGCCTCGACCACGCCGGGCACCAGCACGGTGTGGCCGGTCCGGTCCTGCGGCATGTGCCACCGCCATTCGTGGAGCGTCCCGAGCTCGAGCATGGCCTCCCGGAGCTCGGTCCAGAGCGCCCGCAGCCGGTACAGCACCGCGACCAGTCCGGACGTCGCGAAGAACGAGTACGGCTCCAGCGTGAACAGATGGTTCCGCAGGGCCTCCTCGTCGCCGAACCGGGCGACCATCCCCGGCAGCCCGGGCTCGTCGTCGGCCCGGGCCGTGCACACGATGGCGTGGGGACGGAGGTCGACGAACCCGCCCACCGCGACGTGGTAGTCGCGGACCGTCTCCGAGTCGTTGCCGGTCGCCGCGGCCCGGTCGCGCAGGTGACGGTCGACGCTCGCCGCGTCCGTGACCAGGAGGTCGAGGGGCGCGACGTAGTACCCGCACTTGAGCCACGTCGCACCGTCGTGGTCGAACAGGATGGGCGTGCCCAGGCTGGTGACCTGCCGGACGCCGCGGAGCACCTCCTCCAGCACGGCCAGCAGCGCCCGCTGCCGCTTGGGGAACAGCGTGTGCTTGCGCGGGGGCGTCAGCCGAAGCAGGTCCTCCGGCGTGTCCGCGCCGACCAGGGCGACGAGGTCGTCGTGCAGCGCGCCCAGCTCCCACGCCGCCACGTCCTCGAACGTGAGCGGCCGCGACTGTTGGGCGAAGTACCGCACCGGATCGAACCGCTCGAGGTCCACGTACGGGTCGATCGCGTCGACGTCGAGCGTCCGGACGCGGTGCATGAGGATCAGCAGCGCGAGGGTGTGCAGCTCGGCCTGGTGCTTCGCCGACCCCAGGTCCTGGAGCGCCATCGGTTCCAGGCCGGACAGCTGGGTCGCCCGGAGCGCCGGCTGCGCCAGGAAGACCGCCACCTCCCGCGTGTTCTCCGTCTCGGTGTAGTAGCAGACGCCGTCCGGGAACCACGGCTTCAGCCGGTCCTCCCCCAGCAGGCCGACGGTCGCCAGCATCAGCCCGAGCTCGCTGGCGCTGGCGACGCGCATCACGCGGTACAGCGCGTCGGCGTTCGCGACGCTGAAGAACCCGTTCTCGCCGCTGCGGATGGCGTATCCGGGGACGACCGGCTCGCCGCGGTCGAACGCCGCCTCCTGCGGCTCGGGGTCGTCCCACTTGACCGTGAGGGGCTCGAACACCCGGATGACCTGCCGGGCCGGCACCGGCCTCCCGGCGATCCGGCTCGCCCTCGACTCGGCCGGCTGCGACTCCTTCGATCCGGGGAACACCTCCCGGTCGGCCTCGAACAGCAGCCGCCGGACGCCCCGGTGCAGCGGGATCTCCTCGCGGACGCGGACCTCGTCGATGCCGATGGCCGCCGCGGTGATCAGGACCTTCAGGCCGGCCTCCGAGTACTTCCGGGTGAGCTCCTGCGCGAACCGGGCCTTCTCCCCCAGGCGGGTGTCCTGCGCGGCGTGGCTGAACCCCATGCGGATCCGCGGCGACGCTCCCGGGTGGTCGGGGTCGTCGTCGTACATCCCGCCCACGCCGGTGGTGTGGGCGATCAGCACCTCGTCGGCCAGGTCCTGCTTGACGTCCACGAGGTCGTCGCGGATCGCCTCGACGAACCGCTGCTTGAGGCGTTCCAGGCGGTCGTCGTCGAAGCCTTCGACGAACCCGGTGGCGAGCGCCAGCTCGTCCTGGTGGTACGCCACGAGGCTCGGGACCGGGATGCCCATGACCACGGAGCGGAACCTCGCGATGCCCCGATCGGCCAGGTGGGTGCGGACGTAGCGCTGCAGGAACTCCCCGAACGGCCGCGCGCTGGCGACCGTCTTGGCGATGGCCTCGTCGACGGCGTCGGGGTCGTCGCCGATGCCGGTCCCGATGGACTGCAGGAACTCCGCCGTCACGCCGCGGCGGTCGCCGGGGGGCGTCTGGGCGATCTGCCGGAGGCCGGGGACGGCGCTCACCTCGAACCGCTCCAGCGCGACGAACACGCCGCTCGCCGTCAGGAACCCGCTGCGGACGCGCTCCGGCAGGTGGTCGCTCCCGTGCCGCGACTCGACGAACCGGAACAGCCGGCGGGTGAACGCCTGGATCTCGTCGGCGGTGGTCCCCGTGGCGACCAGGACCGGGACGTCGTCGGGCTGGGGCGGGGAGACGGCGAACATCTCCTCGTACATCGAGAGCATCTGCAGGAGCGCGGTGCCGCCGACGGCGCCGGTTCCGCCGAGGAACATGTGGGCGTCGCGGTACCGTTCCCCCGACCGGGCCGCCGCGACGAGCCGGGGCCCGAGCCGCTCGTGTTGGAACCCCACCCGTCGCTCCTCGCGGTCGGCCGACCTCGACGAGTCTATCGGCGTGGTCCCCGCCACCACTGAGCCGCCGGGTGGACAGCCGGCGGGCCCGGCGGGTAGGACTGGTAAGGAGCGAAAGGATTTTCCGTCATGCGAGAGCTGGTCGTGAGCACGTTCCTGACCCTCGACGGGGTCATGCA
>DATBHM010000202.1:0-27292 GCA_036557505.1 Actinomycetota bacterium | reverse complement strand
GCTGAACGCCTCGCCGTGCCACAGCTCCTCGTACACCCAGCACGAGAGGAACGCGGTGACGTCGGGTTCGTTGGCGGCGCGGGTCGCCAGGAGGTCACGCAGGAAGATCACGGTATGGGACTCGATGTCCATCATGTACGCGAGGCACCGGGCCTCGGAGGGCTCGAGCCGGTAGTCCCGGATCCGGTCCCACTCCACGCCGCTCAGGTCGACCTTCTTCGACGCCCGGAGGTACCTGTCGAGATCGAATTCGTCCATCGGTGGACCTCCCCACCCTGTGGGGCGGATTATCTCCCTCTGGAGCTTCGGAGCGCGAGGAACGCCGGATCACCGCGTCCGACGCCCCGCCGGCTGCGTATGCACCGCGGGAGGTACCGATGAGCGATCGAACGAACGGGCACGCCGGCGTGGTCGGGAACCGGTTCCACCGGCTGGGGGCGTTCGCCTTCCGGCGGCGGTGGCCGGTGCTGATCGTGTGGCTGGTCGTGCTGGTCCTGGCGATGCCGTTCCTCCAGAAGCTCTCCGGGCGGCTGTCCCAGGGCGGCTTCGAGGTGCCCGGCTCCCAGTCCGACCGGGTGCGGCAGGCGGTCGAGTCCGACTTCCACCAGTCGGAGCTGACCGATTCACTGGTCTTGCGGTCGACCTCGACGTCCGCCGTGCAGTGCGCCACGACCGAGGGCGCGTCGGCCGCCGTCGCGGCGTGCCCGTTCGCGGACGCGTTCCACCGCATCGCCGCCGCGCTCGCGAGGCCCACGACGGACGGCTTCCACGAGGTCATCGCCGTGGCGGACCCGTTCGCCGCGCGGCCGCCGGAGCCGGGCACGACGGCGATCTCCGGCGACGGTCACCTGGTGACGGCGCGGGTCAGCCTCGCCGGGACGCAGAACGACGCCCTGAAGTACGCGAAGGAGCTCCAGGGTCGCGTCGACGCGATCGTCGCGGACGACCGGAACTTCTCGGGATCGAACGGCGAGGCGTTGCTCACCGGCGCGGGGCCGTTCTACCGGGAGTTCTCGGACACGACCACCTCGGACCTCACGCGTGCCGAGCAGGTGGCCTTCCCGGTCACGCTGCTGATCCTCCTGCTGGCCTTCGGCGGGCTGGTCGCGGCCGGGATGCCCCTGATCACGGCGCTGTTCTCCCTGCTGATCACGTTCGGCATCGTCTCGATCATCGCTGCGAACACCACCGTCTCGATCTTCACGGAGAACATCGCGTCGATGATCGGGATCGGCGTCGGGATCGACTACTCGCTGTTCATCCTCACCCGGTACCGGGAGGAGACGCGCCGTGGTCGTCCACGCGACGACGCGATCGCGCTGGCCATCGGCTCCAGCGGGCAGGCGGTGTTCGTCTCCGCGCTGACGGTCGTGGTGGCGCTGGCGGGAACTCAGCTGGTGCGGATCCAGGCGTTCCGCTCGATGGGGTGGGGAGCGATGATCGCGGTGGCGTTCGCCTGCGCGGCCGCGCTGACCCTGCTGCCGGCGCTGGTGGGGCTGTTCGGGAAGAACCTCGAGCGCATCCGGATCCGGCGCACGCCGTCGGGCGAGCACCGCCTGTGGCACCGGTGGGCGATGACCGTCATGCGGCGGCCGTGGCCGTTCCTGATCGGCTCCACCGCGCTGCTGCTGGTGCTGGCGATCCCCGCGCTCCGCATGACGCTGGGGTCGTCGGGGCCGTCGATCCTCCCCGCCGACTCGATCCCCCGCCGCGCGGCCCAGCTGGTCGCCGAGCCGCCGCCCAGGGGGTTCGGCGAAGGCCAGATCGCGCCGGTGCAGATCCTGGTCGTCGACCCGCAGGGCGTGACGACCCACGGGTTCCACTTCGTGTACGCGCTGACCGACGACCTCCAGCGGTTCGGCGAGGTCGTCCCGAACGGCGTCCACTCCATCGCGAACCTGGCCGGAAACACCGAGGCCGAGGCGAAGGGGTTCGTCAACGCGCCCCTCGCGGCGAGCGCCGTGAAGTCGTTCGTCGCCGACCACGGGAGGGAGACCCTGCTGCTCGTGGTGACGCGTCACGGCGCGCAGTCGGCGCAGTCGAACGACCTGGTCGAGCGGATCCGGACGCTCGTCGCGCGGACCGCCCCGCCCGGGCTGACGGCGATGGTCGGCGGCGACCCCGGGCTGAACGTCGACATCAACCACGCCGTCGGAAGCGCGCTCGTGCCGGTCGTGGCGCTCGTGATGCTGCTGTCGTTCCTCGTCCTGATGGTGTTCTTCCGGTCGCTGCTGCTGCCGCTGAAGGCGGTGCTGATGACGACCGCGTCGGTGCTCGCCGTCTACGGCGTGCTGGTGTTCGTGTTCCAGGACGGACACTTCCAGGGGCTGCTGGGCTTCGACACGGCCGGACACCTGGAGTCGTTCCTGCCGCTGTTCCTGTTCTGCATCCTGTTCGGGCTGTCGATGGACTACGAGGTGTTCCTGCTGGCCCGCATCCGGGAGGAATACCGCAAGACGGGCGACAACACCGAGGCGGTCGGGTGGGGGCTCGAGCACACGGCGTCGATCATCACGAGCGCGGCGGCCATCATGATCACGGTGTTCGGCGCGTTCGCGCTGGCCTCGCTCGTGCCGATCAAGGCCATGGGGTTCGGCCTCGCGATCGCGGTGCTGATCGATGCGACCGTGGTCCGGCTGGTGCTCGTGCCGGCGACCATGCGCCTGCTGGGCAACTGGAACTGGTGGATCCCGCGGTGGCTGGACCGGATCCTGCCGAACGTCGCGTTGGAGGGATCCGGCGAGCCGGAACCCGAACGCGTCCCCGCGACGGTCTCGCCGTCGCGCTAGCCGCTCGCGCTAGCCGGTCGCGCTAGCCGCTCGCGCCCCAGGCCGCGACCACCGGGTGGTCCTTCTCGGTGGGGCCGACCTGGGCGGCGCCGCCAGGCGAGCCGATGCCGCTCACGTTGTCGGAGAAGAACTCCGCGTTGATCGGCGTGAACTGCTTCCACTCGGCGGGGACGTCGTCCTCGTAGAAGATCGCGGTGACCGGGCAGACGGGCTCGCAGGCGCCGCAGTCCACGCACTCGTCGGGCTGGATGTAGAGCATCCGGCCGCCCTCGTAGATGCAGTCCACCGGGCACTCGTCCACGCAGGCCCGGTCCTTCACGTCGATGCAGGGCTCGGTGATGGTGTAGGTCATCGGATTCTCCCCTTTTCCACCGTGTCGGCCGTGGAAATGCAGTCTACCCGTCGATCCCGTCCGCGCAAGTGCCAGAGCCGCCGACCTAGGGCTGGAGCGCCGGGGAGGGCGCGACGGCCAGCATGGTCGCCAAGATCGACGAGGGCGCATCGAGCACCGGGACCGGGTAGACGACCGGGACCGCGGCCCCGGCCTCGCGGAACTCCTCCAGGCGGCGCTTCGCCGCGTCCGAGTCACCGAGCAGGCACAGCGCCCGGACGAGCTCCTCGGGCACCTGGTCCGGACGGTTCCGCTCCATCGCGGCCGCGGCCGCCCCGGCGGCCTCGCCCAGCCCGGACGCCTCCATCTGCCGCCGGTAGTGCGGGATCGACGCGTAACGCCCGGCCATCGCCCGGAGGGCGCCGATCGCCAGCCGCTCCTCCGCGCCGAGGCAGCCCCGGACGTACACGCCGATGGTGGGAGGCTCGCGCCCAGCCAGCGACGCCGACTCCGCGACGATGGCCGACGCCCGGCGCACCCGCTCGGGCGGGCACCAGTTCAGCACGACGCCGTCAGCCACCTCGCCGGCCAGCGCCACCATCCGATCCCCCAGCGCCGCCAGCCACACCTCCGGCGCCGACGGGACGCCGAGCGAGAGCGAGAAGGGCTCGCCGGTGTCCGGCGCCCGCGCCTCCCGCCCGCCAAAGGCGTCCCGGAGGAATGCCACCGCCCCGCGGACGCGGTCGAGCGACCCCGGCCCCACGGACCCGCTGCCGAGCCCCAGGACCAGGCGGCCGCCCGTCCGCTCGTGGGCGGTCGCCGCGGCCATCGCCAGCAGGGGCAGGCCTCGCGAGGGCACCGGCGCAACGCCCGGCCCCAGGCGGATCCGCGACGTGTGCGCTCCGAGCCCGGTGGTCCCCGCCAACGTGTCGCGGAACCCGGGGAGCTCCGGGAAGAACGCGATCTCGAACCCGGTCTCCTCGGCGGTCTCGACCAGCATCGCGAAGTCCCGCCAGGGCAGTGGGTCGCGCAGGGCGACCCCGATGCGTTGCCGTTCCGTCATCGCGTCTGCCATCGTCCCACGCGTGGCGATCCGGTTCGAGACGGCCGACGGCTGCTCGCTCGAGGGCGAGCTCCGCGCGCCGGACGGCGAGCCCCGCGGGACGGCGGTGATCGCGCACCCGCATCCGCTGCACGGCGGGAGCAAGGACCACCCGCTGCTGTGGAGCATCCGCAACGACCTCGCGTCGCGGGGCCTGGCGGTGCTGGCGTTCAACTTCCGGGGGGTCATGGGGTCGACCGGCGAGCACGGCGGGGGCGTCGACGAGGTCATGGACCTCCGGGCCGCCGTCGCCCGGGTGCGGGAGGAGGCCGGAGGCCCGACCGCAGTGGCCGGGTGGTCGTTCGGCGGGAGCGTCGCGCTGCGGGAGGCCGTGGACGACGACCGGGTAGCCGCGCTCGCGCTGGTGGGGTTCCCGGTGAACGACCCGCTCGGGCTGCCGCCGCCGCCCGGCCGCGAGACCCTGGCCACGTTCGACCGGCCGGTGCTGTTCGTGTCGGGCGAGGCTGACCAGTTCTCGCCGGTGCCGGACCTCAGTCGGCTGGCCCGGCGCCTCCCCCACGGTGAGGTCGAGGTCATCCCCGACACCGACCACTTCTTCTGGAAGCGCGAGCGTGAGGCCGCGAAGCTGATCGGCGAGTTCGTCGAGCGGGCGCTCCCCCGCTAGCGCTCGACCGCGTCCGCGAGCTCCTCGAGCACCGCACGGAACGTCGCCCACCGGCGCGGCCCGACGAGCGTTCGCCATCGCTGTTCCATCTCCGCGAGGCGGTCACGCGACGCCTCGTAGCCGCGATTGGACGCGAGCGTCGGGCGGACGATCACCCCACGGCCGTCGTCGAGGTCGCGGACGCGCTCCACGAGGCCCCGACGTTCCAGAGCTGCGACGAGCTGGGTCACCGCTCCCTGCGTGAGCTGCATGCGGTCCGCGAGGTCCTTCATGCGGATGCCGTCCCACCGGGGCACGTTGGCGAACACCAGCAGCTGCGGCGCCCCGACGCCCGGGTAGCCGATGGACGCGAGCAGCTCGGCCAGCTCACGATGCGCCGCCCGTTCCACCCGACGCATGGGGTCGAGGACGAAGGTCCTCCGATCGCGGATCTTCGGCTTGACTTCCGGCATGGTGTCGGACGATACTTTAGTAGCTAAAGGACCGTGAGTCGAGCACCTGAGGGAGGTTGGGGTTCGATGGACGAGCTCGTCGAGACCGGAACGATCCCGAGGCCACTCGAGGAGGTGTTCGACGCCGCGGCGGATCCGTTCCAGCAGCTGCAATGGGACGCGAAGCTCCTGAAGTCCGTGCAACCGGTCGGGGCCGGGCCGCTGGCAAAGGGCGCGCGGTATCGCGGACGATTCAAGGGCATGGGAACCGTCGAGTACGAATACGCGGACTACGACCCTCCCCATCGGTTCGCCCATCGCTCGGCCCTGCCGATGGGCGAGATGCTGCACACCCTGGAGTTCGAACCGGTCGACGGCGGCACCAGGCTGACCCAGCGCATCTCGATGCGGCCGACGTTCCTCGGGCGGGTCATGGGACCAGTGATGCGGCCACGCATGCGGAGGCGGATGCGCGACCTGCCGTTGCAGCTCACCGAGTACCTGCAGGCGAAGCGAACGCCTCGATAGGTTCCCTCGCCCGATCGGAGGGCATGCTCCCCCTGTGATCCGGGTCGGGACCAGCGGCTGGCAGTACCGGGACTGGCGGGGAACGTTCTATCCGCAACGGCTCCCGGTACGGCGGTGGCTGGAGTTCTACGTGACGCGCTACGCGACGGTCGAGATCAACAACACGTTCTACTCGCTGCCCGGGGAGGCGACCTTCGAGAAGTGGCGCGACCAGACGCCGGCGGGGTTCGTCGTCACCGTGAAGGCCAGCCGGTTCATCACCCACATCCGCCGCCTCCGGGCCGCCGGCGACTCCGTGGAGCTGTTCTGGTCGCGGGCCCGGCTGCTCGGCGACCGCCTCGGGCCCGTGCTGTTCCAGCTGCCGCCGCGGTTCGGCGCCGACGTCGGCCTGCTGCGGGGCTTCCTGGGACTGCTGCCGCACGGCCTGCGGGGCGCGTTCGAGTTCCGCGACCCGTCGTGGGAGTCGGCCGAGGTGTACGACGCGCTCGACCGCGCGGGCGCGGCCTGGGTCGTCCCCGACCGGCCGGGATGGCGGGTGCCGGCGCCCGTGACGGGCGGGTGGAGCTACGTGCGGTTCCACCAGGGTGGGCACGGTCCGCGCGGATCCGACTACACGCGGGAGAAGCTCCGGCGGTGGGCCGATCGGGTGGCCGGACTGTCCGCGGAGGACGTGTTCGTGTACTTCAACAACGACCAGGGCGGCGCGGCGGTCAGGGATGCGGTGACCTTCACGGAGCTCCTCGCTGATCGCGGCCTCGAGGTGGCACGACCGCCGACGCCCGACGACAACCGGCTCGGGAACCGAGACGAGTGACGGGCCCGGCCGGGAGCAGGCCCTGGGGTTAGGAGTGGTACACGAGGACCGGTGTGCCGATCGGCATGCGGTCGTACATCAACTTCGCGGCCCAGTACGGGATGCGTGCGCACCCGTGGCTCGCCGGGTACGGCGGGACGTCCGTCCAGCCGTGGACGGCGCGGTTCCCGTCGAAGTAGCTCGGATAGTAGAGGTGCCCGATGCTGAACCCGTTCACCTTGCGGTGCACCGCGAACGAACCGTCCCGGGTCGGCGTGCTCGGCTTGCCGGTCGACGCGTGGAGGATGTTCGTGATGACGCCGCGCTGGACCGTATAGATCACCTGCCGCGTCTGGTCGATCTCCACGTGGAACCCCGCGCCCGTGGACCGGGGATGCGGGACCACCGGCGACGCCAGCCGCCGCCACACCGACGCGTCGACGGTCGACACACGGTCGAGGCCCTGCACCTTGCGGAACGCCATCACGGCGTCCGCGGTCACCGAGTCGTAGGTCTGGTTCACGTTCGTGATCAGGTAGTGGAGCTGCGCGAGGCGCCGCTCCAGCAGGAACACGGCCTCACCGCTCGAGCCGCGCCCGAGCGACGGGAGCGGCGTCGTCACGTGCGATGTGTCGGCCTGCCCCTTGAGGCTGTCCTTCGTGTCGTAGACGACGTGGGCCGACCAGGTCCCCGGCTGCGGGATCGGGACGGAGAGGCGGAAGGCGCTCGACGACCCCAGCCTCGCCGTCCGCGTCGCGACGCGCTTCCCGTCGTGGAACACGGCCACGCCGACCGGCGCCCCCGAGTCCCACGGCACGACCCGGCCGCTCACGGTCGCGGTCCCGAACAGCACCACCCCCGAGATCGACGCGGTGACGTGGGGCCGTGTCTGCAGGGGGATGGCGTTGCTGTGCAGGTGGCCCGAGGTGGCGTGCACGTACACGGTCCGCTTCGGCGCGTAGTCGAACGCGAACTTCCCGTACCGCTGGGTCTTCGTTCTGACGAGGATCGTGCCGTTGTGGTCGCGCAGCTGGACGGGCTGGCCGGTCGCCCACGGCGTCAGCGTGCCGACCAGGTGGACCCGCTCGCCGTAGTCGACGACGGACCCCGACGGCGCCGAGATCTCCAGGCCCTGCTTGGGTCCGGCCGATGCCGGGAGCGCGACGCCGACCAGGGCGACCACGACCGCCGCGAGGACCGCCAGGGTTCGAGCTCGCATGTCCCCCCACCTCTTCCGTGACCCGGACACGGGCGGCCCGGGGCGACCAGGGTACCCGGCCGCGCGCCCCCGTCACTCGGTCCGGATGTCGAACCGCACGCCCTCGCGTTCGAGCTCGGCCAGGAACTCCTCGGGCGCGAGCACGGCCTCGGGCGGATGCACCCCCGCCGGGACCCGCCCCTCGGCCAGCCACCGCACCGCCACCGCGATGGGGATGGAGGTCCCGAACGCCCCCCCGCCGATCCCCTCGGGCTGGGGCTCGAACCGCGACCGCCCGAGGAATCTGGCGGGCTCGCCGTTCCGCGCACCCGTGGCGACGACGTCCAGGAACTCCACGTCGCGCTCCGGCCCTTCGGCCCGGGGCAGCCGCCCCAGCACCGCGGCCAGCACCTCGCGGGGCACGACCTCGCCGGCCGAGGTCGGGACCGGATCCCGCGAGGCCAGCCCCAGCTCGATGAGCAGCCGGAACCCGCCGATCACCTCGGGCGGGAGTGCCAGGCGCCACCGTACGTCGTGGATCCCCGGGATCGACGCCGGCAGCGTCGCGATCTCGGAGTGCAGCGTGTACACGGCCTCCATGTGCCCGACGGGTTCGGGGAACTCGTACTCGATCGCCCCGCTCCCGGCGGGGACCTCGCGGAGCGTCCCGTCCTCGTACACCATGGCCGGCATGTCCAACTCGTCCAGGATCGTCTCGGCCGAGTAGGGAACCGCGAACCCCGTCCAGTCCGGATCGACCGAGCCGTCGACGATGTCGACCGACTCGACCGAGTCCAGGCGGCTCGCCGCCAGGCGGGCCATCACGTTCGACAGTCCGGGGCACGCGCCGACGCCGAGGATCGCCGGAACGCCGGCGCCGCGGAACTCCCCGTCGAGCTCGAGCTGGCGCCGGGTCATGTGGTACAGCCCACCGAGGTCGACGTAGGGGACTCCGGCCCCGAGCGCGGCGCGCATCGCGTCGAGGTTCAGCCGGTAGGGAACGCACACGGCCACCGCGTCGGAGCCCTCCATCGCGGCCGGCTCGAGCCCGCCCGCGGGGAGCCCGTCGGCCGTCCCCCGGCCCGCCGCGGCGACGACCGCCCGGGCCCGGTCCCGGTCGGCGTCGACCACACGCAGGTCGACCTCGTCGTGACGGGTCAGCAGACGGGCCACCGACCCGCCCATGGCCCCCGCGCCCAGCACCGTGATTCGCATGCCTACAGCGGGACGTTCGAGAGCACCATGATCCGGGGCTCGGTCATGGACTCCATCGCGTACTTCAGGCCCTCGCGGCCGTAGCCGGACTCCTTCCAGCCCCCGTACGGCATCTGGTCCGCCCGGAACGCGCTGACGTCGTTGACGATCACGCCGCCCACGTCGAGCTCGCGGTGGGCGAGCATCGCGCGGTCGATGGACGAGGTGAACACCCCGGCCTGCAGCCCGTACGGCGAGTCGTTCACCAGGCGCAGGGCCTCCTCGAACGTCTCGTACCGCTCGACCGTGATGACCGGGCCGAAGACCTCCTCGCACCGGACCTTCATCTCCGGCTTCGTCGCGGTGAGCACCGTCGGCCAGTAGAGCGGGCCCTCGCGGCGGCCGCCGGTGAGGAGCTCCGCGCCGCCGTCCACGGCCTCCTTGACCCACGCGTCGATGCGCTCCAGCGCACCGTGGTCGATCACCGGCCCCACGTCCGTCGCGGGGTCGAGCGGATCCCCGGTCTGCAACTGGTCAACCTGCTTGACCAGTTTCGGGATGAACTCGTCGTGGATCTCCGACTGGACGAACACGCGCTGGACGCTGATGCAGGACTGCCCGGCCTGATAGAACCCGCCGAACGCCAGCCGGGCCGCCGCGTGGTCGAGGTCGGCGTCCCCGTGCACGATCACGCCGGCGTTCCCCCCGAGCTCGAGCGTCGTGTGCTTGTGGGGGTCGAGGCCCTTCAGCTTCCACCCGATCCCGCTGCCGGTGAACGAGAACTTCGCGAACCGCCGGTCCTCCACCAGCGCCTGGGCGCGATCGCCGGGAATCGTCAGCACCGACAGCATGCCCGGCGGGAGGTCCGTCTCGGCCACGAGCTCCGCCAGCAGGAGCGACCCCAGCGGCGTCTGCCCGGCCGGTTTGATCACGATCGGTGCGCCGACGGCGAGCGCCGGGGCGATCTTGTGCGCCACGAGGTTCACCGGGAAGTTGAACGGCGTGATCCCGATCACGGGGCCCAGCGGGAACCGCCGCACGATCCCCGCCCGGGACCCCAGCGAGGCCTCCGTGTCGAGCGACAGGAACTCGCCGTTCCAGTGCCGCGTCTCCTCGGCCGCCCACCGGAACGTCGAGATGGCCCTCGTGGCCTCCACCTTCGACCACTTCATCGGCTTCCCGCCCTCGCGGGCGATCGCCTCGGCGAACTCGTCGAGGCGCTCGGCGATCCGGCGCGAAACGTGCATGAGCGCCTCGGACCGGGCGTGGGTGGGCAGGTGCTTCGACTCCTTGAACGTCTCGACGGCGGCCGCGACCGCGTCCTCGACGTCGGCGTCGGTCGGCACCCCCAGCGTCGCCACCACGCTGTCGTCGAACGGCGAACGGACGTCGAGCGTCCCCTCCCCCGTCCGCCACTCCCCCGCGACGTAGAACGGCTTCACGGCCATGCGGTATCAGCTCCTCGAAGGCGGGACGGCGGCGCGCCTAGTCGAGCGACGCCATCACGTGCTTGATGTTCGTGTACTCCTCGATCGAGTAGATGGACATGTCCTTGCCGTGTCCACTCTGTTTGTACCCACCGTGCGGCATCTCGGGCGTGAGCGGGATGTGCGTGTTGATCCACACGGTCCCGAACTGCATCT
This sequence comes from Actinomycetota bacterium, assembly GCA_036557505.1. Classification (GTDB taxonomy): domain Bacteria; phylum Actinomycetota; class UBA4738; order UBA4738; family JACQTL01; genus DATBHM01. Next base: position 16,658 of record DATBHM010000202.1, on the reverse strand, counting down.
TCCGGGACATCCGCAACGCACGGCCGATGTCCCGGGTCCACACCGAGGCCGCCAGTCCGTAGTCGACGCCGTTCGCCCAGGCCAGGGCCTGTTCCTCGTCGTCGAACCGCTGCACGGTGACGACCGGGCCGAACACCTCCCGCTGCACGATCTCGGCGTCCTGGCCGACGTCGGCGACGACGGTGGGCCGGTACCACGAGCCGTTCCCGTCGATGGGCGACCCGCCGGTGAGGACCTTCGCCCCGCCCTCGCGGGCGCGGTCGACGAACCCGGTGACCCGCTCGAGCTGCTCGCCCGAGACGAGCGAACCCATCTCGGTGGACTCGTCGAAGATGTCGCCGACGGCGAGCGACTCGACGGCCGGAACCAGGTCGCCCAGGAGGTTGTCGTAGACCTTCGACCCGACAAGCACGCGGGCCGCCGCCGTGCAGTCCTGCCCCGAGTTGAAGTACCCGGCGGTCTTGATCCATTCCACGGCGGACGCCACGTCGGCGTCGTCGAACACCACGACCGGCGCCTTGCCACCGAGCTCGAGGTGCACGCGCTTCAGCGTGTCGGCGGCGTTCCGACTGATGAGCCTGCCGGTGTCCACGTCGCCGGTGAGCGAGACGATGCCGACGTCCGGGCTTCGCACGATGGCGTCGCCGGCGGGCTCGCCGTCGCCGGTCACCACGTTGAAGACCCCCGCCGGGAACACCTCGGCCTCGGCGGCCAGCTCGGCCAGCCGGAGCAACGTGAGCGGTGTCCACTCGGACGGCTTGATCACCACGCAGTTGCCGGCCGCCAGCGCCGGGCCGAGCTTCCAGGCCGCCATGAACAGCGGGTAGTTCCAGGGGGCGATCAGTCCGGCGACGCCGATCGGCTCCCGCCGGATCATCGAGGTGAACCCCTTCATGTACTCTCCCGCCGCGCGGCCCTCGAGCATCCGTGCGCCGCCGGCGAAGAACCGGAAGTTGTCGGCGATCACCGGAATCTCTTCGGACATCACGAGCGAGAACACCTTGCCGACGTTCTCGGCCTCGATCCGGCCCAGCTCCTCGCCATGCTCCTCCACCAGGTCGGCCAGCCTCAGCAGGGCGCGCTGGCGTTCGCCCGGTGTCGAGTCCGACCAGGTCTCGTCGAACGCCTCCCGGGCCGCGGCGACGGCGCGGTGTACGTCCTGGGCGCTCGCCGCGGGGACCTCCGCGATCGTGTCCCCCGTGGCCGGGCTGGTGATGGCCTGCGTCTCGCCGGTCGAGGCGTCGACGAACTCCCCACCGACGAACATGCGGTGCTGCTTCACGGTCGTGGCCACGCGGTCCTCCTCTGTTCCTCGGTCGAGGAATCGAGTATCCGACCCTGCGCCGTTCCGGTCGAACCCGCCGGTGCCCAATGGCCGGGGCATGGCTGTACGGACGGGACAACCTCCTGTGCTGCTCCGGGTTCCTTGCCTCGGCTCGCGGACAGCGGCTACCGTCCCCGGCGGACGCCGCCCGACGGGCCGCGCCCATCTCCAGGGAGGAGGTTGTCCCATGCGCCGTTGGGCATGGTTGCTCACGTTCATGCTGTTGGGCTCGGTCGCGTCGACCTCGGCGGCCGGGTCGACGACGCGCTCCGAGCGCGGCACGGCCGTCGAGGTTCCCGACGACGCGGGGTTCGTCGTGGCCGGATCGGTCACCAAGACGGGCGCCGGCATCGTCCGGGTGTTCGCGGACCGGGACCAGAACGGCTCGTACGAGAAGCTCGTGCAGGAGTTCTCGCCCTACGGGAACGCCAAGGTCGGCACCGGCATCCGCGTGGCGCTCGGCGACTTCAACGGCGACGGGAACGACGAGCTCGTCACGGCGAGCGGGGCCGCCACGGCCATCAAGGTGTACGAGATGGGGAGCGACGGCACCGTCGGCAACCAGGCCCTCGCGATCGGCGGGTTCCCCAAGGGCGCGTTCGTCGCGACCGGCGACATCGACAACGACGGCCGGGACGAGCTCGTGGCCGCCGCCGGCACGGGTTCGGCCCCCAAGGTGACCATCCGGAACGACCCCTCGTCGTCCGGGGTCCCGTCCCACGTCGTCGACACCTTCCAGGCGTACGGCGCGACGTTCAAGGGCGGGGTGACGGTGGCGCTCGGCAACACCGACAACACCGTCGGGGCCGAGCTGATCACGGCGCCGGCCTCCGGGAAGGGGAAGGTGAGGATCTACCACAACGCCGACAGCGACACGACCGTGAGCGACGACCCCCTGAAGGAGTCGTTCTTCGCCTACGGTCCGAGCTTCGCGGGCGGCGTGACCGTGGCCGCGGGCGAGATCCAGGGCGTCGGGAACGGCGGCGCGGAGATCGCCGTCGCGCCGGCATCGGGAAAGGGCAAGGTCCGCATCCTGACGGACACCAACGCGAGCGGCACGGTCTCCGACGAGCCCGAGTTCGAGTCGTTCTTCCCGTACGGCGCCGGCTTCGCGGGGGGCGTTCGGGTCGCGATGGGCGACACGGACGGCAGCAGCTTCTTCGTCGAGGTGCTGGTGGAACCCGCCGTCGGGGCGGGCGCCCGGCAGCTCAAGATCTACGACGACACCGGCGACGCCGGCGCGTTCATCTCCGACAACCCGCTCGGGGCGTCGATCACCGCGTTCCCGGCCACGGTGACGGCCGGCGGGTTCGCCGGCTTCGGCAAGGTGACGAACGGGGTGTTCACCTTCGCCGCGTTCCCGCAGACCATCCCGGACCAGGCCACGCTCACCACGACGATCCTCGTCCCGAAGTCGGCGGGGATCATCCGGGACCTCGACGTGTCGTTCCACGCGGCCCACTCGTTCGACGGGGACCTCGATGTCACGCTGACGCACGTCCCGATCGGTACCTCACTGTTGTTGTTCAACGACGTGGGGGGCTCGAACGAGGGCTTCGACATCCGGCTCAACGACGAAGCCGGGACCGACATCGCGGGCGCCTCGAACCCGAAGCCCGACGGCGAGATCAGCGGGACGTTCAACCCGATCGGCGGCAACGTCCTCGCGGTGTTCGACGGCCAGGACGCATCGGGCGCGTGGCGGCTGTCGGTGACTGACGACTCGGGCGGCGACGTGGGGACGCTGTTCGGCTGGACGCTGTACGTGTCGTTCTGAACTGAACTGGACGGGACCGGCCGATCGGGTCGCCCTCAGCGGCCGCCGGCGCGGTCGGATCAGGCGTCGGCGGCCATCAGCTCGCGCGCGCGAAGCGCGAGCCAGAACTCCATGCGGTCGAACGAGTTGGACAGATCCCGGCCGGTGAGCTCCTCGATCTTCCGCACGCGGTACCGGAGCGTGTGGCGATGGACGTACAACTCGGCCGCGGCGGTCTCCCACCGGGCATTGTGCTCGAGGAACGCCCGCAGCGACTGCAACAGCTCGCCGCCGTGGCCCTCGTCGTACGCGTCGAGCGGCGCGAGCAGCGAGTCCGCGTACGCCCGGAGCACGTCGCCCTCGACCATGGACAGCAGCAGGCGGTACGTCCCGAGGTCCTCGAACCCGGCCGAGTCCCACTTCTCCAGGCGGCACACCTGGAGCGCGTAGCGGGCCTCGCGCAGGGAGCGCCCGACGTCCGCCGGCTGGACCAGGCTGCCGGCGCCGATCCGGACGTGGTCGCCGACCCGCGACTCGAGCTCCTTGCGTAGCCGGTCGATCTCACGGGCGGCCGGCTCGGCGACCAGCGTGTGGACACCGCCCGGGTGCGGCGAGATCAGGAACCCGCCGTCGATCCGCGAGAGGACGTCCTCCGCGGCCCGGGCCAGGTCCTCGGGCGAACCGCCCTCCATCGAGAGCACCCGCGTCTCGCCCTTCAGCCCGAACCGCGCGAGGCCCTTGACGGCATCAGCCGCCGAGAGCTGCCCGCCGGCCAGCGAGTCGAAGAAGTCCCCGCGGAGGCGGCGTTCGGCCTCGGCCACCGCGCGGGCCTTGGCCGTCTCGATCGCGAACAGCGCCAGCGCCCGCGAGGCCACGGCCCGGTCCAGCTGGGCGAGCGGGTCGGGCTTGCCGATCGCCAGGAACGCCTCCACCCGCCCGTGCGGGCTCACGGGCTGGATCCACACGTGGTGGCCCTGGTCGACGAGGGTCAGGCTGAACCCGGTCCCCTCCGGGCGGGACTGTCGGAGCTCGTCCCACACGCGTTCGGCCCGCTGCTTCGCAGCGCGGCTCGTCGAGGCGAGCGGCCGGCCGTGGAGGTCGAGCAGCAGCGCCCATCCCTTGATGGCGTGCGCCAGCTCGTCGGCGATGCCCTCGACCCCCCGGTCGTCGAGCACGGCCCGGGTCATGGCGTTCTGCGCCTCGGACGCCCGCTGCAGGAAGTCGAACTGCCCGGCCACGACCTGCGTGAACACGGCTTCGGTGATGGCGATGAACGGGACCTCGTACGGCACCTCGAACAGCGGGAAGCCCAGCGACTCCGCCGCATCGACGAGCGCCTTCGGCACCTTGGTGTGCGAGAACCCGAGGCCGAACCCCAATCCGGCCAGCCCCGCCTCCGAGAGCTTCTTCACGTACGCGCGCTGCCGGGCCGGAGTTCGCCCGATGCCCATGCCGGTGGTGAGCAGGAGCTCACCGCCCTTCAGCCACGCGCTGGGGTCCTCGAGCTCGCTGACGTGCGCCCACCGGATGACCCGGTTCAGGCCCTTGCGGCCGGCCGACAGTCGCAGCGACAGGCCCGGGATGCGAAGGATGTCCCCGACGGTGAGCGGCACGGGCCGATTGTACGAGATGTACAAAACGAAGGGAAGCTGGGGCCGGTTCGTTCGGCCGCCAGCGACCTCGCCGACGCCGGTCGCCCCCGCGGGCGAAGGCGCCCGATCGCCACCGGGAGTAGAGTGGGACGGAGCGTACAAACGCGGAACGGGGATTTGGGACGCGGGGCGTCCTGACACCCCGGGACGCCAGCCCCCACACTCGCCCGCATGGAACAGCTGCGTCGTATCGTCACCGAGATCCCCGGCCCGCGCTCCCGCGAGCTGCTCGAACGCCGCGCCGCCGCCATCCCGGCCGCGGTCTTCAACACCGTCCCCGTATTCACCGCGCAGGCCTCCGGCGCGATCGTGGAGGACGTCGACGGCAACCGGCTGATCGACCTCGGCGCCGGGCTCGCCGTGCTCAACGTGGGCAACGCGTCGCCGCCCGTGGTCGAGGCCATCGTCCGGCAGGCAGAGCGCTCCACCCACACCTGCTTCCACGTCACGCTCAACGAGCCCTATCTCGAGCTCGCCGAGCGGCTCAACGCCCTCACGCCGGGCGACCACGAGAAGCGCACGATGTTCGTGAACTCCGGCGCCGAGGCGGTCGAGAACGCCGTGAAGATCGCTCGCCACGCCACCGGCCGCAGCGGCGTGGTGGCGTTCGGGCACGCGTTCCACGGCCGGACGCTCATGGCGATGACGCTCACCGCCAAGGTGGCGCCCTACAAGCTGGGATTCGGGCCGTACGCGCCCGAGGTGTACCGGCTGCCGTTCGCGTATCCGTACCGCTGCCCGGCCGGGGCGTCGCCCGAGCACTGCGGCGAGGCCTGCGCCGAGCGGGCGATCGACGAGATCGACCGCCACATCGGGCCCTCCCAGGTGGCCTGCCTGATCGTCGAGCCGGTGCTCGGCGAGGGTGGGTTCGTCGTGCCGGGGACCGGGTTCCTGCCGGCGCTCCACGAGTACTGCTCCCGCAACGGGATCGTGTTCATCGCGGACGAGGTCCAGTCCGGCATCGCCCGGACCGGTCGCATGTTCGCGATCGAGCACGAGGGCATCGTCCCCGACATGGTGACGACGGCGAAGTCGCTCGGCGGCGGGCTCCCGATCGGCGGCGTCACGGGACGGGCCGAGCTCATGGACCACGTCCACGTGGGCGGGCTCGGCGGGACGTTCGGCGGCAACCCGCTGGCGTGCGCGGCCGCGCTGGCCGTGCTCGACCAGATCGAATCCGAGGGCCTCGTCGAGCGGGCGAACCGCATCGGCGAGATCGCCATGCGCCGCCTGCGCGAGATGGCCGGGCACCACGAGGCGATCGGGGAGGTCCGGGGCAGGGGCGCAATGGTCGCGATGGAGCTCGTCGAGGACCGATCGACCAAAGCCCCCGCCAGGGGCATCGCCGGGCGGATCATCGAGGAGTGCTACCGGGAGGGCGTGATCGTCCTCAAGGCGGGCACATACGACAACGTGATCCGGCTGCTGCCGCCGCTCACGATCGACGAGCGGCTGTTCGAGGAGGGCCTCGACGTGCTCGACAAGGCCGTCGCGGCCGCCTCCGCGTAGCGATCCGCCCGCCACCGGCCACCCGCTGAAGGGGCTTGGGGACCGCTGCTAGGCTCGACCCTTCATGGCCCAACCTCGGTCCGATCGGCGCGCCCGGCACCGGCCGGGCCCGCAGACGGCGCCATCCGGGGGTCGCCGGCCCCCGGAGCCCGGATCGTTCGCGTCGGCGGAGGCGGCCCGCGTCGAGGAGCAGCGCCTGGCCGAGGACTCCGCGTCGCGGTCCCGGATCGCCCGCGCCAGACGCGCGGTCCGGGGGCTCGCCGTCGACACGAGGCCCCTTCGCGAGCACCGCGACTTCCGGCTGCTGTGGTTCGGCCAGCTGATCTCCGAGACCGGCCACCAGATGACGCGCGTCGCCATCTGGATCCAGGTCTTCGCCATCACGGGCTCGGCCGCGGCCGTCGGGCTCACCGGCCTGGTGGAGCTCGTGTTCCTGCTCGCCGCAAGTGTCGCGGGCGGCTCGATCGTCGATCGATTCGACCGACGACGACTCCTGCTGTTGACCCAGGTCGCGTTCGCCGGTGCCTCCACGCTGCTCCTCGTCAATGCGCTGCAGGCGAGCCCGCCCGTCTGGATCATCTACCTGGGGGCCGGACTGACCGCCGCGATCTCAGGAATTGCATCCCCGACAGGGCTGGCGATGACCCCGAACCTCGTCGCACGGGGCCAGCTCGCGCAGGCTCTCGCGCTCAATCAGGTGATGTTGAGCGCGACGATGATCGCGGGTCCAGCAATCGGGGGCATCGTTGTTGGGCAAGCCGGATTCCAGTGGGCGTATGCGATCGACGTATTGACATATGGCGCAACCATCACCGCTGCACTGTTGATGCGTCCCATGCCACCTGCCGAGGAGTCCCGCACCGTGACCGGGACCAAGGCAATCAAGGAGGGGTTTGCCTACCTCAAGGGAAAGCCGGTATTGCAATCGACGTTCTACGCCGACCTCATTGCGATGATCTTCGGCATGCCCCGTGCGCTCTTCCCGGTGCTCGCCGTGCAGGAGTTTCACGGCGGGGCGGAGATCGTCGGCGTGATGGCCTCGTCGCTCGCGATCGGAGCAGTCCTCGGCGCCGTCACGACCGGCTGGGTTGGCAGGGTGCGTCGACAGGGTCTCGCCACCCTGATCGCTGTCGGAATCTGGGGTGCCTGCATCGTGGGATTCGGCCTCGCGAACGGATCCCTTTGGCTTGCGCTCTTCTTCCTTGCCATTGCCGGAGGCGCGGACGTCATTTCGGCGGTGTTCCGCGGATCGATCCTCCAACTCTCGGTGCCCGAAAAGCTCCGGGGCCGGCTCTCGGCGATCCACATCCTGGTCGTCACCGGCGGTCCGCGGCTCGGCGACTTCGAGTCCGGGGTCGTGGCGGCGCTCTTCACGCCGGTCGCGTCCGTGCTCATCGGCGGGCTGGCCTGCGTCGCCGGCGTGGTCGGGCTCGGCATCGCGGTTCCGCAGTTCCGGCGGTGGCGCGTGGGGGACGAGACCTGACCGCGGGAGGCGCGTTCGGCGCGGTCGCGGTATCGTGCCGACCCGTGATTGCCCCTTCCTCGGCCGCGGGGGGCGCGGCCGAACCGGTGCGCGACCGCCGACGGCGCGGTCGTCGCCGGCCCCCGGTGGCACCGCTCGTGGCCGCTGCCGTGGCCCTCGTCGTGCTCGGCACCTCGGCGCCCGCGTCCGCGACGCCGTCGGGCTCGCCCGCGAACACGGCCGCTTCGGCGCGGAAGGCCGCCAGGGCGGCCGCAGCGGCGGCGGCCAGGGCCGCGTCGCTGGCGGACACTGCCAGATCGACCGCGACGTCGGCGTCGGCGGCGGTCGGTCCCGCCCAGGACGCCGTCCGCCGGGCGGAAGCGAAGCTGACCACGCTGAACATCCGCCTGTCGCTCGAGGCACAGCGGATCCACGACGCCCGGGCGCTCCTCGCGGCCCTCCGCGCCGACCTCGCGGCCGCGGAGGCGCGGGCCGACCGCGCGCAGGAGGCGGCCGCCGCGGACCAGGCCCGGGTCGACGACCTCGCCCGGTGGGCATACGAGACCGGGGGCCCCGTCTCGTGGATGTCCGGCCTGTTCGGGATGCAGAGCATCAACGACTTCGAGCAGGGCGAGAACCTGCTCGCCCACCAGGCGGGGCACGCCGGCGCGGTGGCCCGGGCCGCCGCCGCGGCGCGGGACCTGGCCACGAAGGACGAGGCCGGCCGGCGATCGGTTGCGGCATCGGTCGCCGCCACCGTGGCGGCGCTCAGCCGCGACGAGGCCACCATGCAGCGCGCCGCCGCTGCCCAGCAGCGTGTGGTGAGCGGACTCCGACGCACCCTGGAGCACCGGCTCGCCGCTGCGGCGGCGGCGCGCAGGGCGGCGGCCGCTGCGTCGGCGAGGTCGCGGGCCAGGGCCCGGGCGAGGGCCGCAGCGGCGGCCGCTGCCGCGGCGGCTGCCGCAGCGGCGGAGGCGACGACCGTGACCGGCGACCCGCCGCCTCCTTCCGACCCGCCGCTTCCCTCCGGTCCCACGCCGTCCCAGCAGCAGATGGACGCCCTGATCCTCTCCATCTGGGGCTCCGGGCCCGCGGGCGAGCAGGCGGAGTGCATCGCGGACCGCGAGAGCGGCGACGACCCGAACAGCCGCAACCCCGCTTCGGGATCGGCCGGGCTGTTCCAGCTGATGCCCTTCTGGTGGGACGGCAACAACCAGTTCGGCTGGCGGTTCGATCCGTACGACCCGCGGCAGAACGCCGTCCACGCGCACCTCCTGTGGCAGCTTGACGGCTGGGCGCCGTGGACGTCGGCGCAGCACTGCCCCTGACCCTACGGGCCGAGCCGCCAGGCCTCGCCGGTCAGGCCGATCGAGTCGAACAACGCCTCCGCCTCCTCCGCCGATCGCCGGCGAAAGGCCGGCTCGAGGCGATCGCGGTACCAGGCGTCGGCGAGCGCCCACATCTGCTCCAGGCCGAACATGGCGCCCGGCTCGCGGCCGCGCTCCTCGCACCAGGCCTTCACGTGCTCCTCCGACCGGAAGAGCTGCATGGTCGCTCAGGTGGCGCCGATGTCGTCGTACCACCGGGAGGCGGGCACGGCGAAGTGGACCATGTCGCCGGCCGCGGCGACGACCTCGCGCTCCCGAACCACGACCTCCAGCGGATCCCCGCAGTCGCCGCACAGCGTCCGGACCGTCCCGGTGCCGCCCAGCATGGCCACGACCCCGAGGCCGTCCCAGATGCAGTTGGCGAAGTGGTCGCGGAGGTCCACCGTGGCAGTGGTCTCGGTCGGGACGGCCGACAGCGGATGCGCCATCCAGACCTGCAAGGTCTCGGGGTGCAGCTCGATCGCATGGGAGGCGGCGAGCTCTCGGTACCGGTCCTCCACCTGCGCCGGGGCGAGCTCGAGCATCTCCGCCGTCTCGTCCACGTTGGGAGCCGACCCCGAGACCAGGAGCCGATGCATGATGTGCAGCCGGACGTCCACTGCCGATACCCTGGCACACGATGGCCGGCCTCAACGAGGACGAGATCCGAGCGGCGCTCGAGGACCTCCCCGGGTGGCGATTCGAGCGCGGCGAGATCTTCAAGCAGTACAAGTTCCCGACGTTCATGGAGGCCATCGCGTTCATCGACCGGCTGGCCGACGCCGCCGACGAGGCCGACCACCATCCCGATCTCGAGAACCACTACAACCGCGTCCGTGTCGCGCTGCACACCTGGAACGAGAACGCGGTGACGGAGAAGGACGTCGTCCTGGCCCACCGCGTCGAGGCCGCGTCGGTGATGGAGACCGGCGCCTAGCTAGGCGTGGTGCTCGCGGGGGTTCGGCGCGCTGCCGAGCGGCCGCAGCACCAGCTGGTCGTGCGGCTCGACCACGTCCACGAGGCCCTCGATCCCCTCCTCGACGAACAGCACGAACCCGTGCTCGTCCACCTCGCGGTCACCCGGCTCGGGGCGGTCGGTCAGCGCGAAGCGGACCCCCGAGCCGGACCGCGACACGCGCACGCGAGCGTCGGGATTGAACCGCTGCGCGGCCTCGTGTGAGCGCCGCAGGATGTCGATCGCCCAGTCGCTGAACTCGATCATTTCAGTGCCCGCCCGGCGTGAACTCGTTGGCATGGAGGTCCGCCGTCACCCACAACCCGCCGCCGAACACCGACATCCCGGTGCCGACCACGCCGGACGGCCAATTCCACAGCGGGGTGCAGACCTTCGGCGTCCCGGAGCACGAGGCGACCCCGGCTCCGTCGAACGCGAACACCTGGTCGTACCCTCCCGAGTCGGCCTTCGCGGCGAGGAAGACGACGCCGTTCGCCACGATGGGCGGGACCGAGTTGCCCGCACCGAGCGCACCGCTCGTCCACACCGGCTCGCACGTCGACGACCCGCACCCCGGCGCTTTGAACACGGCCAGCTTCCCGTTGCTGTTGGCCACGAACACCCTGCTGCCGGTGATCGCGGGCGCGGACGGCGGCTTCCCGCCACCGAGGTTCGTGCTCGTCCACTGCACCACGAGCTCGGGGTCGAGCACGGTGAGCACCCGCGTCGTCGTGTTCGCCGTGGAGCCGCTCACGGCGATCCTCCCGGCGGCGATGGCCGGGCTCGACACCAGGGCGGCCGGGAGCGGATCCGACTGGTCCAGGAACGTGCCGTCTTCGGTGTAGGCCGCGACCCGGGCGGCGTTGGTCATCTCGGATGCGTACACGATCCCCGCGCCGCCCGAGGTCGCCGGGATGATCGCCGGGGGACCGGTGAAGGTGTCCACGCCGTACGAGTGCTTCCAGAGCGGCGTGCACGTGACCGGGCTCCCCGAACAGTTCGTGACCCCGGCGGCGTCGAACGCCTCGACGTCGCCCGAGCGGGTCGTGAGGAACACCTCGCCGTCGGCGACGACCGGCGCGAACGGATTCGCGTCCGCTCCGAGCGCCCCCGTCCACAGCGGCACGCACTCGAACTGAGGACAGTTGGCCGACGACCGGAGGGCGTCGTACGCGTACAGCCGGTCGCCCGAGACGGCGTACACGGTCTTCCCGGCCACGGCGGCCGCCTCCGACATCGGGCCGTCCGCGACCCCGAGCCAGTCGCCCGAGAGGAACGGTGCGTCCGCCCCCAGGAGGCCGTTGTTCCCCTCGTCGGTATCCGTGAGGTAGCGGCTGCCGAGCCCCTCGACGAAGGGGTCCCCGATCGGCTGGGCGGGCGGCCCCGAGGGCGATTCGTTCGTCCGGAACGCCAGCGTGCCGACGTTCGATACGCTCATCCTCCATTCGTCGGTGTTGTTTCGCGACTGCCCGGCGTCGAACCCCCCCTGCGGCCAGTCCGAGAAGATGTTGATGCGGAACGGCGGCGGTTCGTGGCAGATCGCGCAGGTGATATCGAGGACGTGCTTCGGACCGGGGTCGATGGTCGCCGGGATCGGTTTCAGGAGGGTGAAGTTCCCGTTGTGGTCGGTGCCGACCCCCGCGAACCGGTGGCCGTCCAGATCGACGACCACGTCGGTGTCCGGCCGAAACGCCGTGCCCGAGACGCGCTCGAGCTGGCCCCGGAAGATCGACGTCCTCGACACGGCCGCGCCGAACGTGACGTCGAACGGCGTCGGGCTCTGGCCGCGGGACCCGGCCGGCGTGGTCACGGTGATCCGGCCGTCCACGGCCATGGGCGGGACCCGGACGCGGATCCGCGTCCCCGCCGCGTTGACGGCCGCTCCCTGCGCCTTCACGCCGCCGAACAGCACGCCGGGATGGGCACCGAACCGGGTGCCGGTGATCGTCACCCGAACCCCCACATGCCCCGTGGCCGGGGCGAACCCCGTGATCGATGGCGCCCGGGCCGCGCCGAGGGCGCTCGCCGGCGCGAACCCCACCGAAGCCACCAGGACGGTCACACCAACCGCTGCGATCGAGCGACGACTCACGGGACATCTCCTCGTTGACCGACGGGGGCCGCGGAAGGCCCCGGATCGATGAGTGTGCACCACAGGTGGGCTTTCGTACACGGAGTCCGCCCCGCGGATCAGATCCCCTGGTAGAAGATCGCGTGGAAGGTCTCGGAGGTGAGGTCGCCCCCGGCGCCCGAGTACGTCGTGACGACGGCATTGGCCGTGGTGCTGCAATGGAAGCCCTGGGCCGTGCTGGGGTCGACCGACAGGAACGCCACCGGGAACCCGGCCAGCGAGCTGTCCGGGGTCGCGGCGCCGCCGCCCGGCGTGTACGGCAGCGTGATGCAGTAGGTGCCGGCGTCGGGCTGCTTCACCTCGACCTTCCCGCACGCCAGGTTGGCAAACAGATCGAGGTCCCCGCCCTTCATCGTGAAGGCGCACGGCAGCCCCTGCACCAGGTCCGCGTGGCCGATCGTCCCGTCGGCCACCTTCGCACCGGTCACCGAGCCGTTCGCCAGCTTGCCGGTGGTCACCGCGCCGGCGTGCATGTCGTCCGTGCCGACCGACCCGGCGATCACGTTGTGCGTGTCGCCCGCGGGCCCGTTCGCGCCGGAGATCACGTGCGGCGCCACCTGGGAGTTCTTCGAGATCAGGAACGACGCCTCGGCGGTTCCCGCGAGCGAGACGAACAGGGCGACGAGGGCGACGACCATCGCCGCCGAGGGACGCTTGCGCATCGTGGCTCCCCCTTCGAACACACAGGCGGACCGCCGGGCGCTCCCTCGACCGGTGCGCTGATGCGCGAGAGCGGGACGGGTCCGCACGAGCGTCCCGGCGGCGAAGCCTAGCCCACTCCGGTTGTCCCGGTTCGGCCTTGCGGCGCATACTTCCCCGGGCCCGAGCGCCCCGCCATGACGAGACCCGAGATGAGACCGATGAGCGTGCCCTTATGGCCTTCGCGCCCCGACGCCGCGCCCGGAGCATCTGGCGCTTCTACCGGGCTGAGCAACGAACCCTCCGGCAGGGTCTCGCCGCGCTGCTGCTGTCCACTGCCGCGGGTCTCGTCGCCGGCATCGTCCTGGGGTCGATCAGCGACACCCTGAAGCTCCTCCCCTCCCTGTTCATCCTCATCCCGGCGGCCGTCGGCATGAAGGGCACGATCTTCGGCGCGATCGGCGCGCGCCTCGGAACCGCCAGCGCGGCCGGCCTGTTCGAGGTCACGAGGGAACGAACCGGCGTCCTGTACCAGAACGCATTCGCCGGGACGATCACGACGTTCTCGTCCTGTCTCTATCTCGCGGCCCTCGCCCGGCTGTCGGCGCTGGCGTTCGGCCTCCCGTCGATCTCGTTCCTCGACTTCGTGACGATCTCGGTGGTCGGCGGCGTGCTGGGCTCGGCGCTGGCGATGATCCTGACGATCGGGCTGTCGGTCGTGTCGTACCGGCGGGGATTCGACCTCGACTCGGTGTCGACGCCGATCGTGACCGCCTCCGGCGACATGGTCACGATCCCCTGTCTGTTCCTGGCGACGTTCATCGTGCGCGTGCACTGGGTGAACGCCGTCGTCGCCGGCGTCTGCATCGTGGTGTGCCTGTACGCGACGGTGCGGGGACTGCTGACCGACCTGCCGCTGGCCCGCCGGGCGATCCTCGAGATGACCGGCGTGATCCTGCTGACGCCGCTCCTCGACATCCTGGCCGGGACCGTGGTCGAGCCGCGGATCGACCACTTCACGGCCTTCCCCGGCCTGCTGGTGATCATCCCGCCCCTCGTGTCGAACGCCGGCGCCCTCGGCGGGATCCTGTCGTCGCGGCTGTCGTCCAAGCTCCACCTCGGTCTCATCTCCACGCGGATGTGGCCGGAACGCCTGGCGTGGGCGGACGCCTCGCTCGTGATGGCTTCGGGACTGGTCGCGTTCACCCTGGTGGGGACGCTGGGGTTCGTGTACGGCGTGGTCGTGAACAAGTCGCTCGGGCCGGGCGTGATGATCGGTGGCACGGTCGTCACCGGCGTGATCACGACCCTGATCGCGATTCTCGTCGGGTACTACGTCGCCATCCTGTCGTCGCGGTTCGGCCTCGATCCCGACAACCAGTCGGTGCCGATCATCACCAGCGTGATGGACCTGGCCGGCGTCGTGACGTTCCTCGTGGTGCTGTCGCTGTTCGGGGTGGGCGTCCGGTGAGGGGCCCTGAGCAGCGGGAATGGACGTGGCCCGCGTTCCTGTCACTATTCCGGTTCACGACGCATGGCTGACGACGAGAGACCGAAGAACGTCAAGGAGCTGCTCGTCGAGGCGAAGGACGCCTCGGAGCTGATGGTGGACCTGGCCTACGCGGCGGTCTTCTTCAACGAGGACGACCTCGCCGAGGAGGTCGAGGAGCTCGAGGAGCGCATGGACGGCTACCTCCGGCGCCTCCGGGAGGTCGCCATGCTGGCCGCGCGGTCGCCGGAGGACGCCGAGCAGATGGCCGGCGTGCTGCACATCGCGGCGGCGATCGAGAAGATCGGCGACGCCGCGTCCGACATCGCCCGCGTGGTGCAGGCCAACCTCGGCATCCCCGACGAGCTCCGGCCGGACCTCCGGCACGCCGACGAGGTGACCGGCCGGGTTCGGGTCAGGGACGGCGCAGAGGCGGTCGGCCAGTCCCTCCGCGAGCTGATGCTGCCGAGCGAGATCGGCGTGTGGATCCTGGCCGTGCGGCGAGGCGCCGACTGGGAGTTCGGACCGGGCCCCGACACGATCGTCTCCGGCGGCGACGTCCTCGTGTTCCAGGGCCCCGAGGAGGCGGCGAACCTGCTGCGGAAGATCGTCGGTGCCCCGGCGCTGCCGGTCGCGCCGGAGCGCGAGTCGCCCGCGCTCACCGATCTCGACCGCGCGGTCGACATCCTCGTCGAGATGAAGAACTCCGCCGAGGTCGCGGTCGGCCTGGCGTACTCGTCGCTGCTGTTCAACGACCCGGCGCTGGCCGCCGAGGTGGGCACGCTGGAAGCGCGGAGCGACATCCTCCACGACGAGCTCGAGTCGTGGGTGCTGCGGTCGGCGCCGGAGGCCCGCAAGCCCGACGAGCTCCGGGGGATCCTCCGCCTGGCGAACGCCGGCGAGACCATCTTCGACGCGGCCCGCGACATGACGTGGTCGGTGGAGCACGGCGAGGAGCTCCACCCGGTCGTGGCCATGGCGCTCGAGGAGACCGACGAGATCGCGAGCGAGGTCGTGATCGAACCCGGCTCGCCGGCGGACGGTCATTCCCTGAAGGAGCTCACGGTCGAGACCGAGACCGGGATGTTCGTACTGGCCGTGCAGCGCGGGCGCCGTTGGGTGTACCGGCCGCGGGCGGGGTTCGTCCTCCAGGGGGGCGACCGCGTGATCTCGGTGGGGCCCGAGGAGGGGGCGTCCGAGCTCCAGGCCATGGCGACCGCCCCCGCCCGTGCGTTCACCGCCGGGCACTAGGTCCTTCGCTCCCGACGTTCGACATGGACATGCCCGTGCGACTCGGCGACAAGCTGCTCGCGTGGGCGTCGATCCTCGACGGGAACACGATCGAGCAGGCCCTCGTGGCATCGCGGCTGCCGATCGTCCCGACGCACGTGGCCCTGATGCCGGACGCGCATCTCGGGATCGGTGCGACCGTCGGCTCGGTGATCCCCACCGAGGGCGCGGTGATCCCGTCGGCGGTCGGCGTCGACATCGGCTGCGGCATGATCGCGGCGCTGACGTCGCTGACGGCCGCGACGCTGCCGGACGACCTCGAGCGCTACCTCCTCCGGTTGCACGAGGTCATGCCGGCAGGCCTCGGGAGGTGGCACGAGGCCGTGTCGCCGGCGGCGTCGCGGTGGTTCGCGGCGAACCCGTGCCCGGTGCCGCTCACGCCGAAGCAGGAACACACGGTCCTCGTGCAGTTCGGCACGCTCGGGAGCGGCAACCACTTCTTCGAGGTCTGCCTCGACGAGACCGGCGCCGTATGGGTCGTGCTGCACTCGGGCTCGCGCGGGATCGGCAACCAGCTCGCCCAGCACCACATCACGAAGGCGAAGGAGCTCGCGAAGGCCGATAGCACGCCGCTCGAGGACCCCGACCTCGCGTACTTCCTGGAGGGAACGCCGGCGTTCGAGGAGTACATCGCGGCCATGCTGTGGAGCCAGTCGTACGCGCTCGCCAACCGCGCCGCGATGATGGATGCGGCCGTGGCGGAGCTGCTGTCGTTGGCCCGCGGCGGCCGCGAGGTCGACCGGATCAACAGCCACCACAACTTCGCCGTGCGGGAACGCCACGTCGGGCGCGACCTGTGGATCACGCGCAAGGGCGCGGTCCGGGCTCGCGCCGGCGACCGGGGGGTGATCCCCGGGTCGATGGGCGCGAAGACGTTCATCGTCCGTGGCCTCGGCAACCCGCGCTCGTACGACTCGTGCGCGCACGGCGCCGGTCGCCGCATGTCCCGGACCGCCGCCCGCAAGCAGATCACGACCGACGACCTCTCCGCTGCGATGGGGGGCCGGGTCTGGCTGCGCGGCAGCGCCGCACGGCTGGTCGACGAGGCGCCCGCCGCCTACAAGGACATCGACCAGGTCATGCG
>DATBHM010000201.1:0-15045 GCA_036557505.1 Actinomycetota bacterium | reverse complement strand
GTTCGGCGCGAACACGATTGCCGAGTTCGCGACGCCGTAGGGGTTGGACGTGGTGACCTGGCTCGCGTCGTTGAAGCCCGCCTTGTCGATGATCTGCTTCACCTGGTCCGCGACTCCGTTCGACCCCGCGTCCACCACCCGGACGCCGATGACCGCAGTCGACGGCGGAGTTCCGGTGTTGGTCAGCCCGAGGTTCCCGAGGGGGAGGCCCTGCCGGAGCCTGCGGAACAGCTCCTTGGCCTGGGGCTCGAGCTGCACGACGTCCACGGTCCCCGCCGACGTCTCAACGGTGGCGTAGGGATTACCCGGAACGGTCCGGAAGTCGACCGCGCCCGTGGTCAGGCCCCGCAGCTTGTTCACCAGGTAGAACAGCTCGGCGGTGTGGATGTTGGGGCTGACACGGAGGTTCGGGAGGACCTCGTGGATGATCGAACCGGCGTGGAGCAGGGCCCCGGTCGAGAACACGTCCGCCAGGACCGCGCGCAGGAACTGCTGCTGGCGCGAGATGCGGGAGAAGTCCGGGATGGCGTCGCCGCAGACGTGCCGGGCCCGCACGAACGACAGCGCCATCTCCGCCGACAGGTGCTGGCAGCCGGCCGGGATGTTCAGGCCGGCCAGCGGATCGACCATCGGGCGGTCCACGCAGATGTTCACGCCACCGAGGGCCCGCACCACGTTCTCGAACCCGGCGAGATTCACCGTGAGGAACCCGTTGATCGGAAGGCCGGTCAGCTGGTGCACCACGTTCGCGACGCGGTATTCGCCCTCCTCGTAGGCCGACGTGATCTTGCCCATCCCGACCCCGGGGATGTTCACCCACAGATCCCGGGGGAACGACACGACCGTCGCGTGGTCCTTGGACGGGTCGATGTGCAGCAGCATGATGGTGTCCGACCGGCGGCCCGGGACGGTCTTGTTCGACCCGTACTGCTCCTGCTCGGCCTTGGACAGGCCCTTCCGGGAGTCGCTGCCGAGGATCAGGTAGTTGCAGATGTTGCGCCCGCACTTCGGGACGTAGGACCGAACGTCCTGGCGGGACACCCGGTCGGTTCCCATGGGCGTCGGAACAGTGTCGAGGGCATGGTCGGCCTCGTGATACAGCGAGATCCCGTACACGGAGCCGCCCGCGATTGCGAGCGACGCCAGCATGGTGAGCACGAGAAAGACCGCCACCGGCAATCGGCGGCGGCGGGGCGTGGTCGGTGCGGGTGGGTCGACCTCGCGGAGCGGTCGTTCGGTGGTGGTCGCCAAGCCTGATCAAGCCTACCCAACAGGTCCCGACAGCGTTGGGCCGCCACGGTTTCACCACGAACCCCGCACAGGCGAATCGTGGAACCGGGGCTGCCCGCCCACCCTCGAGTTCCGTAGGCTTGGCTGCTCGACAGCGCCGAACCACTCTGACCGGAGGGACCATGCCCGACATGGACATCGTCTGGAGTCCGACCGACGAGTACGTCGAGCGCGCCAACATCACGCGGTTCATGCGCGCACACGGGATCGGGTCGTACACGGAGCTGATCGAGCGCTCCACGACCGACATCGGGTGGTTCTGGGACGCGGTCGTGCGGGACCTCGGGATCGAGTTCGACGAGCCCTACACGCAGGTCTTCGACTCGTCGAAGGGCATCCCGTGGACGACGTGGTTCGGTCGCGGGCGGATCAACCTCGCCCGAAACTGCGTCGACCGGTGGGCCGAGCGCACGCCCGACAAGGTCGCCGTGCGGTGGGAGGGCGAGGACGGGGCCACCCGTGACGTCGCCTACGCCGAGCTGCGGGAGATGGCCGACCGGGCCGCCAACGGCCTGTGCGAGCTGGGCGTCCGGGCCGGCGATGTCATCGGGATCTTCATGCCGATGGCGCCGGAGACCGTGGCCGCGACCCTGGCCTGTGCCAAGGTGGGGGCTCCCTACGTCCCGATCTTCTCCGGGTTCGGCCCCGAGGCGGTGGCCAAGCGGCTGCAGGATGCGAACGCCAAGGTCCTGTTCACGGCCGACGGCTGCTACCGGCGGGGCGCTCCGGTGGACATGAAGTCGGTCGCGGACGAGGCCTCGGCGGCCTCGCCGTCGGTCACGCACCAGGTGGTCTGGACCAGACTTCCGGCCGGGTCGATCCCGGGGCAGCGTTCGACGGCGAAGGACGTCGCCTGGGACGCGCTGCTCGCCAGGCAGCACGGCAGGTACGAGACGGAATCCCTCGACCCCGAGCATCCACTGATGATCGCGTACACGAGCGGCACCACCGGCCGTCCCAAGGGCGCCGTCCACGTGCACGGCGGGTTCCTGGTGAAGATCGCGGCGGAGGTCGCGTACCAGACCGACCTCCATCCCGACGAGACCCTGTTCTGGGTCAGCGACCTCGGCTGGATCATGGGAGCCTGGGAGATCGTCGGGGCCGGGGCGCTCGGCGCGACGGTGTTCCTGTACGAGGGGGCGCCGAACCACCCCGCGCCCGACCGCGTCTGGGACATGGTCGAACGCCACCGCATCTCCCACCTCGGCATCTCCCCCACGCTGATCCGCGCCCTCATCCCGGCCGGCGAGGAGCACGTCCGGCGCCATGACCTGTCGAGCCTCCGGATCCTGGGCTCGACCGGGGAGCCGTGGAACCCCGAGCCGTACCTGTGGTTCTTCCGCGAGGTCGGCGGCGGCCGGTGCCCGGTCATCAACATCTCCGGTGGCACCGAGGTCGGCGCGTGCTTCCTGTCCCCGCTGCCGATCACGCCCTTGAAGCCGACCACGGTGGGCGGGCCCGCGCCGGGCATGGCCATCGACGTGTGGGGGCCCGACGGGACCCCCGTCCCGCGCGGCGAGGTCGGCGAGCTCGTCTGCACGAAGCCGTGGCCCGCCATGACGCGCGGCGTGTGGCGCGACCCCGACCGCTACCTCGAGGCCTACTGGAACCGCTGGAAGGACGTGTGGGTCCACGGAGACTGGGCGACGATCGACGCGGAGGGGTTCTGGTTCCTGCACGGGCGGAGCGACGACACGATGAACGTCGCCGGCAAGCGACTCGGCCCGGCCGAGGTCGAGTCGGCGCTGATCGAGCACCCGGCCGTGGCCGAATCCGCCGCGGTCGGCATCCCCCACGAGGTGAAGGGCGAGTCCGTGTGGTGCTTCGTCGTGACCAAGCCCGGGTGGGAGCGCGACGACGCCCTCGCCGAGCAGCTCCGGGACACGGTCGCCGGGCAGCTCGGGAAGTCGTTCCGGCCGGATCGGATCGTCTTCGTCGACGAGCTCCCCAGGACGCGTTCGGCCAAGATCCTCCGCCGAGCCATCCGCGCCACGGTCCTGCACGCGGACCCCGGCGACCTGTCGAGCCTCGAGAACCCCTCGGCGATCGAGGGCATCCGGGACCGCGTGGCCACCTGATCGTCACGACCTCATGGAGACCACCGCGCATGCCTGATCCGAGCCCCCGGGCGCTGCGAATGCTCCGTGGGTCTCCCGCGAGTTCGATCGGAAGGTCTTCCGCATGTCAGCCGTCCTCGACGTCGTCCGTGTTCCGGAGGTGGCCGGTCAGGTGAGCCAGACCGCCGACCTTGGTGACGCGCGCGACCGCGACCTGGTCCGCCGGATCGGCCAGGGCGACCAGGAGGCGTTCCGGGGGCTGTTCCGGCGCTATTCGGCGTCGGCGCTGGCGCTCGCGCAGCGGGTTCTACGGCAGCCGGCGCTGGCCGAGGAAACCGTGCAGGAGGCGTTCCTGGCGTTGTGGAAGAACCCGAACAGCTACGACGCCGGACGTGGCTCGGTCCGGGCCTGGCTGATGTCGACCGTTCACCACCGGGCGGTCGACCAGGTCCGGCGGGAGGAGGCCCAGCGCCGCCGGGCCGAGGAGGCGGTGGCCGACGTGGATGTCGACGGGGGCGACCCCGCCGAGACGGTGGTCGACGAGCTCGGCCTGCCGGCCGAACGGGACGCCGTCCGGCGGGCGCTCGAGGACCTGCCGGTCGAACAGCGGCAGGTGATCGAGCTCATGTACTTCCGGGGGATGTCCCAGACGCAGATCTCGGGCGCGCTGGGGCTGCCCTTGGGGACGGTGAAGTCGCGGACGCTGCTCGCGATGCGGCGACTGCGCGCGGGATTGGGATGGTTGCGGACGTGAGCGGGCCCGCGAAGTACCGCTCCGGCCGGGAAGCAGGTGTGGGATGAGCACGACCGAGCACGAGCGGATCGAGGAGCTGCTCGCGGTCCGGGCCCTGGGCGGCCTGGAGCCGAACGAGCTCGTCGAGTTCGGCCGGCTCCGGACCGAGCACGGCCTCGACTGCGAGGTCTGCGGCCCGGCGGAGCTGGAGTTCGACGAGATCGCCGGGCGGCTGGGGTTCGCCCTGGGGCCGGTGGCCGTGCCGGACGGGATGGAGGACGCGCTCGTGGCGCGGGCCCTCGACGAACGTCCCGCCGAGAGGGCCCCGGAGGCCTCGGCCGACGACCTGGCCCTGCGCCGCGCCGGGCCGGCCGAGCGGGCCCCTCGCCGGCCCGGACGTCTGGCCCGCGCGCTCACCGCGGCCGCCGCCGCCCTCGTGCTGCTGGTGGGCGCCTTCCTCGGCGGGTACGCCGCCGGCGGGGGCGGGTCCAACGGCGGGACGCAGCAGGCCCTGGCCGGCTACCTGGCGCACCCGGACACGCAGGTCGTCCGGTTCACGGCGACCAACGGCGGCCACCTGGCCGTGGCGTACCGCGCCGGCCGGGACCGGAGCTACGTGTTCGGCGCGGACCTGAAGCCGGTCCCGGCCGGCAAGCAGTACGAGCTGTGGCTGTTCCCGCCGGGCGGCGGCAAGCCCTCGCGGGGACCGACCTTCGACGCGCCGGCCCCGGGGACGGCGGTGGTGGTGCCCGTCCCGGCCGACCCGTCGCAGTCGGTGCTGATGGCCGTGACCGTCGAGAAGGCGGGCGGGGTCGTTCAGCCCACGACGGAACCGGTGTTCACCGCCCCCATCCAGACGGCCTGAGCCGGGAAATTTCCGCCGGGAAAGTGATCCGGTCGGCCCGGTGCCGCGAAGCGTGCTGGGAAGCAGTGCCCGCGACGCCCAGGTGGGGTGGGTCATGAGGGGGCCCCACCCGCCGGGGCGCGCCCCCGCCCTCAGTCCCGGCCGTGGTCGGCCCGCGTGCTGCGCGGCTCCCCGGGATCCCTCGCCGCCCGAATCGCGGCCGCCCGGGCCAGGCGGTTCTCCCGCCGGAGCTTCGCCTCCACCTGGCGCCGGCGTTCCTCCTTGGAGTCCGGCCGGACGGGCGGCACGGGCCGCGGCTCGCCCTCGTCGTCGAGCGCCACGTACACGAGGTACGCGCTCGAGGTGTGGACCTTGCGCCCCGTGACGATGTTCTCCGCCTCGACCCGGACGCCCACCTCCATCGACGTGGTGGCGGCGTCGTTGACCGTCGCCCTGACCGTGACGAGGTCGTTGACGTAGACGGGTTCGAGGAACGACATCTCGTCCATGGCCGCCGTCACGGCGAGACCGCGGCAGTGCCGCGCAGCCGAGAGCCCGGCGGCCGTGTCGACGAGCTTCATGATGGTGCCGCCGTGGACGTTCCCGGCGTTGTTCGCGTCGAGGATCGTCATCAGTTGGACGAGCTCCACCTCGGAGTCGGCCGGCGCCCTCGGTTCGAGGTCGGGGTCCACGCCGCGATCGTACCCGAGGCCGAACGCCCCCCTCAGGTCCCCGCCATGGTCGCCCGGAGGGTTCGGACCTCCTCGGGCGTGAGCTCCCGGAACCGCTTCGCGAGCGCGCGGGCCACGCGGTCGTGGTCCTCGGCCAGCGTGATGAGGTCGACCCCCGGACCGAGGCACGACGGGAAGGAGAAGGCCGCGCCGGGCGCGTTCGGCGGAGTGGACGTTCCGGGCAGGGCGAACAGCGCCATCGCGCCCGTCCGGTCCTCGAGCCGGATCCCCGCGGCACCGGCGTGCGGGGCGAGGGCCCGCTCGACCGGGACCGGGTCTTCGGCGTCCTGCAGGAGCACCATGGATCCACCGGGGACCGCCACCGTGAACGCCACCGACCCCGTGGCGCCGGGGAGCACGGCGTGACAGGCGACGTTCGGCGCGAGGTCGGTCACGCCGGCGTGCACGAGGTGCTCCAGCCACTCGAATGCGTCGTCGCCGTCGACCGCCACCTTTCGCCAGTGCGACAGGTCGGCGAACACGCGCTCGGGCTTCGGGGGTTCGTCCATCTGGAACACGGAGCCTATCCGCGCGGCCGTCGGGGGACGGTGGCGCCTCGACCGAGCGACCACGCCATCCCGCCGAGTCGCCCGGGAACGGGCACGTCCGGCCCACGCGAGCGGTACCCGGCGGCGAGGACCTCGACCGGGTCGCGTCCCTCGAACATCACGAGGCAGGGATCGACGAACGGACACGACGGGCAATGCTCCGGCGACGGGCTCGGGTAGATGCGGACGTCGGGGTCGGCCATCTCCGCGGCCTCCACCGCGAGCCGGGCCCCGGCCGCCCTGATCTCCGCCCGGCTCCGTGCGATGGCCGTTCGCCGGAACGGCCCGGCCTCCACGCGGCGCATCCGCTCGACGTCGCCCGCTCCCTCGCGGGCCCCCACCCGCCGGTGGTGGGGAAACGATCGACCGCCGCCGCTCGGCTCGTGCTGCGGAAGCCCCCGATGCCCCTCGCCGGACGGGCCGGATGCTCCCTCGACCTCCGCGACCCCGATGCGGAGCTCGTTGTGGACCGTCCCCGCGACCTCCATCCCCTGATAGAACTGCTCCCAGGCCCAGCACGCGGCGAGCAGCTCCTCGTCGCGGAGCAGGTCGGCGTCGGCGGGCGGCTCGCCGGACACCACCCGGTGCTGCACCAGCCACGGTGCGTCGGAGCGGTCGGTCACCACCGCGTCCACCCTCCCTGCGTACCGGATGGGGCTCCCGTCGTCGGCGACGAGCCCGACCTCGGCGCTCCCCGTCACGAGCACGTCCACCTCGAACTCCGCCTCGACCCGCAGCGGCGAGTACCCGTCCACCTCGGGCGCCCACTCGACGTAGCGCTCCAGCAGCGCGCCGGCCTCGGCGGCCCGCGCTGGGTCGACCGGCGCGCCGGCCACGCGCTGCCGTTCGAACGAATCGCGAAGCGCCGTTCGGACGAGTGGCAGCACGATCGACCGCTCCCAGTCCCACATGCCCGGGAAGTAGTACACGGCGAGGGCGTCGCGCATGGCCCGGTCGACGTTCGGTACGGGACGGGCCGGTGCGGGTTCGAGGTTCCGGCGGATCCGCGCGCCGAGGTCCCAGGATCGACGGCACCTCCGGAACCACGCGCGGTCCGCGGGCGAGATCCGGAGGGTCACCTCCCGGCAGCCTACTTCGAGGCGAGCTCGGCGAAGAACTCCCGCACGTGGCGGAGGTCGCGAAGGCGCGGCTCGGTGGTCCCGTTCACCCACCGGTGCACGGTCCTGACCGAGACGCCGAGCTGGCGCGCGGCCGCCTCCTGCGTCAGCCCCTCGCGCTTCAGGACCGCCGCCATCCACGCCGCGAAGCTCTGCTCCTGCTCCTCCGGGCGCAGGATCGGCTCGGCGCCGGGCATCGCCGTCCGCAGCACGTCCACCTCGACGTGGTCGGGGAAGATCCGGAACGACACCTGGATCGCGCCCTCGGGCGTGCCCGCCGCGTCGAGGAGGGCGTCGAGCACGGCCTGTTGGAGCTCCTGCTGGCCGGCCGGCGTGAGCGGGGCCTCGACCAGGCTCTCAACCACGAAGTCGCGGATGTCCGGGAACGACGACGCCCGCGCGGGAAAGCTCTTCGTCAGCACGACGAGCGTGGTGGTCTCGAGGTCCCGTGCCTCGACCGCCGCCTCGGGCACCGCTTCGTCCACGTCGACGTTTCCCCCTACCCCGGATTCGGGCTCGAACGTGGTCAGGGTAGCCCCAAGCAGGTCGATTGTCAGCCGGTCTGATGACCGGTTCTCGGCGAGATCCCGGTGGCGACCGGGCCGGCCGGGCGGACCGCGCCGGGGCGACGCCGCAGGTCAGGAGCGTCTCGTCACGTGTCGTGTCCGGTGTCCTGCCACTGTCGTGACAGATGGCGTTTGCGCTCCATTCCCTCCTGTGCATAAGCTCCGAATCCAGACACTTCGAAAGGGCCACGTCGGTCCGATGAACGCACGGGTGAGCGAGGGGATCGGTGCACTGGCCGACGACGCGTTCGCTCGCCGGGTCGGGCCCGGGAACCTCCTCGCCGACGATGCGACCGCCGTGGCGAACGCATGCCACGACATGGCGGTGCGGTTCCACCGGGGCGGCCGGCTCGTCGTGTTCGGCAACGGCGGCGCCTCCACCGACGCTCAGCACATCTCCGTGGAGTTCGTCCATCCGGTCATCGTGGGCAAGCGGGCGCTGCCGGCCATGTCCCTGACGAACGACGTCGGGACCCTCACCGGCATCGCGCAGCGCCTGGGGCTGGACGAGGTGTTCGCGCATCAGCTGCGTCATCTCGGAGCTCCCGCCGACATCGCGTTCGGCATCAGCTGGGACGGCGGATGCCGCAACGTGCTCCGTGGGCTGGAGACGGCGCGGGACATGGGGATGCTCACGATCGCGCTGGTCGGCGGCGACGGCGGATCGATCGCCCGGAGCGGCGCCGCAGACCATTCGCTCGTGGCACACGCCGGCGACCCGATGGTCGTCAAGGAGGTCCACACCACGATCTACCACGTGCTGTGGGAGTTGGTGCACGTGTTCTTCGAACAGCCGGGGCTGCTCGGCCCCGAGGTCATCGGATGACCGCGCGCGAGCTCCCGCTGGCCGCGCCCCAGCGCCGGGCGGTGCCGCAGTGCTACGACGACGTCTGCATCACGTGCTCGGACGAGGCCGTGCCGGTGCGCGTCACGGAGCTCCTCGACGACGACCTGGCCCGGGTCGACACCGGCGTCTCGGTCGAGGAGGTCAGCGTGGCGCTGGTGGATGCGCGGGTCGGCGACGTCATCCTGGTGCACGCCAAGGAGGCCATCGCGGTGGTGTCGTCGTGACCGGGCCCGACGCCGGCGCCGACGGCGGGGGCATCGAGTCCCTGTACCCGTTCCTCTACTCGGGGACCTCCGACCTCGAGGCGGTGCTCGAGGAGGTCCGGCGTTCGACGGTCGCCAAGGCCCACGAGATCGTCGAGCTCCGGAGCCTCGTCCTCGATCGCGAGCGCGACCGCATGGTGGCCTGCGCCGAGGAGATGGCGAGGCGGTTCCGTGCCGGCGGGCGGCTGTTCGCATTCGGCAACGGGGGCTCGAGCACCGACGCGCAGGACATGGTCACGCTGTTCCTCGCTCCGCCGGACGGTGCGCGCCCGCTCCCGGCCGTGTCGCTCACGAGCGACATCGCGGTCGTCACCGCGCTGTCGAACGACATCGGGTTCGACGTCGTGTTCGCCCGGCAGCTCGCCGCGTTCGGCCGCCGCGACGACATCGCGGTCGGCATGTCCACCAGCGGGAACTCCGTCAACCTGGTGCGTGCCTTCGAGGAGGCCAGCCGGCGAGGCCTGCAGACCGTCGGCCTCGCCGGCTACGAGGGGGGCGCGATGGCCGAGCTCGAGACCATCGACCACCTGTTCGTTGTCCCGAGCGCCTCCGTGCACCGCATCCAGGAGGCCCAGACCACCGTGTACCACGTGCTGTGGGAGCTCACGCAGCGTGCGTTGGAGGAGGTGGGCGCCACGGCGTGAGCCCGGCGGCCGCGGACGGCCGCGCATCCGACCGAACTGGGAGCAGACGCAACGGGCGTTCGGGTGAGCGCCCGGGAGGAGGTGGAACGCATGGCGGAGACGGCCACGGCGGAGCGGGAGGCACCGACCAACGAGGGCGTGGTCCACATCCTCTGGATCAACGCCGGGCTCTCCTGCGACGGCGACTCGGTCGCGCTCACCGCGGCGACCCAGCCGAGCATCGAGGAGATCGCGCTCGGCGCGTTGCCAGGCCTCCCCAAGATCGCGGTGCACTGGCCGCTGATCGACTTCGAGTGCGGCCCCGAGCAGGGGGCCGACAACTTCATCCGGTGGTTCCACGCGGCCGACCGCGGCGAGCTGGAGCCGTTCGTCCTGGTGATCGAGGGCTCGATCCCGAACGAGGCCATCAAGCAGGAGGGGTACTGGTGCGGGTTCGGGAACAACCCCGACACCGGCCAGCCCATGACCACGTCCGAGTGGCTCGACCGGCTGGCGCCGAAGGCCACCGCGGTCCTGGCGGTCGGGACGTGCGCCACGTACGGCGGCATCCACGCGATGGCCGGCAACCCCACAGGGGCCATGGGCGTCGCCGACTACCTGGGGTGGAGCTGGAAGTCGAAGGCCGGCCTGCCGATCGTGAACGTCCCCGGCTGCCCCATCCACCCGGACAACCTCTCGGAGACGATCCTGTACCTGCTGTACCAGGTGGCCGGGCAGGCCCCGATGATCCCGCTCGACGAGGCCCTCCGGCCGACGTGGCTGTTCGGCGCGACGGTCCACGAGGGGTGCGACCGGGCCGGCTACTACGAGCAGGGCGACTTCGCCTCCGAGTACGGCTCGCCCAAGTGCCTCGTGAAGCTGGGGTGCTGGGGCCCCGTCGTGAAGTGCAACGTCCCGAAGCGGGGCTGGATCAACGGCGTCGGCGGATGCCCGAACGTCGGTGGCATCTGCATCGCCTGCACGATGCCGGGGTTCCCCGACAAGTTCATGCCGTTCATGGACGAGCCGCCGGGGAGCAAGGTCTCGACGGCCGCGAGCGGCCTGTACGGGACGGTCATCAAGACGCTCCGGAACATCACCCAGAAGACGGTCGACGAGGAGCCCAAGTGGCGCAAGCGCGGCCCCGACCTCCTCACCGACTACAACAAGCCGTACTAGGCGCCGGCTGAACGACAGGAGAGGAGGCACGAGGCGATGGCAGTGACGGAGCAGGAGGCCCAGGCCGGCGTCGTCGAGATGTCGTGGGACCCGATCACCCGGATCGTGGGCAGCCTCGGGATCTACGCGAAGGTCGACTTCAACAACCGCAAGGTGCTGGAGTGCTTCAGCACGTCGTCGATCTTCCGGGGCTACAGCATCTTCATGAAGGGGAAGGACCCCCGGGACGCGCATTTCATCACGAGCCGCATCTGCGGCATCTGCGGCGACAACCACGCGACGTGTTCGGTCTACAACCAGAACATGGCGTACGGGGTGGCGCCGCCCCACCTCGGCGAGTGGATCATCAACCTCGGCGAGGCCGCGGAGTACATGTTCGACCACAACATCTTCCAGGAGAACCTGGTCGGCGTGGACTTCTGCGAGCGGATGGTCTCGGAGACCAACCCCGGGGTCCTCGAGAAGGCGAACACGACCGAGGCTCCGCATGCCGCCGACCACGGGTACCGGACGATCGGCGACATCATGCGGGCCCTCAACCCGCTCGAAGGCGAGTTCTACCGGGAGGCCCTCCAGGTGTCCCGGTACACCCGCGAGATGTTCTGCCTGATGGAGGGCCGGCACGTCCACCCCTCCACGCTGTATCCGGGCGGCGTGGGGACCACGGCGACGGTGCAGCTGTTCACCGACTACCTGACGCGGCTCTCGCGGTACGCCGAGTTCATGAAGCGCGTCGTGCCGCTGCACGACGACCTGTTCGACTTCTTCTACGAGGCCCTGCCGGGCTACGAGGAGGTCGGGCGGCGGCGCGCGGACATGGTGTGCTGGGGCTCGCTCAACGACCCGGAGCACTGCGACTTCAAGTACCAGAACATGACGAACTGGGGACGTCACATGTTCGTCAGCCCCGGCGTGATCATCGACGGGAAGCTCCACACGAACGACCTGGTCGACATCAACCTGGGCATCCGCATCCTTCTCGGGTCGTCGTTCTACGAGGATTGGGAGGGGCAGGAGCGTTTCGTCGACCGCGATCCGCTGGGGAACCCGGTCGACGTCCGCCACCCCTGGAACCAGCACACGATCCCGAAGCCACAGAAGCGCGACTTCGGCGACAAGTACTCGTGGGTCATGTCGCCACGGTGGTTCGACGGCGAGACCTACCACGCGGCCGACACCGGCGGCGGCCCGCTGCCTCGGCTGTGGGCGACCGCGCTGGGGGGTCTGGTCGACATCGGCGGCTACGTGAAGTCGACGGGTTCGTCGGTGGTGATCAACCTGCCGAAGACGGCGACCAAGCCCGAGGTCTCGTTCGAGTGGAAGATCCCGAAGTGGTCGAACGCCATCGAGCGCGACCGGGCCCGAACGTACTTCCAGGCCTACTGTGCGGCGGCGGCCTACCACTTCGTGGAGCAGGCCCTCGGCGAGATCCGGAAGGGGAACACCAAGACGTGGACCCCGTTCAAGGTGCCGGACGAGGCGATCAGCGTGGGCTTCACCGAGGCCGTGCGCGGCGTGCTGTCGCACCACATGGTGATCCGGGGCGGGAAGATCGCGAACTACCACCCCTACCCGCCCACGCCGTGGAACGCCAGCGTCCGCGACTTCAACGGGACGCCCGGTCCCTACGAGGACGCCGTGCAGAACACGCCGATCTTCGAGGAGAACCCGCCGGAGAAGTTCAAGGGGATCGACATCATGCGGGCGGTCCGCAGCTTCGACCCCTGTCTGCCGTGCGGGGTCCACATGTACCTCGGCAAGGGGAAGGTGCTCCAGCGGGTGCACTCCCCGACCGGGGTGCAGATGCCGTACTGATCGGGACGACGAGCGAGGACCGATTCGGGGGGGCCGGCGGCGGCTCCCCCCGGCGGCCCTTCCAGGGGGTGAGCGAGGAGGTGGCGCAGCGCCGGAACCTCCGCGAGGTCGGTGAGCGCATCGAGCGGATCCTGGACGAGATCCGGCGGCACGCCGACCCCGGGACGGTCGAACGGGCCGAGGATCTGGCCCGTTCGCTGGTCGAGCTGTACGGGGCGGGCCTGGAGCGCATCCTCGAGATCGTGTCGGAGTCCGAACCCGACGGGGGGGCCCTCGTCGCGCGGATCGCGGACGACCCGTTCCTGGCGAGCCTGCTCGTCCTGCACGGCCTGCACCCGGTTCCGGTCGACGACCGCATCCAGCGCGCCCTGGCCGACGTCCGGCCCTACCTCGGATCCCACGCGGGGGGCGTCGACTATCTGGGCGTCGACGACGAGGGGGTCGTGCACCTGCGCCTCGAGGGGAGCTGCAACGGCTGCCCCTCCTCCACCGTGACCGTGAAGCTCGCCATCGAGCGGGCCATCGAGGAGGCGGCCCCCGAGGTGACCCGTGTCGACGTGGAGGGCGTGACGGCCGAACGCTCCCCCGCCCTCCTGCAGATCCAGGGCCTCCGGAACCGCGGCAACGGCGACGGCGCCGCGGAGATGTCCGCCGGGTGGACCACGCTCGGGTCGCTCGGCGCGGTGCCACCGGGCTCGATCACCCCGCTCGACGTCGATGGGCTGCCGGTCGTCGTGGCCAGCTGGGAGGGCGGCCTGTACGCCTATCGAGACGCATGCGCCGCGTGCGACTCCCCCCTCCGGGACGCGACGCTGGCCGAGGGCGTCCTCACCTGTCCGGTGTGCGAGGCCGGGTTCGACGTCCGCATGGCGGGACGCAGCGCGAACGGCTCCGAGCGGCACCTCGACCCGCTGCCCCTGCTCCCGGAGGACGGCGGCTGGAAGATCGCGATCCCGGCGGCCCGCGCATGACCCCGCCGCCACCTCGAGCCGGCACGGACGACGCCGGGACGCCGCCGGGCACGCTCGGGGGCGGGCTCCGCAGGTTCGTGCCCAACCCCCCGGGTGGAGGCGGGCCCGCGCCGGACGGCCGGCTCCCGGAGCCGCTGCGGCGGTTCCTGGACCGGCCGTCCAGGCCCAGCCCGGGCGAGCGGTGCGAGCTGTGCGGGACGGAGGTCCCCGAGGAGCATTCGCACGTGGTCGACCTCGAGACCCGGGCGCTCACGTGCACGTGCCGGGCGTGCTACCTGCTGTTCACGCGGGAGGGCGCCGCAGGCGGGAAGTACCGCGCGGTCCCCGATCGGTACCTGCACGACCCGGGGTTCCGCCTCACCGAGGCCCAGTGGGAACGGATCCAGATCCCGGTGCGCATGGCGTTCTTCTTCGAGAACTCCTCCCTGGGCAAGGTGGTGGCCTTCTACCCCAGCCCGGCGGGGGCGACCGAGTCGCAGCTTCCCACCGACGGGTGGGAGCAGCTGGTGGCCGAGAACCCCGCATTCGCCGGCGTGGAGGCCGACGTCGAGGCCCTGCTCGTGAACCGCTCGCCGGACGGGGCCGGGTTCGAGTGCTTCCTGGTGCCGATCGACGCGTGCTACGAGCTGGTCGGCCGGGTCCGCCGGTCGTGGAAGGGGTTCGACGGCGGCGAGGAGGCCCGTCTGGAGATCGGCGGGTTCTTCGAGCGGCTGCGCGAGCGGAGCCGGCCCGTCCCGGAGGCCGCACCGTGACGGAGCTGGTGTTCGACTGTCTCGACGTTCGTCCGGACAGGTACGCGGCGGGACCGGTCCTGCAGTTCAAGCTCCGGATCTCGGAGACCTCGGGCGACCCGGTGCACGCGATCGCGCTGCGGTGCCAGATCAGGATCGAGCCTCACCTCCGCCGGTACGCACCGGAGGAGGAGACCGCACTCGCCGATCTGTTCGGCGACGTGTCGCGGTGGGGCGAGACGCTGAAGCCGTTCCAGTTCGCGTTCGCGGCCCAGATGGTGCCGGGGTTCACCGGATCGACCGAGGTCGACGTCCCCGTGCAGTGCACGTACGACCTCGAGGTCGCGGCGACGAAGTACTTCAACGCGCTGGGTGACGGCGACATCCCGCTGCTGCTGCTGTTCAGCGGCTCCGTGTTCAGCAAGGGCGAGACGGGATTCTCGGTGTCGCAGGTCCCGTGGCACAAGGAGACCCAGGTCCGGATGCCGGTCTCGGTGTGGCGCGAGCTGATGGATCTGTACTTCCCCGGGCAGGCCTGGATCCGGATGCGCCGGGACACGATCGACCGGCTGCTCGGGTACCGGTCGCGAGAGGCGCTGCCGTCGTGGGACGAGACGTTCGAGCGACTGATGAAGGCCGCCGGCGAGGACGCGGAATGACGGACGCGTTCGACTTCTCCGACGCCCGAGCCGTGGCCGACGCCGTGCTGTACGAGGGGTACGTCCTGTA
>DATBHM010000200.1:0-13549 GCA_036557505.1 Actinomycetota bacterium | reverse complement strand
GTCGTTCAGGTCGCCGTCGACGACGACCTCCGCGTCCGGGTCGGCGGCCTCGATCTGTGTGGTGAACTCGTTGACCAGCGTGGACTGCCGGATGCGCTGCGGCTCGGTGACCAGCGTCGGGGGCTGGAACCGGCCCCAGAGCGGGTCGTCGCCGCCCTTCGAGTTGAAGTGGTTGACGATCACGAACACCTTCGAGCCGCCGTACATGAACTCCGCGGCGAGCGGCTTGCGGCTCGCGTTCCAGGCCGCGTCGCCCGGCGCGATCCGGCCCGGGCTGTACAGCAGCTGCGGCGCGCCGCCCACGTTCTGCACGGCGTTCGCCGCCGTCGACGTGCCGCCGGGACGGTCCACGAAGGACAGCCCGCGGTCGGTCCGGAACAGGAACGCCACGCGGATGTTCCCGCCGGGCTCGCCGCCGTCCTGGTCGTTCACCGGATCGATCTCCCTGAACTGGTACGCGGGGCCCCCGGCCGCCTGGATCGCCGCGACGAACATGTCGAGCGTCGCGCTCGCGTCCACGACGCCGTCGTCCGTGGCGCCGTTGTCGTCCTGGACCTCCTCCAGACCGATGAGATCCGGTGAGCGGAGGTTGGTCACGACCTCGGTCGCCAGGTCATGGAACTTCGATGGCGGATCCTGCGGGTCGAGGTTCTCGAGGTTGAAGCTCGCCACGGCCATCTGGCCGGGCTCCGGCGCGGTCGTGACCTCCTGCTGGAGGTTGCCGGACAGCAGCGCCGGAATCTGGGTGACCTCGAGCTTGAAGTTGTTGAAGTTGTAGTCGATGACCCCGACCGTGGCGCCGGGGTAGGAGTCGCCGACGTCGACGGTGTTGGCGAGCGTCGGGCCGCCCGCGATCACGTCGTTCAGGATGATCCGCTCCGGGTTGTCGTCGTTCTGCCGGAGCAGGATGCCGCCGCGCGGCGTGAGGATCGTCGCGTCGGCGCCGTCGTCGCCGACGACCGGGACCTCCCGGTTGGAGCCGAAGTCGCTCGCCGGGCCGACCACGTGCGCGTCGTTCAGCTGGACCCGCATGAACTCGAGCGACTCCCAGAAGTCGATGCCGTCGTTCGCCGCGTCGAATGGGGTCGCGGGGTTCTCGACCGAACCACCGACCGCGTCGTCGTCGATGTGCTGTGTCGGCGGCGTCCGGCCGCCCTCGCCCACGACGACCGGCGGCGGCAGCGGGTTCCCGGACGAGGTGGTCACGATGGTGAGGCCGGGGCTCTGGATCTCGGTGTTGGTGAGGCTGGCGCTCGCCCCGCCGCCCGCCCGGAACTCCGCGACCGTGCCGCTCACGCTCACCGCGTCGCCGACGCTCACGCTCGGCGCGGACGAGGTGAACACGAAGACGCCCTCCGACGTCGCCGCGTTGGCATCGGGGTTCGGGTCCTGCAGGTAGAAACCGTTCGAACGCAGCGCGGTGACGATGCCGGGGACCTGCAGGACGGTCCGCCCAGCGTGCGGCGACAGGTGCGCCGCCCCCTGGACGTCGTGGATCCGCAGCGGCGTCCCGAACGTGAAGGTGAAGTCAGCGGCCATGGTGTCCGGCGGGTCCGAGGCGTCCTGGTCGGTGACGTCCGCCGCCACGATCGTGACGGTGACGTTCTCCCCGTCGGCGAAGTCGGTGTCGGGATCGAGCGTGAACGTCGTCGGGCCACCGCCCTGCCCGGCCGTGTGGGCGCCGCTCGCGCTGCCGGAGATCGAGAACCACGAACCCGTTACGTCGACGGGCTCGGAGAACGTCACGCTGATGTTCGTGCCCACGGGATTCTGCCCCGACCCGTTGGCCGGCGACGTGCTCGAGACGGCCGGCGCGGGGTCGGCGGGGCCGCCGCACGGCGACGGGGCGCTCGCGGAGTTCCGCGGGCTCGGAGGAGCGGCCGAGAAGTCGGCCGAGTTGTCGTCGGTGTCGACGCAGCCGCTCCCCGCCCGGAAGTCGGCGGTCGTGTTGGAGAGCCCGGGCGCCGCCGCGCCCTCGAAGAAGTTGGCCGTTCCATAGCCGATGAGGTCGACGATCTGGCCCAGCTGGGTCGCGGTGCACGCGGTCGAGCCCCCGTTGCAGGCGGGCGCCGGCGAGACGTCGGCCACGACCACCTTCCCCGCGGTGGCGGACATCGCGATCGACCCGGTCGTGACGTCGGGGCTCGGGAGCGGGACGCCGTTGCCGGCGCCGGCTCCCTCCTGCACCAGGATGTGCCCCCCCGGGGGGATCGAGACGGACGGAAGGGGTGTCGAGTTCTGGTTGAACGTCCCCGTCCCGGTCGCGCTGCTGTATGCGACCGACCAACCGCCCACGTTGGCCGGCGCCGACCCGCGGTTGAACAGCTCGATGAAATCGTTGGTGTACTGGGCGCCGCTGTTGCCGCCTCCGCCGTAGATCTGGCTGATGACGACGTCCTGCGACACGGCGTTGGCGGCTGGCACGGGCAACGCGACGAGTCCTGCGGACACGGTCAGGAGCGTTGCGACGGCGACTCGCGATGCCGAACGAAACGGCGAACGGAACATGCTCCGCACCCCTCCCCTGTCGGTCACGGGCCCTCCGCCGACCGGGAATCCCCGAACGGTCCCCTCAGGAGGGTGATGGCCTTCCGATCTTTCCGGGCCCGCTCCGGCCACGCAAGCGCACTGCGTGGCGGGGGCGTGACGGCCGCCCTACTCCTCCATCACCACCCGTACGTCGCCCTCGCGCTGGAGCAGCGAGAACCCGGTGATATCGCCGTCGCGCCGGAACAGCAGCGTGATCCGGCTGTCGCCGACCCGGAGGTTCTGCAGCTCCACCTCGTTCAGCCACACGGGCAGGTGGGGGTGGTTCACGGTGAGGAGGTTCTCGTGGGCCCGGGCGGAGATCCCGAGCATCGACTGCAGCATGAGGAACGGCGACCCCGCGGCCCACGCCTGCGGCGAGCACGCCACCGGATAGGCCACGGGGCGTCCCGGCGAGCGCCGCGTGAACCCGCAGAACAGCTCGGGGAGACGGAGGTGCTCGGCATGGACGGCCGCGTCGAACAGGCCGGTCGCGATGCGGTTGGTGGCGCGCGCATACCCGTAGCGCTTCAGCCCCGCGGCGATCAGCGCGTTGTCGTGGGGCCACACCGAGCCGTTGTGGTAGCTCATCGGGTTGTAGGCGGCAGCGGTCTTGCTCATGGTCCGCACGCCCCACCCGCTGAACATGTCGGGCGCGAGCAGCCTCCGTGCCAGGTCGTGGGCCTGCGCCGGGTCGAGGATGTCGCAGTAGAGCGCGTGGCCGGGGTTCGACGTCACGGACGCGACCGGACGCTTGTCCCCGTCGAGCGCCATGGCGTAGAACCGCTCGTCCTCCATCCAGAACGCCCGGTGGAACCGCTCCCGGAGCGCCGCCGCGTCGGCGCGGAGCCGGAGCCCGTCCTCCGCCCTGCCCAGCGCGTCGAACACGTCGGCGATGCGGAGCTTGGCCAGGTGCACGTAGGCCTGCACCTCCACCAGGGCGATCGGCGGCTCCGCCGGTGTTCCGTCGGCGTGCAGCACGGCGTCCGCCGAGTCCTTCCAGCCCTGGTTCCGGACGCCGCCCGGCGACCGGTTGACGTACTCGACCAGGCCGTCGCCGTCGAGGTCGCCGTGGTGGTCGATCCAGTCCAGCGCGGCGTCGATCGCGGGCTCGAGCTGCTTCGCGAGCTCGACGTCGCCGGTCCACCGGAGGTGCTGCGCCGCGACGACGAGGAACCACGGCGTGGAGTCGACGGACCCGTAGTACGGAGTGTGCGGAATCAGCCCCGCGGCGGCCAGCTCACCCTGCCGCGCCTCGTGGAGGATCTTCCCGGGCTGTTCGTCCCGCCAGTCGTCGCGCTCCCAGCCCTGCTGGCCGGCCAGCACGGTGAGCACCTCGCGCGCCAGGCGCGGGTTGATCATCAGCATCTGGTGCGCGGCGATGAGGCCGTCCCGGCCGAACGTCGTCACGTACCAGGGGATGCCGGCGGCGAGCACGCCGCCCCCGTCCACCCGCGTGTACAGGGCCCGGAGGTCCCGCAGCCCCTGGTCCAGCAGCTGGTTGAACAGCTCGTTGTCCGTCACCACCCGCGTGCACTCCCGCTCCCACTCCTCGTACGAGCTCCGGAGGTCGTGGATCGCCGTGTCGAAGTCGACGTGCGGCGGCCGGTGGTCGTCGATGATCGGTTCGACCGTCAGCGACAGCAGGCGCGTCTGGTACGGGCCGAGCGTCACGCGGAACCCGACGTGGACGAGGTCGCCGACCACCTCGTTCCGGTCGGGGTCGGCGCCCAGCTCGATGCGGGTCTGGCGCCGCCGGCCGTCGAGGCCGCGGTAGGCGAACGACACCACCCGCCCCTCGGCCGACGGCGGCTCGTACGTGCCGGTCGTCTGGCGGGTCAGGCCCCGCACCTCGAACACGTCGGCGAAGTCCGCGCCGAACGACAGCTCGACCTCCACCTCCACCGGGTGGGGGCGGTAGTTCTTCACGCGGATGCGTTCGAACAGCCGGCCGTTGATCGTCCGGATCCGGCGCACGTTGAGGGTCTGCTGGGGCGCCGCCAGCTCGCCGTCGTCGTCGAACAGGTCGGGGTTGGTCAGGTCGACGTGGGCCATGTAGGCGCGGTCGGAGCTGCTCGACAGCAGCACCGGGGGCCGGCCCTCGATCTTCAGCAGGAAGTGCGACAGGAACCGCGTGTCGCGGTGGTAGAACCCGAGCCCGAGCTCCTTGCGGTCGTCGAGGTTCCCCTCCGTGTCGGTGTAGAGGAAGGTCTCGCCCTCCTTGATGGCGAGCGTGCGGGAGGGGAGGTCGGTGACAAGGACAGGCGCGCCCGGGACCCGGGCGCGCGGCGACTCGGGCGTGAGCGTGTCCTGGTCGATGAGATCGTCCACACGATCTCCGGCGATCGTCGAGGTGCGGCGGGCACGCCGAGTCTATGCGCGGGCGGGGCCCATCTCAATCGTCCTGAACGACCTGCGCCGCATCGGCCTCGGGCGGGTGGGACCATTGGCGCCGTGCGGGAACGACGCGCGACGCTGGCCGAGCGGCTCCGGGTTCAGGCAGGGCACTGCGCGTCGCTGGGCTCGCCCCTGTACGAGGGGCTCCTGCTCCGCGCCGCCGACGACGCGACCGCAGGGGGTCCGCTGTGGCGCGTGTACGAGGGCCGCGACGTGGCGGCGGCCGACTCGGCGCCGCTCGCGCTGATGGGGGCCGTGCATCGCCTGGTGCTCACCGACCGGGCGCCGGGCCTGGCCCGGTGGTTCCCGTCGGCCGCGATCGCGGTCGGATCGGAGCCCGAGCCGACGTATCCCGCCGGCGCCTGGCCGGAGTTCCTCGCGGTGGTCGACGGCCTCCACGACGACGTCGCGGCCCTGCTCGACCACCCCATCCAGACCAACGAGGTCGGGCGGTCGGCGGCCCTGCTCGGCGGGTTCCTCGAGGTCGCCCGGCTGGGACTGCCGATGCGGCTCGCAGAGATCGGCGCGAGCGCCGGGCTCAACCTGCGGTGGGACCGGTACCGGTACGAGGACGCGTGGGGCGACCCGGCGTCACCCGTCCGGTTCCCGGCGGTGTTCGCCGCCGGTGGGCGTCCCTCCCTCGACGTGCCGGCAATCGTCGTCGAGCGGAGCGGGTGCGACCGCTCCCCGGTGGACCCAACCACCGAGGACGGCCGGCTGACGCTGATGTCCTACGTGTGGGCCGACCAGGTCGAACGGTTCGCTCGCCTGAAAGGCGCGATCGAGGTCGCCCGCGAGGTCCCGGCGACGGTGGAGCGGGCGGACGCCTTCGACTGGCTCGCGGGCCGCATCTCCCGCCGCCGGCCGGGGACGGCGACGGTCGTGTTCCACTCCGTGGTCGCGCTGTATTTCTCCTCCGACGAACGCGGCCGCCTGGCCTCGATGCTGGCCGACGCCGGCGGGCAGGCGACCGCCGACGAGCCGCTCGCGTGGCTCCGTCTGGAACACCGGGACACCGGCGACCCCACGGCGCCCGGGTGGAGCCGCCTGGGGAACCCGGAGGTCCGCCTGACCGCGTGGCCGGGCGGCGAGGAACGGCTGCTGGCCGTGTCCGGGGCACACGGCCCCCCGGTGCGGTGGCTCGCCGGCTGATCGTTCAGCCCTCGACCACCTCGGCGCCGGCGCCGCGGACCGCGGTCCGTACCACCCGCCACGACGGGCCGAGCCCCGGGACGGAGGCGTCCCCGGTGTCGAACGCCAGGAGCGTCGGACCCGATCCCGCGACGCACACCGGGACGCCCGCGGAGCGCAGGTCCTGGAACACCCGCTGCGCCCCGGGGGCGAGGTTCAGCCGGGCGTCCTGGTGCAGCCGGTCGTCGAGCGCCTCCCGGAGCAGATCGGCCCGGCCGCCGAGGGCCAGCACCAGCAGGCCCGTCCGCGCGGCGTTGAACGTCGCGCCCACGCGGGGGACCTCGCGCGGCAGCACGCGCCGGGCGTCGTCGGTGGCGATGCGCTCGTGCTCGGGGATCAACAGCACCGGGCGCAGGTCGCCGGCCACGCGGAGCCGTTCGGCCCGCCAGCCGCCGTCGCTCAGATAGGCCAGCGTCGCCCCGCCGAGCAGGGCAGGCGCGACGTTGTCCGCGTGGCCCTCGGCGTCGGCGGCCAGCCGCAGGAGCCGTTCGAACCCGACGTCGGTCCCCAGCAGGCGATCGGCCAGGAGCAGGCCCGCGACCAGCGCCGAGGCCGACGATCCAAGCCCCCGGGCCAGGGGGATCCCGTTGGTGCAGCGCAGCTCGAACGGCGGCAGCCGCCGCCCGGTCTCGAGCGCGAGCATGGCCATGGCCCGCACGACAAGGTTCGAGCCGTCCCGTGGCAGCTCGCCGGCCCCCTCGCCCTCCACCTCGACCCGTGGCTCGGCCCCGGCGTCGACCGTGCACGTGTTCGAGAGGGCGACGGCGAGCCCGAAGCAGTCGAACCCCGGCCCGAGGTTCGCCACGGTCGCCGGGACCTCGACCCGCAGACGCATCGCGGCTTCAGAGTCCGAGGTGGGCCGCGATGGCCTCCGGGTCGGCCGGCACGGTCGGCGGCCGGCCGGCGAGCTGCATCGCCCACTGCGGGTCCTTGAGCCCGTGGCCGGTGAGGACACACACCACGGTGGCCCCGCGAGGCACCACCCCGTCGGCCGAGATCCGCAGCAGCCCCGCCACCGACGCGGCCGACGCCATCTCGCAGAACACGCCCTCCCGGGCCAGGCGGCGGTAGCAGGCCAGGATCTCCCGGTCGGTCACCGCACGGATCTCGCCCCCCGAGTCGCCGGCCGCTGCGACCGCGAGGTCCCACGAGGCGGGGTTCCCGATGCGGATGGCGGTGGCGATCGTCTCCGGGTTCGCCACCGGGTGGCCGAGGACGATCGGCGCTGCGCCCTTGGCCTGGAACCCGAACATCCGCGGCGGCCGGTCGACGGTGCCGTCCGCCGCGTACTCCCGGTAGCCCATCCAGTACGCGGAGATGTTGCCGGCGTTCCCCACGGGGATGCAGTGGACGTCGGGGGCCCGGCCGAGCGCGTCGCACACCTCGAACGCGCCGGTCTTCTGTCCCTGCAACCGGAACGGGTTCACGGAGTTGACGAGCGTGACCGGGTACCGCTCGGACAGGCCGCGGGTGAGCGTGAGGGCCTCGTCGAAGTTCCCCTCGACCTCGAGCACCTTCGCGCCGTGCACCAGCGTCTGCGCGAGCTTGCCGAGTGCGACCTTCCCCTGGGGCACCAGCACCGCACAGGTCAGGCCGGCCCGGCCGGCGTAGGCGGCCGCGCTCGCGCTGGTGTTGCCCGTCGACGCGCACACGACGGCCTTCGAGCCCTCCTCGACGGCCTTCGTGATGGCGAGCGTCATGCCTCGGTCCTTGAACGACCCCGTCGGGTTGGCGCCCTCGAACTTCAGGAACACGTCGCAGCCGGTCTCGTTCGACAGCGACTCGCTGCGGACGAGCGGCGTGCCGCCCTCCTGGAGCGTGACCACCGGGGTGGACGCCGTGACCGGCAGGCGTTCCCGGTACTCCTCGATCACGCCGCGCCACGGCCGGGCCCGGCCCCGGGTCTGGAGATCGGTGCTCATTCGATCTGCTCCACGCGCAGGACGCTGCGGACGGCGTGGACGGGCTCGAGCTGCCCGAGCTCCCGGACGGTCGCCTGCAGCGCGCCCTCCCGGGCCCGGTGGGTGATCATCACGAGCTGCGCGCCCGCTCCCGTGTCCTCCTGAAGCACGCTCTTGATGGAGACGCCGTGGGCGCCGAACGTCCCCGCGACCGTCGCGAGCACTCCGGGGCGGTCCTCGACGTCGAGCAGGAGGTAGTACGCGGCCTCCATGTCGTCCATGGGCCGGATGCGACGGTCCAGGTAGCAGGTGCAGCCCATCGCCCGGCCGCCGAGGACCAGGTTCCGGCCGACGCGGATCAGATCGGCGGCCACGGCCGTCGCCGTGGGATCGCCGCCGGCGCCGCGGCCGTACAGCATGAGCTGGCCGGCCCGTTCGCCCTCGACGAACACCGCGTTGAACGCCTCCCGCACGGCCGCCAGCGGGTGGTCGGCCGGCAGCATGGCCGGGTGCACGCGGACGGCGACGTCGCCCTCCTCGAGCTCGGCGATGGCGACGGGCTTGATGACGAACCCCAGCTCCTTCGCCGTTCGGAAGTCCACCGGCGTCACGTGGCCGATGCCCTCGCGGAACACGTCGGACGCCACCACGCGGGCGTTGAAGGCGATCGAGGCCAGGATGGCGCACTTGGCCGCAGCGTCGTGGCCGTCCACGTCGGCGCTCGGGTCGGCCTCCGCGTAGCCGAGGCGCTGGGCCTCGTCCAGGGCCTCCTCGAAGGTCACGCCGTCCTCGGCCATGCGCGTGAGGATGAGGTTGGTGGTGCCGTTCACGATGCCGACCACGCGGGTGACGCGTTCCCCGGCCAGCGACTCCTTCAGCGCGCGGACCAGTGGGATGCCACCGCCGACGGCGCCCTCGAACGCCAGATCCACGCCGCGCTGTTCGGCCACGTCGAACAGGTCGCGGCCCATGGTGGCCAGCAGCTCCTTGTTGGCCGTGACGACCGGCTTCCCTCGGCCCAGCGCGTCGAGCACGATCCCCTTCGCGGGGTCGACGCCGCCGATCAGCTCGCACACCACGTCGACCTCGGTGTCGGCCACCAACGCGGCCGGGTCGTCGCCGATCCTGCCGGGGTCGAGGGGCACGCCCCTGCTCCGGGCCGGGTCGCGCACGACCGCTCGCGTGACCTCCAGCCGGAACCCGGCCCGTTCGGCGATGTCGTCGGCCGTGTCGTCCAGCAGCCGGACGAGCGCGGCGCCGACGTTCCCGAGTCCCACCACGCCGACCCGGACGACCGGGACGCCGGGCGCCGCCGGCGACGGCTCCCCGTGCTCGCGGACGGAGGCGGCTCGGCGATCGCTCATGAGGGCATCAGGGTAGCCGGACCGCGAACCGAAACCCAGGTCAACCGAGGTCGTACCGGGCCACGCGGATCCCGACGTCGGCCGAGCCCTGGAGCTGGTACAGCGATCCGTCCGATCCGAGGCGGAGGGTGGTCACCTCGCCGCCGAACTCGAGGCCCGGCCCCACCGAGAACCGGTGCGCCACACCGCCTTCCGGTGCGAGCCGGATGATCACGTGTTCCTCGAGATGCCGACGGACGTCGAACACACCGGGGACGAGCACCGGATCTCCTCCCGCCACTCCGGCCGCTCCCTCGTCGTCGAGCACGCTGTCGCTCCGGATGTCCCAGGCCCGTTGCAGCGCACCGGCCTCGGCCGCGAGCGCGACCCGCAGGTCGTGCGACGTGTGCCGGCGGACGACCAGCTGCCGCCCGCCCGGGACCGGCTGATCCGCCAGGGCCAGTCGCCGCTGCTGCGGGACCGTGAGCGGATGACCGTCGGCACCCGTCGCGGGGACCCACCCCACGAGGGGGTCGGCCGCGTACAGGACCCCGTCCGGCCCGAACCGGAGCCGCGCGTCGAACAGCTGCGTCAGCAGGTGGGAGTGCCACCGGAGCACACCGTCCGGCTGGTACGCGTACAGGCTGATCCGGTGGACGGGGTCGCCGAGGAGCACCCCGCTCACGAACACCGTTCCCCTCGGACCGATCGCGACGTCGGCCATGCCGATCGGAACGTGGAACCGCCGGGACGGCGCTCCCGGATGGCCCTGCGTCCACCCGATGAGCCGTTCGTGGGCCTGGTCGGTCACCCACACCTCGCCGCGAGGTCCCACGTCGAACGACGTGGGTGCGTCGCACAACCCCTCGGGCGGGCAGTGGAACCCCACCCGGTCCGCCCCGTCGCCCGCCTCCGCCCTGGCCACGATCGCGTCCGGCGCCCGGACGCGTCCGAACACGTGCGTCCCAAGGTCGATCGCGTGGAATGAGTCGCGGATCCACGTCCGGAACGAACCCGTCGCCGGGACGCGCCGGACGGTGTTCGTCGCGGAGTCCTGCACCACGACGTAGTCATCGACGAACCGCCCGCCCAGGTACCGGTCCGGGATCGCCCGCCGTGCCCCACCATGGAGCAGTCGAAGCCTGGTGAACGACGACTGCCCCGCCGCCCGCAGGTACACCCACGCCGACCGGGGCAGGTTCCCGTCCGACGTCTGCGTCTCCACCTGCACCGTCGCCGGCCGGCCTCGGAGCGCGAGCCCGGGCGGCCGGTGCCACACCTCGAATCCGGGGGCGTCGTCGGC
This sequence comes from Actinomycetota bacterium, assembly GCA_036557505.1. GTDB lineage: Bacteria > Actinomycetota > UBA4738 > UBA4738 > JACQTL01 > DATBHM01. Next base: position 2,888 of record DATBHM010000200.1, on the reverse strand, counting down.
GCCGGCCGGCGGGGCCCACGCCAACAGCGCGACCGTCCCCACGACGATTGCCAGGCGACCCATCCGGCCCTCCCCGGACGGGGAGGCTACGCGTCCGCGGGCCGCGGGTGAACCCAACGGGACATGATCACCTCGTCCTGGTATCCGAACGACTTCTTCGACTGCCCGACGAGGCGCCCCTCCTCCAGGAACCCGAACTTCCGGTACAGGGCCATCGCGGCCTCGTTGTCCGGATACACCTCGAGCGTGACCTTCTCGATCCCGACCTGCCGGGCCCATCGCATGGCGTGGGCCATGAGCGCCGAGCCGAGCCCCTGGCCCCGCCACGACTCCTCGATGGCCATCCCGAGCGTGGCCACGTGGCGGTTCACCGGGTGGGTCATTCGTTCGATGGTGATCAGGCCGACCACCTGCCCCCAGGCCAGCGCGACGAACCGCGCCCGGTCGTCGGACCACGAGTCGCCGAGCGTCCGACGGTAGTCCTTCACCGACCCGACGCGCTCCGTCCGGACCCACCGGCCCTCCTCGACCACGGCCTTCCACATCCGGTAGTAGGAGGCAGCGTCCGACGAACGCGACGGGCGGATGGCGACCCCGGGCGGAGTCGCCGATTCCACCTCGGCCGGGACCAGCGCCGCCTCGTCCTCCGCTGGAGCCGGGTCGTCAGGCATCCGAGTTCGCCTCGGCGCGTTCCATGGACTCCGGCGTCGACACGCCGAGGAGATCGAGCGAGGTCGCCAGCGCCTGCTTGGCCACGCGGCACAGCCACATGCGGGCCTGCGTGAGCTCGGCGTCGTCGCCCACCACCTTGCACTCGCCATAGAACCGGTGGAACAGGCCCGCCAGCTCCTCGGCGTACCGCGTGAGACGCTGGGGGCCGCGGAGCTCGGTGGCGTTCGCGATCTCCTGCGGCAGCTCGGCGATGCGTCGCATGAGGTCGAGCTCGGTCTCGTGCGTCAACAGCCCGAGCTCGACGTCGTCGACGGGGCGCAGCCCGATCCCCTGCTCGCCACCGCGGCGGAGGATGCTCGCGATCCGGGCGTGGGCGTACTGCACGTAGTAGACCGGGTTCTCCATCGTCTGCTCGGCGACCTCGTCGATGTCGAAGTTCATCGGCGAATCGGGGCCGAACATCAGCAGGTGGTACCGGGCGGCGTCGGTTCCCACGGCGTCGATGAGCTCGCCCAGGGAGACGAACGCGCCCGCGCGCTTCGACATCTTCACCGGCTCGCCGCCCCGCAGGAACGACACGAACTGGTAGATGAGGATCTCGACCGCGTCGGAGTCGAACCCCAGGGCCTGGGCGGCCCCCTTCACGCGCACGACGTCGCCGTGATGGTCGGCTCCCCACACGTAGACGAGGTGGTCGAACCCCCGCCGGAACTTGTCGATGACGTAGGCGCAGTCCGCTCCGAAGTAGGTGTGGATGCCGTTCGACCGGATCACCACGCGGTCCTTGTCGTCGCCGTAGTCCGTCGAGCGGAACCACACGGCACCGTCCCGGTCGTCGATCGCCCCAGCGTCCCGAAGGCGCTCGATGGCCTCGTCGATCTCGCCGAGCTCGGAGAGCGAGGCCTCGTGCATGTAGGTGTCGAACCCGACGCCGAACGCCGCCAGCGTCTCCCGGATCCAGCCCATGGCGATCCCGGCACCGTTCGCGCGCATCTCGAGGAACCGCTCCTCACCGGGCAGATCGGCCAGGCCGGGCCCGTGGTCCTCGAGGATCTGGCGGGCGATGTCCGTGACGTAGTCGCCGTGGTAGCCGTCCTCGGGCACGCCGGCCTCGCGGCCGAGCAGCTCGAGATAGCGCGCCTCGACCGAGGCACCGAACCGATCCATCTGCCCCCCGGCGTCGTTGAAGTAGTACTCGCGCTCGACCGCCCACCCGGTCGCCTCGAGCATCCGCGCGAGCGTGTCCCCGATGGCCGCGTTGCGGGCGTGGCCGATCGTGAGCGGGCCCGTCGGGTTGGCGCTCACGAACTCCACCTGGACCCGCCGGCCGTTCGGTTCGGCGCGACCGAACCGCTCCGCCTCGATCGCGGCGTCGCGGATGGCGTCGTGCAGCCACGTGGGCTTCACGAACAGGTTGACGAACCCCGGTCCGGCGACCTCGGCCCGTTCGATGAGCGGGTCCTGCGGCAGGTGGTCGACGATCGCCTGGGCCACGTCCCTCGGCTTCGCGCCCAGCCGTGAGGCCCATACCAGCGCGACGTTGGTGGAGAAGTCGCCGAACTCCTTGTTGGGCGGCCTGGTGAGCTCGACCTTCTCCGGCGGCGGGGCGTCGCCGAGCTCCGCCGAGGCATCGTCGGCGGCCTCCCGCACCACGGCGATCAGCCGTTCCTCGATCATGGTGGGCTCAAGGGTAGCCGCAGGCACGCCCCGATCCGTGAATTCCCCGGTCGGGAGCGGTCCGTAGGCGTTGTTACACTCGCCGTTCGGGCACGCCCTCGTAGCTCAGGGGATAGAGCACCGGCCTCCGGAGCCGGGTGCGCAGGTTCGAATCCTGCCGAGGGCACGCGCACCTTGACGGTTTCCCCATAAGATTGCCTGGTAGAAGGCCAGATCCGATGCCCGGTCGCTTCCTTCGGCCTCCAACATCTTGTGGGCTCGAATAGACTCCTGCCGCTATCGGGGATCGAAGGTGAGCCTTCGGAATCGGCGTAACTTGATTCGGCCACCTAGTGCCCGGGGTGCCCCCTCACAGTTCTGCGATACGGACCGCTGAATTTCTCCGAGGTCGCCAAGGCTCCTGACCAGCGGCTCGTCCCGCCATCGTACGCCTGTCTGTGGACTAGTGCTGCCATTCTCCCATCAAGAAAGCCCCGCTGTTTGCATCCAAGAAGATCCACTCGATACACGGGTTCGCGGTAGGAGAATAGTCTGGGTGG
>DATBHM010000199.1:0-7067 GCA_036557505.1 Actinomycetota bacterium | reverse complement strand
TCGACCGGGGCCCTGCTCCACGCCGGTTCGATCATCCACGAGGTCCTGCCGAACCTCCGTGTCAGCCCCAACATCCACACGGCCGAGCTGTTCTATCTGGTGAACAAGCTGCGGGGCCTCACCACGGGCGCGGTCGACTTCCGGACCGTTCCGGGTAACCCCTACGCCACCGTTGAGACGTCGGCGGGGACCGTGGACGTCGTGCAACTCGAGCCCCAGGCCAAGGAGCTGTTCGGCCGGCTCCGGCAGGGCCTCCCTCTCGGGAACCTCGGGCTGACCAACACCGGAACCCCGCCGTCGACCGCGGTCATCGGCGTCCGGGTGGTGGATGCTGGGTCGAACGGGGTCGCGGACCAGGTGAAGCAGATCATCGACAAGGCGGGCTTCAACGACGCGAGTCAGGTCACCACATCCAACCCCTACGGCGTCACGAACTCGGCAATCGTGTTCGCGCCGAACAACGCGGGAAAGGCCGCCGCGGACGTCCTGAAGGGCTACCTCGGGAACGTTTCCGAGGTGAAGGCGCCGCCGGGGACGCTCAAGGGCAACAACCTGGCCGTCGTCGTCGGCGCCGACTACGCGGGCAACCCCGTCGCGCCGGCGCCACAGCCGACGCCCTCAGGCGGCGCCAACTGCTGAGCCCGCGGGGGCCTGACCCTGTCGGTCGGCGTCCGGAGGGCATCGGCCTCGGGAGTCGGACAGGCTGATCTCGTCGAGGAGCGCCCGCGTCCGCGTGAGCGGTCGTACCCTGGTCGGGACGTGTTCGAGCGATTCACCGACCGTGCCCGGCGGGTGGTGGTCCTCGCGCAGTCCGAGGCGAGGATGCTCAACCAGGACTACATCGGCACGGAGCACCTCCTCCTGGGGCTGATCCAGGAAGGGGAGGGCGTCGCCGCGAGGGCCCTCGAGCAGCTGGACATCTCCCTCGTCGCCGTTCAACAGCGGGTCGAGCAGCTGATCGGCCGCGGCACCCAGTCGCCCACGGGGCACATCCCGTTCACGCCACGCGCCAAGAAAGTCCTCGAATTGTCACTGCGCGAGTCCCTGAACATCGGCCACAACTACATCGGGACCGAGCACATCCTGCTCGGCCTGATCCGGGAGGGGGAAGGGGTGGCCGCGCAGGTGCTCCGTCAGCTCGGCGCCGACCTCGAGCGTGTCCGACTGGAGGTCCTGCGGCTGCTCGCCGCGCTCCCCGGCGCGGTCGCCATGGACATTCTGTCCGAGGCGGCCACGGGGTCGGAAGGCCGTGCCGGCCGACGGACGCGGCCCGGGCCCGCCTGGCGGGTCGAGCGCGTGGGGCCTGACGCCCGGTTCCGTCGTGCCGGGGACGAGGCCGAACGCCAACCACAGTGCCCCCGATGCGGGAGCGACCTCACCCAGTCGGCCAGATACCGGATCCAGCACGTTCTCGGGGGTTCGGATCCCGAGCCGGAGGCGTCGGAGCGGGAACCCCAATCGGCGCTCGAGCGCCGGCCGGCGGCGTTCCTCTATTGCGCGGAGTGCGGCTGGGTGCTCGCGACGAGCCTGCCGGAACCCTGACGCTTCCTCAGCCCAGCGTCAGCACCGCGCACAGCACGCCGCGCGCTGCCGGGGATTCGTCGCCGTAGGAGAGCAACCCCATCGAGCGCGGGTCCTTCACGCCCTCCCAGCCCTCGGGACCCAGTCGGAACGTCTCCTGCTCGGCGACGGAGAACGGGCTCTGCTCGATGAGCTCTTCCCACGTGTCGGCGTCGTACTGGAACATCCAGCCGCGCTCCTCCCGGCGCCCGAACGGCACCGAGATCAATAGGCGCCCGTGGGGGTCGAGCACCCGGGACATCGACAGGAGCGAGCTCGACGACGCACCGCCGTCCTTCTGCACGAACGGCAGCCCATACCTGGTGTTGTCGAATCCGACGTGCTCGATGGTCGAGACGCAGTACACGAGGTCGAACGACGCGTCCCGGTACGGCAGCCCCCGGAGGTCGCCCCGGACCCGGTGCATGCCGGGGACGGAGAGCGTGGCCAGGTCGACGCCGTGCAGCGACGGGATCCCCAGGTCGAGCAGCGCCGACAGGTACACGCCGGAGGCGAACGCGTACCCCGCGTCCAGCACGCGGGGCTCGCCCTCGTACCGGGACAGCATCCACGGGATCTCGACGACGCGCTCAGTGGTGTTGGGCGCCTCGAGTCGCTCGCCCGGCGGGATCGTGAACGGGGCCGAGGAGTGCGCTCGCTCCCGGAGGATCTGCTCGACGGTGAGCACCTCCTGGAACTCCCTGCTGGTGAACAGCCGCCGGGCCAGCCCGGCCCGGGTGAGCTTGCCGCCGAACGCCATCTCGGCGTGGGCGTGACGGAGGGCCTCGGGTTCGGCCGGTCGGCGGAGCACCGTCCGGTACAGCAGGTCGACGAACGCCAGCGCCCCGTCCTGGCCGAAGGTGGCGCCGGTGAGGTCGTCGATCCTCGGCCGGAGTCGCGCCAGGTGCGCCTGCGCGCCGGCCCACGTGAGCGGCCGGCCGGGCTCGTGCTGCTCCTCCGGCAGGATCATGGTCGCCGGGCTCTCCCGGTTCGAGACCTCGCGGGCGAAGGCGAGGTACTGATCGCGGCACGTGGTGGGGTCGAGGTGGTCGGCCGCGTACCGTCGTGACCGCTCCTCCACGCCGTCGCGAAACGCGGGGTCGGCCGCCAGGTGCAGCAGGTGCCCGGCGACCTGTTCGGCCTGCGGGCCGTCGATCTCGACCTTGAGCGCGACATCGGAAGGGATCTCCGCCCAGGAGGCGTAGTTGTTGACGATGACCGCCCGCCCCTCGGCGAGCGACCGCGCCAGGGTACCGGAGGACTCGCCGGCCGTGGGGTATCGCAGGTTGATGATCGCGTCGCACGCCCGGAGGTACACGTAGAAGTGCTCGAGGTCCACGTACCCGGCCATGCGGACCGCGTCCCGCAGGTCGACCTGTGCGATCAGGCGCTCGAGCGCGCCGCCGGTGTGGTCGGCGCCGACCATCAGCAGCACCGAGTTCGGGAACTCCTCGTGCAGGCCGGCGAACCCGTTCACGACGGCCGCCGGCTGCTTCGGCCGCGTGATGAACCCGAAGTGGCCCACCACGAACGCGCCCTCCGGGACGTGCAGCCGCCGGCGCGCCTCCGCGCGGTCGATCCCCGCGACCTCGGGGGGCGGATCGCCCGCGTGGTGGGGGATGACGACCATCGGGACGTTCGGCGCCTGTTCGTGGATGCGCTCCGCGGCGTCGTGGCTGTGGACGACGATCCCGCGGGCCTGTTCGGCGACGTGCCCCGTGAGCGGGAACAGGAACTTCTCGTAGTCCGTGTGGACCCCGTTGCGGCGGAGCATGGCGATCCGGTCGCCCCGGGCGCCGTACTCGCCGTGGAGGATCCCCTCGTACCGCGCGTCGTCGCCCGTCTCGATCGTGGCGTGCGAGATCAGGTGGTGGAGCACCGCGTCGTGGAACACCGCGATGGCCGGCCGGCGCCGGGCCATGTCGTAGATGTACTCGTGGTAGGGGTTGTTGCCCAGGTGGTAGAAGATGCCGTCGTAGAGCCGCGGCGTGCTGAATTCGGTGGGATCGCGGAGCTCCGCGCCGGGCGGCGCCTTCGGCCGCTTCCACGCCGTGCCCCTCGGGCAGTACACGTCGACGTCGCAGTGGCCCCGGAAGTACGGGAGCAGCTCGGTGGTGTAGTCGGCGATGCCGGATGGCATCGGCGGCAGGGGGCTGAACCAGGCGATCCGCACCGCGGGCTCGCTACTCGGTCGTCGAGGCCGCCGGCGCCTGCTCGGGGACGTGGCCGTTGCCGGACGCGTCGGCCGCGGCACCGTCGCCGGTCTCGGGCCCCGGGGGGTCGGTCTCCACGGCGTCGATCTCGCCCCCCGCCGGGTCCGCGTCCGCCGCCGGATCGGCGGCCGGCACCTCGGGCACCTCGGCCCGAGCCCGGGCGCCGACGTCGTGCAGCTCGAGCTCCTGCAGCCGGCGCAGGTTGTTGAGCCCGTCGCGGAGGGCGAACAGCTGTTCCTCGATGGCGTTCATCCGCTCGCCGCTCCGGGCGGACACGCCCTCGATGCGGCGATCGAGCTCCTGCTGGATGATCTCGGTGCGCTCGAGCACCTCGCGGACGATGCGCTCGTAGAACCCGTCCCGCCGGGCGGCGACGCGGCCCTCGATGTAGTCGAGCTGCGTCTCCCGCTCCAGCAGCTCGTAGGACAGCGCCTTCAGATACCGCTTCAGCGCGCGCTTGCGCCGGCGCCGGGTGACGAACGGTTTCGGCGTGACCTTGACGACGCCCTGTCGGACGACGGCGCGGGCCGGCTCGGTCTTGGCGTAGCTGTGACGCGCCACCATGCCGGGGGTGACCTTGGTCCCCCCGCCGGCGGCCTCGAGGATGCGGACCCGGCGACGACGCCACCAGTCCACGAATCGGTCGGGAAGGATCCTCTTGACGAGGTCGCGGTGCCCACTCATCTGCGGGCAACTGTAGCAGGCACCCCCGCGCGAAAGAACCGATCCCGGAACGCCCGATCCCGGGCATCCCCACTGCTAGACTCGCAGGTCCGAGGGCATATTTCGCCCCGGTTCCGACGCCTTCGAAGATCGTTCACACCCATGGCCGACCACATCCACGCCGTCTGGACGAAGCCCCCCCGGATCGCCCGGGACCACCTCGGACGCCCCATGGAGATCCTCCGTGCCGGCGATGAAGGTTTCACGACATTCGCCGGGATGGTGCCGCCCACCACCTACGCTGACGTCGTGAAGGCCCGGTATCGGCACAGGCCCAGGGGCGCGCCCTCCGAACAGGACACCGTTCTCCGGTGACCGGTGTGGGCCCGATCGGAGCCGCGAGGTGACCGCCCGCGGACCGAAGGTCGAACGCTCGCGGTCGGAGCACGTCCTCGTCACCGGCGGGGCGGGGTTCATCGCGTCCCACGTCGTCGACCTCCTGCTGCAGCGGGGCGATCAACGGGTCACCGTCCTCGACAAGCTCACGTACGCGGGCAACGTCGACAACCTCAGCGGCCACCGGGGGGATCCCCGGTTCGACTTCGTTCGGGGCGACGTCGCCGACCCCGAGCAGGTCGGACGGCTGGTGACGCGGGCCACGTCGGTCGTGCACACGGCGGCCGAGACGTTCGTCGATCGGAGCATCGCGGAATCCGGGGCGTTCGTCCGGTCGAACGTTCTCGGGACGCAGGTGGTGCTGGAGGCCTGTCGGGCGGCCCACAAGCCGCTCGTCGTGCTGTCGACCGACGAGGTGTACGGGTCGATCCGGCACGGTTCGTTCACGGAGGAGGACCCGCTGCAGCCGAACAACCCCTACGCGGCGACGAAGGCCGGCGCCGACCTGCTGTGCCGCGCGTACCGCATCACGTACGGCATGCCGGTGACGATCGTGCGGGGGTCGAACGCGTTCGGGCCCCGGCAGCACCCCGAGAAGGCCATCCCGACGTTCGCGCTCAATGCGCTCGACGGGCGGCGCGTTCCCGTGTACGGCACCGGGAAGAACCGCCGGGAATGGCTCTTCGTGCGGGACTTCGCGAGGGCGGTCGTGACGGTGATGGACGCCGGCCGGCCGGGTGACACCTACAACATCGGCGGCGGCCACGAGGCCTCGAACCTCGACGTCGCCAGGGAGATCTGCCGGCTGGCTGGCGCGCCCGAGGCGCTGGTGACGTTCGTCGAGGACCGGCCCGGGCACGACTTCCGCTACGCGCTCGACTGGACCAAGGTGGCCGAGCTGGGGTGGAAGCCCGAGACACGGTTCCACGACGCCCTGGCCGAGACGGTCGACTGGTACAAGGCGAACCGGGCCTGGGCGGGCCGGGGGGCGAAGCGATGAGGCTGGTGGTGACCGGAGCCGGCGGCGCGGTGGCGCGGGCGTTCCTCGCCCAGGTGCCGCCGCACCACGACGTCGTGCCACTCGCCCACGCCGACCTCGACATCGGCGATCACCACGCGGTGATGCGCACCGTCGTGCCCCTCGCGCCGGATGCCGTCGTCAACCTCGCGGCGATGACCCGGGTCGACGACTGCGAGACCGAACGCGACGAGGCCTACCGATCGAACACGCTCGGTCCCCACGCGCTGGCCCTCGCCGCCCGGGCCTGCGGGGCGAGCCTCCTGCACGTGTCGACCGACTACGTGTTCGACGGGCTCAAGGAGGCGCCGTACGACGAGCTCGACCGGCCCAACCCGATCAGCGTGTACGCGCGGTCGAAGCTGGGCGGCGAGGAGCTGGTCCGCCGGCACCTGCCGGAGCACTTCGTCGTCCGGACGGGCTGGATCTTCGGCGGCGGGCCCGACCACCTGTCCCGGACCGTCGCGCGCATGCGCGAGGGGGAGCCGGGCGCCGGGCTGTCCGACCGGGTGGGGACGCCCACGTTCGTTCGCCACCTCGCCGAGCGCCTGCTGCCCCTGCTGCTCACCGAGCGCTTCGGGACGTACCACCTGGCCGGGCCGGAGCCGGCGTCGTGGTTCGACGTGCTGACCCGGATCCGGTTCCTGGCGGGCCTGCCGGTCACGGTCGAACGTCAGCTCGTGCAGGACCTCGACCTCGCGGCGCCCCGGCCCGCGTACTCGCCGCTGACCAGCCTGTTCGCGTCCGACCTCGGCCTGACGCTCCCGCCGCTCGACGTCGCGCTGAAGGAGTTCCTCGATGGCCAGGACTGAGGAACGCGCGGGTTCGGAGGGCGGGTCGGGGGACGACGTCGAGGTCCACGTCTCGCACCTCGAGAGCGAACCCGAGGTCCGCACCTCGGAGAACCCCAAGCTCCACCCGATCCGGCGCCTGCGGGAGCTGTGGACCTACCGGGAGATCCTGGTCAACCTCACCCGCAAGGAGGTCAAGGTCAAGTACACGTCGTCCGTCCTCGGGACGGCGTGGTCGATGCTCAACCCGCTCATGTACCTCCTCGTGTTCACGTTCGTCTTCGAGGTGGTACTGAAAAGCGGCATCCCGAACTTTCCGATCTACCTGCTCTCCGGGCTGCTCGCGTGGAACCTGTTCAGTGGCTCGCTCACGCTCTCGGCGCGGTCGGTCGTCGACAACGCGAACCTCGTGAAGAAGGTGTACTT
>DATBHM010000198.1:0-4207 GCA_036557505.1 Actinomycetota bacterium | reverse complement strand
CTGTCGATCGCGCCGATCGTCGCGAGCGCCGTGCGGGCCGTGTTCGAGGACACCAGCGTGAGCGAGATCTTCCACGGCGACAACATGCCGTAGGCCGTCGCCCATCCGGACGAGGTCGCTTCGGGAGAACGAACGGGAACGAGCCGGGCCACTCCGCACCGCGGCCCGGCTCGTCTGCCGTTACGGGCTCTTCGTCGGCACGGCCGACGAAGAGCAATCGACGTCGCCGGGGCTCGGGTCGCAACCCGCTGCCGGCGGCGTGTCACCCGTCCCCGGATCGGACGTCGCCGGTTCGGCGATTCCCGAACAGGCCCCCGAGCTCGAGGTGCCGCTCGGCCCGCTGATCCCGGTCGGGAGACTGCCCTTGGCGACCTCGTGACAGATGACGCACGCGATCGTCCCGCTGTCTCCGTGGCTGTCGCCCTTCCCCGCGTGCGGCGCACACGAGGGAACCGCGCACATCGCGGTGTCCGGGCAGTTGATGCAGTCCTCGGCCGCGTTGTTGGCGCCGCCCGCCGGGATCATCGGGCAGACGGTCGGCAGCGGCGGGCAGTCCGCCGGCTCCACGTTCGCGCCTCCGCCGGCGCTGCGGCAGGGGAGGGGCGGGGTGGGCTCGATCACGGTCCCGCTCAGGTCGTAGTCCTGGTGCGCCATGACCGCCCCGTCGGCATCCAGCGCGACGACCTCGCCCTTGTCCGACGCCAGGTCGGGGAGTTCGGTCAGGAAGTAGCTCCGGTCGATGCCCGTCGAGGCCGGCGCGGGGAGCAGCGCGACGTCGATCGCGGCGCCGCCGCCGGGGCGGACCTCCACCTTCGCCGCGGTGGCGACCACCGAGCCCACCACGACGGGCGGGGAACCGGAGGCCACGGTGGTCACGTCCGCGTCGAGGTCGGGCTGGGCCGTCTGCCCGTCGGACGAGCTGGCCGAGGCCCAGCCGAACCCGGAGTTCCCCATCTCGACCTCCATGCCGGACCCGTTCCCGTCGACGAGCATCACCCAGTGGGCGCCGCTGTCGGTCGTCCCTCCGGCGACGACGGTGCTGACCGACGCGACCGGGCTGGGCTCCGTTCCCGGCTGGAGCGGCCCCGACGAGACCGTCCCGCCCATGAACACGCCGTGGCCGATCTCCGGGAACGTGATCGAGTCGTACGCGTCGAGCATCGCCCGGCGATCGGCGTCGGACACTCCCGAGCCCATCCTGGCCACCGTGTCGAACGTGAGCTGGCCCTGCACCGCGACGCCCTCGTAGGTGGTCGATCCGTCGGGGCACGTCCCGGTCACCTGGAGGCCGTCCGTCCCATCGCCGGCGTTCGGGCTCAGGCGGACCTGCAGCAATGCGTCGGTCGAACCGATGTCGGCCCCGCCGCAGCTCAGGTCCACGAGGTGGTCCGGGTCGACGTTCGCGAGCTGGAGATACGAGCCGTCCGCGGCCAGGATGGCCTTGGCCCGCTCCGCCGTGTCGCCGCCGGCGGTTCCGCCCGCAAGCTTCTGTCCGGTGCCGCTCGAGCCGGCCGCCGATCCGGTCACGCCGGTGACGCCGCTCGTCCCGGAGGTCCCGCTCACGCCGCTCGTCCCGGACACTCCGCTGGTGCCGCTCGGCCCGGAGACGCCCTCGACACCGCTCGTCGGCACCGGGGAGGCAGGGATCATCGGTCCACCCGGGTTCACGTCCGGCGGGATGTCCACCGTGACGCGCTGCAGCGCCCAGTCGTACGGGTAGGTGACCGTGTACCCGTCGAGCGTGACGGTCCGCATCGAGCCCGGCCCGCCCAGCGAGCTCACCTGCTGCCCGCGGCCGTGGCCGATCGCCTGCATCCCGAGGATCGCGCCGCCGATCACGGCGATCGCGGTCACACCGGACACGAGCGCGGTGCTCACCTGGCGTCGCCGGGTCCGCCGCAGCACCTTGTCGGGCGCGTGCGGCGACGCGACCGGCTGGGCGCCCCGCTCCTGCAGCGTCTCGTGGAGCCGTTCCTCGAACTCGTCGAACTCGCTCATGGTTCCTCGCTCTCGGTGTCGATCTCGCCCCGCAACGTCTGCATTCCGCGCTGGATCAGCGACTTGGCGGCGGCGTTCGAACACCGCATCGTCGTCGCGACCTCGCGCTCGGAGAGGTCCTCGTAGTACCGGAGCACCACGGCCGCACGCTGGCGTTCGGGCAGGCGTTGCACGGCCCGCCACAGCTCGTCGCGCGACGCGACGTCCGGGTCCTCGTGACTCGCCGGAGGCCTGCCGGCCTCCCGCTTCAGGTACGCCCGCTCCAACCGCCGCCGCCGGAGCTGCGACGTGAACAGGTTCACGACGGTCCTTCGCAGATAGCCCTCGAACGCGCCCGCGTCGCGGAGGTGCCGGAAGCGGCCGGCCACCCGCACGAACGCCTCCTGCACGAGGTCCTCGGCGAAGTACCGATCGCCGGTCAGGAGGTACGCGAGCCCCACGGCGGCGCCGGCGTGCCGCTCGTACAGCTCGGCCAGTCCGCCCTCGCCGGAGGGCTCCTGGTCACGACCGGTCCGCTCCGCTTCGCGGACCTCGATCATCGGTGGCTCCGGATCCATGGGTCCACGAACTATGGACGCACGAGGAGTCCGGGAGGTAGCGGGGCGTCGGGACATGCCTTCCTCCATGGGTCCACAGGTTGGAAGGCCGGAACCCCTCGTTCGGTTCCTTCCCCGGGGAACGCGTCGACGAGCGGGAAGACGAGCGGCTCGACGGGCTAGATGTAGCCGAGCTCGCTCAGGCGCTGCTCGATCTCGGCCTGCTGCTCGGGCGTCGGCGGTTCGGCGGGGCGGTCCCACCGCTCCCAGGACGCGAGCGCCATGTCGAGCTGCTCGCGCAGCCGCTTCACGGTCTCGACGCGAACACCGGACAGGTCGGTCTGCTCGAGCGGGTCGTTCGCCGTGTCGTAGAGGGCCTCCGCGCCGTCGGACGTCCGCACCAGCTTGAACCGCCGATCGCGCGCCGCGACCAGGTCACGGGCCAGGCCGGCGAAGTCGTACGAGGGGTTCCGGACGGCCAGGCGGGCTCGTTCCCGCTCGGTCCACGCCCGCCACTCGGCGAACGCGTACTCCTCGCCGAAGGAGTCGCGGGTCGCCGACAGCAGGTCGCGGCGCCGGCCCTCGAGGTGGTCGGCCGGCGGCTGCCGCCCCAGGAACCGGGCGATCGAGGCGAACACGTCCACGAGCTCGTACATTCCGCCGCGGTCGCCCCTCGGGACCAGGCCCGGTCCCCAGGCGACGAACGGCACACGGATGAGGTGGTCGTCGACCGACGCGTGGTGGTCGGCCAGACCGTGGTGGCCGCCGGGCTCACCCGACGCCCGGTGCTCGCCCAGGTGCTCGCCGTGGTCGGACGTGACCATCACGAGCGCCCGGCCGTCGTCGGCGACGTGGCCGGTCGACCGCAGGATGTCGAGCAGCTCGGCGAGGTGGCGGTCGGCGTTCGCCAGCTCTCCGTCGTAGTAGGTCGAGAGCACGTCGAGGTCGTCGGTGCCGGCGCGGGCCACTGCCTCCCACGGCCCGACCCGGGCCGCCGTTCGGAGCCGGTAGCGCAACCCCTTCACGGGGCCGTATCGGGAGGCATGCATCCGCCGGGCGAGCTTCCTCGGCGGTGCGTACGCCCAGTGGCACTCCAGGTAGTTCACGAACAGGAACAGCGGCTTGCGCGCCTCGGGCAGGCGCCTGCGCATCCACCGGTTGACGATACGCCCGCCGGAATCGCCGCCGAACATCGCCTTGGGGATGCGCCGCGCCGCCCGGCGCCAACCCCGTTCGACGTCCAGCCGGAAGGCGTAGTGGTCGAACCCACGCGTCAGGCCCGTGCGCTCGGAGATCAGCCCGTTGTTCGTCACGCACCACGTGTCGTAGCCGATGCCGCGGAGCCATTCCGCGAGGGTGGGCCGGGCGCCGTCCCGGAGGCCGGGCCCCGTCTGCCACTGGCTGCCGTGCTGGCTGGGGTACAGGCCGGTGAAGAGGCTGCCGTGGGACGGCAGCGTCCACGGACCGTTGGCGATCATCGTCTCGACCCGGAGTCCGTCGGCAGCGAGCGCGTCGACCGTCGGCGTCGTGGGGCGGTCGTAGCCGTAGCAGCCGAACCGGTCCCAGCGCGCCGTGTCGAACACCACGAGGACGATGGTGGGAAGGTCGGCGGAACCGGCTGGGGGCTGATCGGGGGGCGGCACGGGCTCAGGATAGCGGCCGCTCTCCCGCCG
>DATBHM010000197.1:0-11460 GCA_036557505.1 Actinomycetota bacterium | reverse complement strand
GAGCCCCCCAGGTCCAGGCGCCCGGCCCAATCCGGCCGCCCGGGTGCGCTCATCGGCCTCAACCCGGCCGCCGGCGCCGCCATCGGCATCGACGTCGACCACCAGCGTCTGCGCGTGGTGGTGGCCAACCTCGCCCACACGGTGCTCGCCGAGGCCGAGCACCGGCTCGAGGCCGACCACGACGCCTGGGAGACGATGAGCGTCGCGGCGGAGTTCGTCGACCGCGTCGTCCAGCAGGCGGGCGTATCCCGCGAGCGCGTCATGGGCGTGGGGATGGCGCTGGCCGGGCCCATCGACACCGTGAGGGGGAAGGTCCAGCCCTCGAGCATCTCGCCGAGCTGGGTGGAGCTCGAGGACCCCGCCCGGGAGATGTCCGGCCGACTCGGCCTCCCCGTCTACCTCGACAACGACGCCAATCTCGGGGCCCTCGCCGAGATGATGTGGGGCGCCGGCGTCGGGGCCGGCGAGTGCGCCTACATCAAGCTCGGGACCGGCATCGGCGCCGGCCTCGTGATCGACGGCCAGCTGTACCGGGGGGCGCTGGGGACCGCCGGCGAGATCGGCCACACCACGATGGTCGAGGACGGTCCCGTCTGCCGCTGCGGCAATCGGGGCTGCCTCGAGCGGGTCGCGGGGGTCCCCGCGTTGCTCGAGAGCCTGCGGGGCAGCCGCGCCGCCACCCTCTCCATGCAGGACCTGTTCGATCTGGCGCTGTCCGGCGACGTGGGCTGCCGTCGTGTCATCGCCGACGCCGGGCGTTCCATCGGCGTCGCGGTGGCGAATCTCTGCAACATGCTCAACCCTCAGCTGGTGATCATCGGTGGGCCGCTCGCCGTCACGGGCGACATCCTGCTGGACCCCCTCAAGGCCTCGTTCGCGCGATGCGCGCTGCCCGCGGTGGGGGCGACGACCGAGATCGTGGTGGGAACCCTCGGCGACCGGGCCACGGCGCTGGGTGCGGTCGGCCTGGTGCTCCACGAGGCCGAGCCGCTCTCCCCGGCGGGGAGCGACATGGTGATGTCCGACCGGGCCCGACTCCCGCCTCGATCCGGCGCACCCCAGGTGGGAGTCCGGCCGAGGGCGAGGAGGAACACGGCACGAGGTGGAGGTGATGGACGAACCGAGTGGACGCGAGCGAGGTCGGCGGTTTCTCGTGGTGGCTGAACAACGGCACGAAAGGGGAGATGTGATGCAACTGAAGACCAGCAGGTCCGTACGGGCCGTGGTCGGCATCGGGGTCGTGATGCTGATCGCGGCGGCGTGCAGCAAGGGTGGGTCGTCGACCACGGGAACGACGTCGGGAGCGACCTCGGGGACGACGTCGGGAGCGACCTCGGGGACGACGTCGGGGGCGACCTCGGGCGGCGGGCAGATCCCGGCAGGGATCACGACCGACTCGTTCACCCTCGACATCGCGACGACCATGGCGAAGTTCAAGGCCCTGGTGGCCGCGGCCACCAAAGGGGCGAACAGCCTGCAGATCGGCGTCATCCTTCCGGACACGACGTCCTCGACGCGATACGTCGACTTCGACGCGCCGTACCTGAAGCAGGCCTTCACCGCGGCCGGCTACACGTCGTCGCAGTTCAAGATCGACAACGCGCAGGGCAGCGACCAGACGATGCTCAGCGATGCCACGGCCGACATCAACCAGGGCGCCAAGGTGCTGATCGTGGACCCGATCGACGGCCCGACCGGTGTGGCGGTCGCCAGGCTCGCGGCATCGAAGGGCGTCCAGCTGATCGCCTACGACCGAGCCATCTTCCAGGGGACCAACACCTACTACGTCAGCTTCGACAACGAGGGGGTCGGCGAGCTGATGGGGCAGGGCTTCATGGACTGCGTCACCTCGTGGGGGATCTCGAATCCCAAGGTGTTCGTCCTCAACGGTGGCGAGGACACGGACCCCAACGCCATCTCCTTCGCGGAGGGCTACAACAAGGCGGTGTGGGGCCAGGAGGCCAAGGACGTGGCCGCCGGCGCGACCAACGACAAGGGCTACACGCTCGTGGACGAGAACTTCGCCCCGGGTTGGGACAACACGAAGGGCGGCACGATCTTCCAGCAGGCCTTCACCGCCAACCCGGACATCAACGCGACGATCGAGGCCAACGACGGGCTGGCCAACTCGGTCATCACGGTCCTCAAGTCGTCGGGAGTGAAGGCCAAGTCCGTCCCCACGACGGGGCAGGACGCGACGGCCCAGGGCATGGCCTGGATCCTCCAGGACTACCAGTGCGGGTCGGTGTACAAGCCGCCGTACCTGGAGCCCCAGGTCTCGGTCGCGCTGGGCACGATCCTGTTGTCCGGGCTGACGCCTCCGGCTGCCCTGGTCAACGGGATCACCGTGGATCCGGCGAACTCCAGCTCCAAGGAGCCTGCCTCGCTGCTGAAGCCCATCTGGGTGACCAAGTCCAACATGGAGGACACGGTGGTGAAGGACGGGGTCGACTCCGCCAAGGACATCTGCGCCATCGCGGGAGCCCAGGTCTGCGCCGCCAACGGGATCAAGTGATCGGGTAGGTCGAGGTTCACCGAGGCCGCTCGGCACCGACGGGACGACCCGGCCGGGTCGTCCCGTCGGTTCGCCGTCGCGGCACCAGGACTAGGATCGATCAACGGACATGGACGCCGATTCCGAACGAACGAAGCCGGGCAGCGACGGAGACGCCGGGCCACTGCTCCGGCTCCGTGGCATCGACAAGCACTTCGGGCCGGTGCAGGCCCTGACCAAGGTCGACCTCGACCTGCCGGCGGGCATGGTCACCGGCCTGTGCGGGGACAACGGCGCCGGGAAGTCGGTGCTCACCCGCACCATCGCCGGGGTCGAGCAGTCCGACGGGGGCCAGATCTTCTTCGAGGGCCGCCAGGTGCACATCCACAGCCCCCGTGACGCCGCGGCGCTCGGCATCGAGACGATCTACCAGGACCTCGCGCTCGCGGACAACCTGGACATCGTCCAGAACATGTTCCTCGGCCGCGAGCGGCTCCGGCACGGCGTGCTCGACGAGGATTCCATGGAGCGGTCCGCCGCCGAGACCCTCAGCAGCCTCCGGGTCACGACCGTCCGCTCGATCCGCCAGCCGGTCGCTTCGCTCTCCGGCGGCCAGCGCCAGTCGGTCGCGGTCGCCAAGGCCGTGATGTGGAACTCGAAGGTCGTGCTGCTCGACGAGCCGACCGCCGCGCTCGGCGTCAACCAGACCAGGATGGTGCTCGACCTGGTCAGCAGGCTCCGGGACCAGGGGCTCGCGGTGATGATCATCTCCCACAACCTGAACGACGTGTTCGAGGTGGCGGACCGCATCGCCGTGCTCCACCTCGGCCGGATGGCTGCCGAGGGCCCGGTGGGGCAGTTCGACCGGCAGAGCGTGGTCGAGTACATGACCACGGGACGCGCCGGCGGGCCGGCCGCATCGAACGGCGGACCGGAAGCCTGAACGGATGGCGCCCACGGTCGACGACGGCGAACGATCGGAGCCCGGCGCAGCACCGGCCGGCGCCGTCGCCGCCCTGACCGAACCCGATCCGACGGCGGCCGCGCTCACGGCCACGGTCCCACCGGAGGTCGTCGCCAACTCGCTTGGTCAGTACCTCCGCGGGTGGTGGCGGCGGCTCCGCAGCGGCGACAGCGGCGTCGTCCCCGTGCTCGTCGCCATGGTGGTCGTGGCCGTCCTGTTCGAGGTCGTCACGCCGCAGCACTCGTTCCTGCGCCCGAGCAACCTCGTCTACATCTTCTCGCTCTCCACCATCTACATGGTGCTCGCCATGGCGGAGATCGTGGTGCTCCTCCTCGGTGAGATCGACCTGTCCATCGGGTCGGTGTCGCTCCTCGGGGGCGTCATCGGCTTCAAGCTGGTCCAGACCCACCCGGGGTTCGCCTGGTGGCTGGCGATCCTCGTGGCGCTCGTCTGCTGTGCCGCCGCGGGCGCCCTGCAGGGGGCCATCGTCGCGCTGCTGCGGATCCCGTCGTTCATCGTCACCCTGGCCGGGTTCCTGTTCTTCCGGGGTCTCGTGGTCCTGCTCCTCGGCGGCGCGGACGGATCGGTGGGCGTGAGCCAGGGGGTGCCGAACCAGACGGTGATCTACGACCTGGTCCAGGGGGTGCTCACCCCGGCGGCCAGTTGGATCCTCACGGGGGTCCTGGTGGTGGCCGTCGGCGTCTGGCTGTGGCTGCGCGCGTCGAGGCGCCGCCGGAACGGCCTGGTGGCGCCCCCGGCGAGCCTTACCGTGATCCGCATCGTCGTGATCGCCGCCGTGGCGGTCGGCGTGGTGCTGATCTGCGTCGTGAACCGCGGGACCCCGCTCCTCGCGATCCAGGGTGTCCCCTGGGTGATCCCGATCGTGTTCGCCATCCTGGCGATCTGGACGTTCCTCACGACCCGGATCCGATTCGGCCGCTACGTCTACGCGGTCGGCGGGAACCCGGAGGCCGCGCGGCGCGCCGGCGTCAGCCTCGCCCGCATCCGCATCACGGCGTTCGCCATGTGTTCCGCGACGGCGGGGTTCGGCGGGATCCTGCTGGGCTCGTTCTTCCTCGGCCAGTACAGCACGAACCTCGCGGACCCCGGCCAGCTCGTCCTGTACGCGGTCGCCGCGGCCGTCATCGGTGGGACGAGCCTGTTCGGTGGCCGGGGCAAGCCGCTGCACGGGATGCTGGGGGGCCTGCTGATCGGCGCCATCGCCTACGGCGTCTCGCTCCTCTCGCTCGGCTCCCTGTCCACCCCGCTGCAGTACATCATCCCGGGCGCCGTGCTCCTCATCGCGGTCGCGGTGGACGTGCTCTCACGCCCCGGCGCCAGAACCGGGCAGGCCCGCCGTGCCTGAATCGGGGGCAGGCGCGACGGCGGCGATCCGCGACCCCGAGGTCCACGACGACGCCGCGACGGAGGTCCCTCCCGAACTCGTCGCCACCACGCTCGGTCAGTACCTCCGGGCCTGGTGGAGGCGGGTCCGGGGCGGCGACGCCGGGATCCTCCCGGTCCTCCTCGCGCTGATCGTCGTCTTCGTCACGTTTCAGGTCCTCAACTCCAAGTTCCTGGGCGCGGAGAACCTGGTCAACCTGCTGGAGCAGAGCACCATCTACATGGTGCTCGCGATGGCCGAGATCTTCGTCCTCCTGTTGGCGGAGATCGACCTCTCGGTGGGCCTGGTCATGGGGGTCTCGGCCGTCGTCGTCGCCGAGCTGGTGCAGCCGGGGAGTCCCGGGTTCCCCTGGTGGCTCGCCATCCTGACGGCGCTCGCCGCGTCGGCCGCGGTCGGCGCGGTCCAGGGCACGCTCGTCGCCCGGCTGCGGATGCCGTCGTTCATCGTCACACTCGGCAGCCTCCTCATCCTCGAGGGCGTCGGGATCATCGTGCTGCACGGTTCGCTGGTCGGCATCGGCAACTCCCACATCACCGACGAGGTGCGGATCTACGACATCTTCTACGGCCACTTCACCCCGGCCGTCGGCTGGATCCTGCTCGCAGTGCTGATCGGCATCGGGGGAACACTGGCGTGGCGCCGCGACTCGCGCCGCCGCCGTGGTGGCCTCGCCGCACCGCCCGCCAGCCTCACCATTGCCAAGATCGTGCTCGCCGCGATCGCCGGGATCGTCGTGGTGATGGTGTGCAACACGAACCGCGCCCACGCCGGGGTCATCGAGGGGGTTCCCTACATCGTCCCGATCGTGCTCGTGGTCCTGGGCGCGTCGACGTTCCTGCTCCAGCGAAGGCGCTTCGGCCGCTACGTCTACGCCATCGGCGGGAGCCCGGAGGCCGCCCGGCGAGCCGGCGTGAGCCTGGCGAGGGTGCGCACCGGCGCGTTCATGCTCGCGGCGTTCATCTCGGGGGTCGCCGGCGTCCTGTTCGCGTCGTGGCAGGTCTCGCTGACCACCAACATCATCAAGAGCGCGAACAGCTACGTGCTGCTCGCCGTGGCCGCGGCGGTGATCGGCGGCACCAGCCTGTTCGGTGGCCGGGGACGGACCATCCACGGGGTGCTGGGCGGCCTGGTCATCGGGGCCATCTACAACGGCCTGTACCTGCTGGGCGTCTCCAGCGAGTGGATCGACATCGTGGTCGCCGGTGTGCTCCTCGGCGCGGCGGTCATCGACGTGCTCTCCCGCAGGGGCGCGCGGTAGGTGGCGGAGCGTCCGAGCTTCGACCTCGGAGGCCGGGTCGCGCTCGTCACCGGCGCGGCCCGCGGCCTCGGACGGGCCATCGCGCTCGCCTTGGCCGGCGCCGGAGCGGACGTGGCGCTGGGCCTCCGCGACGCCTCCCGTTCCGACACCGCCGAGCTCGCGGACGAGATCTCGTCGTTGGGCCGGCGCGTCCTTGCGCTGCAGATGGACGTCACCGACCTCGGCCAGGTCCGCGCCGCCGTCGCCGAAACCGCGGAGCGCATGGGCGCCCTCGACATCCTGGTGAACAACGCCGGTGCGGCGCCGCGCAACCCGGCGACGGACGTGACCGAGGAGGACTTCGACCTCACGCTCGCCGTGAACCTCAAGGCGACGTTCTTCGCGAGCCAGGCCGCCGCGCGCGTGATGGCAGCGCGGAGGTTCGGCCGGATCGTCAACATGAGCTCCCAGGCCGGCTTCGTGGCACTGCCCGGAGAGTCCGTCTACTGCATGACGAAGGCCGGCATCGCGCACCTCACGAGATGCCTCGCGGTGGAATGGGGGGGCGACGGCATCAACGTCAACGCGGTGGCCCCGACCTTCATCGAGACGCCCGGCACCGCCCCGGCGCTCTCCGACCCGGCCTTCCGCGACGACGTGATCGAGCGGATCGCCGCCCTCCACCGCATCGGCCGCCCGGTCGACGTGGCCGGGGCGGTGGTGTTCCTCTGCTCCCCCGCCGCCGACATGATCACCGGCCACACCCTGCTCATCGACGGCGGGTGGACGGCGCGGTAGCGCCGCCCCGGCCGTAGAACACGCGCTCGAGCGTCAACCCCTGCGGCGGCGCGATGCGCCCGGCGGCCGCGCGATCCCTCGTCGCGAGCACGTCCCCCATGCCCCCGGGCTCCAAGCGCCCCTCCCCCACCGCGACGAGCGTCCCCACCAGGCTCCGCACCATCTGGTGCAGGAACCCGTCCGCGCGGGCGGTGATGGCGAGCCGGTCGTCATCCCGGGCCACGCTCAGCCGCCGCAGGTTCCGAACCGTGGATCGACCGCCTCCCGGGGCCCGGCAGAACGAGGCGAAGTCGTGCTCGCCGAGCAGGTCCCGGGCCGCCCGCCGCATCGCGCCGAGCGCGAGGGCCCCCGGCCGATGCCATGCGAACCGTGCGGAGAACGGGTCCGGAACCGCCCCGAGGTCGATGCGGTACCGGTACTCCCGGCCGGTCGCCGAGAACCGGGCGTCGAACTCGTCCCCGGCCCATCGTGCCCGGGTCACGACGACCTCGGGGGCGAGCATCCCGTTGACGCCCCGCAGCACCCGAGCCGGATCGATGTCGCCGGCGGCGGGGAACGACACGACCTGCCCCCGCGCGTGCACCCCGGCGTCCGTCCGGCCTGCTGCGGAGAGCTCGGGCGGTTCGCGCAGGAGGCGCTCCAGCGCCTCGAGCACCACGCCTTCGACCGTGCGGACCCCCCTCGGTTGCCGGGCCCAGCCGTGGAACGCGGTCCCGTCGTACGCGAGGTCGAGGCGAACGACGCCCATCAGCGTCGAAGGCTACGGGACGAGACCGGCGCCGCCTCGGGTGAGCGTGGCCGGTCCACCCCTGGTCAGGCTCGCGATCAGATCTCCGGACGGTCGACGAGCTCGATGCGCGCCATCGGCGCCCCGTCGCCCCGCCGCTGCCCCATCTTCAGGATCCGCGTGTAGCCGCCGTTGCGCTCGGCGTACCTCGGACCGATCTCGGAGAACAGCTTGTGGACGACGTCTCGGTCGGTGACGACCTTGAGCACCTCACGCCGCGCTGCCACGTCGCCGCGCTTGGCGAACGTGATCAGCTTCTCGGCGTACGGACGGAGCGCCTTGGCCTTGGCCTCGGTGGTCGTGATGGCCTCGTGCGTGAACAGCGCCGCGGCCTGCCCCGAGAGCAGATGCCGCTGGTGCGACGGTCCCCCGCCGAGGCGCGGCCCCTTCTTCGGCGTCGGCATTACTCCTCCCGCAGCTCCAGCCCGAGCTCCTCGAGCTTGGCCTTGACCTCGTCGATGGACTTCTGGCCGAAGTTCCGGATGTCCATGAGCTCCTGCTCGGATCGCTGGACCAGGTCGCCGACCGTGTTGATGCCCTCACGCTTCAGGCAGTTGTAGGAACGGACCGACAGGTTCAGCTCCTCGATCGTGGTGGCGAGCTCGCCGGACAGCTGCGACTCGTCCTCGGCGGGGCCGATTGCGAGGCCCTGGCTCTCGGCCAGCTCGTGGAACAGGTTCACCAGCTCGAGCAGCGTCGATCCGGCCGACGCCACGGCCTCGCGGGCCGTGATCGAGCCGTCGGTCTCGACGTCGAGGATGAGGCGGTCACGGTCGGTCATCTGCTCCACCCGGGTGTTCTCGACCGAGTAGGAGACCCGGCGGACCGGCGAGAAGATCGAGTCGACCGGGATCACGCCGATCGGGTCTCGGGGCTTCTTGTTCTTCTCGGCCGGCCGGTACCCGACGCCGCGCTCCACCACCATCTCCATCTCGAGCGTGGCTCCCTTGCCGAGCGTGGCGATGTGGAGGTCGGAGTTCAGGATCTCGACGCCGGCGGGCGGCGAGATGTCGCCGGCGGTCACGTCGCCGGGGCCCTTGGCCTTCAGGTACACGGTGGCCGGCTCCTCGAGCTCGGACCGGAGCACGAGCTCCTTGAGGTTGAGGATCACGTCCGTGACGTCCTCGGTGACCTTGGGGATCGAGGAGAACTCGTGGAGGACGCCCTCGATGCGCACCGACGAGATGGCAGCGCCGGGGATGCTCGACAGGAGCGTGCGCCGCAGCGAGTTGCCCAGCGTGTAGCCGAACCCGGGCTCGAGCGGCTCGATGATGAACTTGGACCGAACGGGAGACACGGTGGTCTCCTGAATCTGCGGCCTGGCGACGATCAGCACTGCGATCTACCTCCTCGGCGGGGGATCATCCACTTCTGCCCCACCCTGTTCGATTGCCGCCCCGTCCGCGCGAGCGCGCGTCCGGGGATCCTGCTGTGCGCGGCCGGCCGCTAGACGCGGCGGCGCTTGCGCGGCCGGCAGCCGTTGTGCGGCACCGGCGTGACGTCCTGGATGCCGACGACCTCGAGGCCCGCGGCGGCGAGCGACCGGATGGCCGTCTCCCGGCCCGAGCCCGGGCCCTTGACGTAGACGTCGACCTTCTGGAGGCCGTGCTCCTGGGCGCGGCGGGCGGCGGCCTCGGCGGCGAGCTGCGCGGCGAAGGGGGTGGACTTCCGGGAGCCCTTGAACCCGACGTTGCCGGCGCTCGCCCACGACAGGGTGTTCCCCTGGCCGTCGGTGATCGTGACGATGGTGTTGTTGAACGTCGACTTGATGTGGGCCTGGCCGTGGACCACGTTCTTCTTCTCGCGCTTGCGGGCCTTCTTCGCCTTGGGCTTCGCCACGGCCTACTTCCCCTTCTTCCGCTTCACGCCGACGGTCTTCTTCGGGCCCTTGCGGGTGCGCGCGTTGGTGTGCGTCCGCTGGCCGTGGACCGGGAGCGAACGGCGGTGCCGGAGGCCCTGGTAGCACCCGATCTCGATCTTTCGCTTGATGTCCTGGGCCACGTCGCGGCGGAGGTCGCCCTCGACCTTGAAGTTCCGGTCGATGTAGTCGCGGATGCGGACCACTTCCTCCTCGGAGAGGTCGCGGACCTTCGTCGCCGGGTCGACCCGGGCGCCCTCGACGGTGAGCCCGGCCCGCTGGGGCCCGATGCCGTAGATGTAGCGGAGCGCGATGTCCACCCGCTTGTCGCGGGGGAGGTCGACGCCTGCGATTCGTGCCACTTCGCGTTCCCCCCTAGCCCTGGCGCTGCTTGTGCCGTGGGTTGTTCGAGCAGATCACGAGCACGCGGCCGCGGCGCCGGATGATCTTGCACCGGTCGCACACTTTCTTCACCGACGGCCGTACCTTCATCTGCCCGTTCGCCTTCCTCGTGCCTCGTGCGGTCCTACAGGTTACCGGTACCGGTACACGATGCGCCCCCGCGTCAGGTCGTACGGCGAGAGCTCCACCAGCACCCGGTCCCCCGGGAGGATCCGGATGTAGTGCATCCGCATCTTGCCGGAGATGTGGGCCAGCACCCTGTGTCCGTTGTCCAGCTCAACCCGGAACATGGCGTTCGGCAGCGGCTCGACCACCGCTCCCTCGACCTCGATCGCGTCCTTCTTCGCCACGCTCCAATAACGCTTTCCGTGCTCCGAACATGCCGCCCCGCGTCGGACGAGTTGGGGACGAGCCGAAATCGGCCCTTGCGAGGCCGAACGCACAGTGTACAGACCTTGCGGCCGGAATGACCAACCTCAGGCGACGAGGACCCGAAGGTCGTCGAAGTGTACGTCGGCCGGATCCGCGCTGCCGTTCACGACGACGAACCCGACGCCGCCCGACGGGAGCGGCGCCTCCCCCGGTCGTTCGTGCGCCACGCCCACAACCGTCCCGTTCACCGAGAGCGCGAGCCGGAGCGGATGCTCGGCGTCCCCGCCGGCGCACTCCGCGTCGAGGTCGACGGCGCCGGAACCGAGGCTCGACGGATCGAACATCCCCTTGCCGAGGACGGTCAGGTCCGGACGGCGGACGACCACCCACCGGCCCGCCCCCGAGATCGCCAGCTCGTAGAAGCGATCGGTCTCGTCCGCGCGGCACGCCAGCCCCACCAGGACATCGTGTGCCGACGGCATCCGTACGACCGCGGCCTCCACCCGGACGTCCCGCTGGGTGGTGGGGAGGTCGGTCAGCGCCGAGATGGAGCTCCCCGGATCGACCCCCACCAGGTAGGTGCCGCCGGAGAACAACGTGAACCCACCCTTCGAGGCTCCGGCCGGCCACTGCGACGAGGGTGCGGAGAAGTCGTCCTGGAACACGACGTCGCCGGGCTGCGGGCCCCTCCCGTAGAGGAAGTACAGAACGACGATGCCGGCCGCGACCAGGACCACGAGACCGACGACCACCCAGATCCGGAGCCCGAAGATCCGCATGTGGTGCGGGATGGTGCCTGCCGCAGTGGGGCGGCGTCAACGGCTGGATGACCGATTGCATGCAGTGGTGATCATGGGAATACTCGCGGGCCATGGGGAGGGGGTCGGTCGTGGCCCGGGAGCGGGAGCTCGAAGCCATCTCGTCGTTCCTCGACGCCGATCCCACCCACGGACACGTCCTCCTCCTCGGGGGCGAAGCCGGGATCGGCAAGAGCTCGCTCTGGCGGGCGGGAACGGAGATGGCCGCCGCCCGTGGCTATCGCGTCCTGTCCGCCGCTGCTGGCCAGTCGGAGACCCGGATCTCGTTCACAACGCTACGCGATCTCTTCACCGGTCCCTTCGACGACGTGGCCGGCGAGCTTCC
>DATBHM010000196.1:0-6979 GCA_036557505.1 Actinomycetota bacterium | reverse complement strand
GGCCCTTCGCCCCCCGCTTCGGCCGGTAGTCGGGCGGGCGGTCCTCGATGAAGTCGGGGATGTCCTCCCCCGTCCATTTCCCCTTGTCGGCGTCCCACCATACGTAGCGCTTGCGTTCGGACCACGGGTTGCCCTCGGGGTCCGCGGACGCGCGGTTGTACATCATCCGGCGGTTGGAGGGCCAGGCCCACGCCCACTCCGGGGCCACCCAGGACTGCTGTGAGCCCGGCTTCCGCCGGGCGGCCTGGTTCACACCGTCGGCGTACACCCCCGAGTACAGCCAGCACCCGCACGCGGTCGAGCCGTCGTCCTTCAGCTCCAGGTAGCCGGACACCGGCCTGGAGTCCTCCACGGTGGAGCCGTTGATCTCGCGCAGCACCGCGTCGGCGCTCGGTTCCTGGTGCACGCCCGCGACCGGGTAGCTCCACGTGAGGTTCTTCACGGGCAGGTCCCTCGACTCGAACGACGACGCGTACCGGGCCTTCAGGAGCCGGCCAAGGTGGTACATGAACCAGAGCTCGCTCCGGCAGTCGCCGGGCGGCTCGACGGCCTTGTGGTGCCACTGGACCAGCCGCTGGGTGTTGGTGAACGTCCCGTCCTTCTCCGTGTGCGCCGCCGCCGGGAAGAAGAACACCTCGGTGCCGATGTCCTGGGGCCGGACCTCCCCGCGTCGGATCTCCGGCGCGTCCCGCCAGAACTCGGCCGTCTCGGTCGGCGCGAAGTCCCGCACCACCATCCACTTGAGCTCACGGAGCCCCTTGCGCTGCAACGCTCCGTGCACCGACCCCACCGTGGGGTTCTCCCCCATCACGAAGTACCCCTCGACCGCGCCGTCGGCCATGTCGGCCACGGTCGTCAGGTGCGAGTGGTCGCCGGACAGTCGGGGCAGGTAGTCGTAGCACCAGTCGTTCCCCTCGCCGGCGGCGCTGCCGAACCACGCCTTCAGCAGCGACACGACGTACTTGGGAAGCTCCGACCACCACCCCGAGGGGGCGACGTTGTTCTCGAGGTACCGCTCGAGCGTCGGGTCGGTCGCGGCCTTCGGCATCCCGAGGTAGCCGGGGAGCAGGTCGTAGAGCGTGGGGATGTCGGTCGAACCCTGGATCGAGGCGTGGCCCCGGAGCGCCAGGATGCCGCCGCCGGGGCGGCCGATGTTCCCGAGCAGCAGCTGGATGATGGCGGCCGTGCGGATGTACTGGACGCCCTTGGAGTGCTGCGTCCAGCCGACCGAGTACACGAACGCCGAGGTGAACTCCCGGCGCGAGTTGGCGCACAGCGCGTCGGCGACCTTCAGGAACATCTCCCTGGGGATCCCGCAGGCCTCCTCGACCATCTCCGGCGAGTACCGGGCGAAGTGGCGCCGGACGATCTGCAGGATGCAGCGGGGGTCCTGCATGGTCTCGTCGCGTTCCTCGTGCGACACCGGCATGTACGTCTGTCCCTCGCCGGCCTGGCCCTGTCCGGCCTCGCCTGACATCTCCGTCTCGCCGGCGGACGCTGCCACCGGCGCGCCCTTGTACTGCCACGAGGCGTGCTGGTAGACGCCCAGATCCGCGTCCCACCCGCTGAACAGGCCGTCGAGGTCCTCGGTGTCACGGAAGTCGTCGGAGACGATCACCGGCGCGTTCGTGTAGTTGACGAGGTATTCGGAGAAGTAGCGCTCGTTCTCGATGATGTGGCGGACGATCGCGCCCAGGAACACGATGTCGCTGCCGGCCCGGATCGGGACGTGGACGTCGGCCATCGCGCTCGTCCTGGTGAACCGGGGATCGACGTGGATGATCGTCGCGCCGCGCTTCTTGGCCTCCATCACCCACTGGAACCCGACCGGGTGGCACTCGGCCATGTTCGAGCCCTCGATCACGATGCAGTCGCTGTTGATCAGGTCCTGCTGGAAGGTGGTCGCGCCGCCCCTTCCGAACGAGGTCCCCAGACCGGGGACCGTGGCGCTGTGTCATATGCGGGCCTGGTTCTCGATCTGGACGATCCCCAAGCCCGTGAACAGCTTCTTGATGAGGTAGTTCTCCTCGTTGTCGAGCGTCGCGCCGCCCAGGTGGGCGATGGCGAGCGTGCGGTGCAGGGGGTTGCCGTCGTCGTCCGCGTCCTCCCAGTTCGCGTCCCGCGACGCCCGCACGCGGTCGGCGACCATTTCCATCGCCCGGTCGAGCGGGATCTGCTCCCACTCGGCGGCGTACGGCCGCCGGTACAGCACCCGCTGCTCGCGATGGGATCCGGTCACCAGCTGGAACGTCGCCGCGCCTTTCGGGCACAACCGACCGCGGGAGATCGGCGAATCCGGGTCGCCCTCGATGTCGAGGATCTTCCCGTCCCGGACGTGCACGTCCTGACCGCACCCGACGGCGCAGTACGGGCACACCGACTTCACCACCCGGTCGGCGTGTTCGGTTCGGGGACGGAGCTCGATGGTCCGCTTGGAATACGAGGTCTCGCCGTCGGCGTGCACGTCGCCGGTTCGCACCTGCCGGATGGCCGGCCACCCGATCTTCATTCCACGCGCCTCCTCACGTTCCCGGTCAGTTCTGTCTCAGATGAATCGTGCCGCGATCGACCTTGGCCCAAACACGTGACGCGTGACGCGGGAGCGGCCGGTGGAAAGCTCACTCCCACCGGCCTCGTCCGTTTCGCTCAGAACGTCGCTTCGTCGCGGACCAATTCCGCAGCTCCCGCTACGGACCGCTCCTCCTCAGGCGGCCGGGAGCGCCATGTGACCCCGGCGCACGAGGCGTTCCCCCTTGACGGGAACGTGGGCCTGATGGGCCCAGCAGGTCGGCGAGGCGTTGTACGTCGAAAGCAGGGTCCCGCACCCCTCGTGCTCGCACACACGCCCGCCGGCACTCCGTGCCCTTCCCCTCCCTGGCGCCGTGGGGATGCTCGCCCGGATCGGCTTGCCGTCTCCGAAGGTCTCGTCCATGCCACACCTCCCGAGCGCCGAGGTCCGCTCGCGCGTTCTGGACACTCATGCCCGGACAAAACGGCCCTCAATCGAGGTTGAACGGAAACGAAAGAGGCCGGGCGGTCCGCACCGCCGCCCGGCCCCACCCGGCGTCTGCCCCGGCTACGTCGGGAGCGCTCCCGCTTCGGGGATGTTCTCCTGGTCCGCGGTCGGCACGGCGGAGTCCGAGTCCACGATCCCGCCCGACTCGACGATCACGTAGTAATGGGAGGGGTCCCCACTCGGCGCCGTCGTCGCGCCCGAGGAGGTGCCCCCGGTTGGCATCGGTGTCGCATCCTGCGAGGTCGCCTCGTCCTCGGCGAGGAACAGGTGGGAATCCGGGTCGAACCAGAACGTCAGCACCGAGCCGCCGACCGTCACTCGCAGGGCCGTCGCGGCCCGGCCGGTGGGATCGCCCTGTGCGCCGAGGTCCTGCACACCCGGGATGCCCTTCAACACCTCGTACATCGCGACGCGGAGCGACGGCGACGAGTGTGGGGCCGTCTGGCTCAGCAGGTCCTGGATGGCCGAGATCACGACGCCCGCGGCTGGATCCGGGCCAGGCGTCTCGACGGGCCTTGGCGACTTGCCACCGGGCGCGCTGCGATCCTGGAGTTGTCCGAGCAGCGTCGCAGGGTCCGTCGACAGGTCGGACAGATCGTCGCCGGTGGGGTACTTCCCGATCCGCATCGGCCCGCTCGGGAGCACGCCATACCCGTCCCCGGTTTCCGAGGTGACCATCCGACCGGTGCCGTCCGGCGACCACCAGTAGGTCAGGTGCGCGGTCGTCGAGCCGTCCACCACGGCGAACTTCCAGTAGTAGAACTGCCCCGGCCCGGCGACGAGGTTCTGAGACGACCCCGGGGCGGACGTCGCCGGGCCGGTCGCGCCGGACGTCCCCGTGGCCGGGCCCAGCGAGCCGTTCCCCCGGTGGCCGAGCACCGCGAACCCGCCGGCGACCAACGCCCCGGTCATCCCCAACGCGACCGCCGCGGAGAGCAGCCGCCCGTTGCGGGCCCGCCGCTGCCGCCGGGCCACCAGCCGCGTCATCGCGTCCTCCGTATGAGGAGCCCGCTGCCTGCCGCGTCGCATCTGTTCCCGTAGCTCACCCATCGTTCGCTCCCGTGTCGGCTTCGTGCCGCAACGCATCGCGGGCCCGGGCGACCAGCACCCGGATCGTCGACGCCGCGACCCCCATGGCCGCCCCGGCCTCCTCGGAGGTCAGGTCGAGCCCTTCGGTCAGGACGAACGCTGCCCGCTGGCGTTCCGACAGGTTCGCGAGCGCGCGGACCACCGCGTCGCGGTCCTCCACCGCCGGAACCCCGCCCTCGGTCGCGCCCTCGACCGGGCGAACCCGCCGGCCGAGGCGTCGGAGGGCCACCCCCGCGCGACGGCGCCGGCTCCGCCAGACGTTCATGGCCGTGCGGTACAGGTAGCCGTCGGGCCGCTCCATGGCGGCGACCCGATCCCAACGCTGCCAGACGCGGAGGAAGGCTTCCTGGGCGACCTCCTCCGCCTCGGCGGCGTCCCGGGCGAGCAGCACGAAGCAGGCGAACACCCCCGCGTGGTGCGATCGGAAGAACGCCTCGAACTGCGAGGGCACACCGGCCGGCGCCGCGTCGGGGACCGGCACCACCTGCGGGTCGACGGTTCGCGTTGCCGTTTCGTCCATGGCCCAAGAACGCTCCAGCCCCGTCCGGTGCTTACACGGGGATAGCATCATTGCTCGATGTCCGACTTGGCCGACGGCCCCCGTGCGGTCCGCCCACGTTCGACGTGAGCGCCTCGAGGCCCACAGAGGCCCCGGCAGGGCCGCTCGACCGCCTCCGGGGCGAGCTCCTCGACCTCTACGGATCACGTGAACGCCCCGCGGTCGAAGGGATCGTGGCGAGCGTCCGGCGAGCCGGCGCGGAGACCGCTCCGGGGTCGGCGCGCGAGTGGACCGAACGCGACGCGGTGCTCATCACCTACCCCGACCAGGTCCGAGCGCCCGGCGTGGCCCCCCTGCGAACCTTGCGGGGCTTCCTGCGCGAACGGCTGAGCGGCCTGGTGAGCGCGGTCCATCTCCTGCCGATCGCCCCGTGGTCGTCGGACGACGGCTACGCGGTCACCGACCACTCCAGCGTGGACCCGGCGCTGGGGACCTGGGACGACGTGTCGGCGATCGCTGGAGACTTCGAGGTCGTGCTCGACGTCGTGTTGAACCACGTCTCGTCCGAACACGCCTGGCTGGCCCGGTACCTCGACGGCGATCCGGAGTTCGCCGCCCACTTCATCGAGGTCGAACCGGGGACCGACCTGTCCGCCGTCGTCCGCCCCCGGGCGACGCCGCTCGTCACGCCGTTCTCCGCGCCGGGCGGTGAGCGGCGGCTCTGGACGACGTTCTCCCCGGACCAGGTCGATCTCAACTACCGCAACCCGCGCGTGCTGGCCCGGCTGCTGGACGTGGTGTTCGGGTATGTGGACCGGGGCGCCGGGCTGCTCCGGCTCGACGCGGTGGGCTATGCATGGAAGGAATCCGGAACCTCGTGCCTCAACCTCCCGGACGCCCACCGCCTGGTCCGGGCGCTGCGCGCCGCGGTCGACGCCGTGTCGCCGCACACCGCGATCCTCACCGAGACGAACGTCCGGCAGCCCGACAACGTGGCCTACTTCGGCGACGGCCGGCCGGAGGCGCACATCGTGTACCAGTTCTCGCTCCCGCCGCTCGTGCTGCACGCGATGCTGTTCGGGACGACAGAGCGCCTGGCGCCGTGGGTCGACGCGTTCGAACCTCCGCCCGCCGGGTGTGCGTTCCTCGACATGCTCGCGTCGCACGACGGGATCGGGCTGATGCCCGCGCAGGGTGTGCTGCCCGAGTCGGAGATCGCGGACATGGTGGATGCCGTGCTCCGTCACGGCGGGCTGGCGAGCATGCGCGACACGCCCCTCGGGCCGCGGCCCTACGAGCTGAACTCGACGTGGTTCGACGCGCTGTCCGATCCGAACGGCGACGAACCGGAGCCGCTGCGGATCGACCGCCACCTGGCGGCGAACTCGATCCTGCTGGCGCTGGCCGGCATCCCGGGCCTGTACGCGCACAGCCTGTTCGGAACACCGAACGACCGGGATGCCGCGGACGCCTCCGGGATCCCGCGGCGCATCAACCGACGGAAGCTCGACCTCGCGACGCTGGATGCCGAGCTGGCCGACCCGGCCTCGCGGTCCCGTCGGGTGTTCGACGGCGTCGCCGGGATGCTGCGGGCCCGGAGATCCCATCCGGCCTTCCGGCCGGATGCCCCGCAGCGGGTGCTGGAGGCGCCGCCCGGCGTCCTCGCCGTCGAACGCGGCTCGGGCTCCACGGGCCGCGTCTGGTGCATGGCGAACCTCACGTCCGGTGAGCGAGCGGTGACCGCCCCCGGCGACGGGACCGAACTCCTGACCGGCCGGAGGGCAGCTGGCGGGGAATCGCTCCGACTCCAGCCGTACGAGGTCGCATGGCTCGCCGGGCCCCGGGAGACCTGATCCGATCGTCCCGTGGAACGCCAGGGGGCCTCGGCGTGTAGCAGGGGCGATGCGGTTCGCTCGAACGGTGATCATGCTGCTGGTGGCCTCGGTGTCGGCCGGCTGCACCGGCGGCGGGACCTCGGAGCGGACCGTCGCCGCGTCGCCGGCGGTCCCGAGGAGCGGCGGGCCGCAGGCGACGAGCGGCACCGGCGGCTCCCCGGAGGCGTCCTCGATCGTCGTGCTCCCGCCCATGCACGTCGCCCGGGCGGCGCACACGGCGACACGGCTCCTGGACGGCCGGATCCTGGTCGCCGGCGGATTCGGCGTCGGAGACGCGGCGGTCACCGCGACGGCAGAGGTGTTCGACCCGCGCGCTCGCCGGTTCCACGCCACCGGATCCATGTCCACGCCGCGCCAGAGCCACACCGCGACGCTGCTACGGGACGGCCGGGTCCTGGTCGCCGGCGGCCTCGACGCGGACGGCAACTCCCTCGACTCGGCCGAGATCTACGACCCCGCGACGGGGCGGTTCACCGCGGC
>DATBHM010000195.1:0-13955 GCA_036557505.1 Actinomycetota bacterium | reverse complement strand
GTTCGAAGGCCGCCTGGTAGTCGCGAATCACCAGCGTGCGGACCTTCTGCGCCTGCCCGTAGTACGCGTCGTAATAGCCGGAGGACAGCGAGTACGTCCCGAGGATGATTCGCCGCTTGACCTCGTCGCCGAACCCCTCCCCCCGCGTCTTCATCATCATCTGCACCACGTCGTCCACCGGTTCCGCCGTCCGATGCCCGTAGCGAACCCCGTCGTACCGGGCGAGGTTCGACGAGCACTCGGCGGGCGCGAGGAGGTAGTACGCGCTGAACGCGTAATCCGCGTTGGGCAGCGAGACCTCGTCGCAGGTGGCCCCGAGCGCCGTCAGCCGGTCGATCGAGGCGTTGAACGCGGCCGTCACACCGGGCTCGACGCCCTCGGCGAACGATTCCTTGATCACGCCGACCCGAAGGCCCGCGACCCCGGCGTCGAGCCCGGCGAGATAGTCGTCCGGCTGCTCGGCCACGCTCGTCGCGTCGCGTGGATCCTCGCCGGCGAGCAACGACAGCAGCGTCGCCGCGTCCCGCGTCGTCCGGGTGAACGTGCCCACGTGGTCGAGCGACGACGCGAAGGCGATCAGACCGAACCGCGAGATGCGCCCGTACGTCGGCTTCAGCCCGACGACGCCGCACAGCGCGGCCGGCTGGCGGACGCTCCCGCCGGTGTCGGTCCCGAGCGCCCACGTGGCCATGCCGGCGGCCACCGCGGCCGCGGAACCGCTGGAGGACCCGCCCGGCACGCGATCCTCGTCCCACGGGTTGCGGGTGACCCCGTACGCGGAGTTCTCACCGGACGAACCCATGGCGAACTCGTCGCAGTTGGTCTTGCCGACCAGGACGGCCCCTCCGTCGCGCAACCGGCACCACACGGTCGAGTCGTACGGCGGGCGGTAGTGCTCGAGGATCCTCGAACCGCACGTGGCGGTCACGCCCTTCACCGCCAGGACGTCCTTCAGCGCGACCGGGATCCCGGCCGTCGCCGGCAGGTCGTGCCCGAGCCCCAGCCGCCGGTCGACGTCCTCGGCCTGCTCGAGCGCCATGGTGTTCGTCCGGGTCAGGAACGCATGGATCCGCTCGTCCACATCGTCGGCGCGCTGCAGGGCGGCCTCGGCCAGCTGCACGGCCGTGAGCTCCCGGTTGCGGAGCGCGGCAGCCAGGTCGGCCGCCGACATGGAGGTCGGGTGGTTGGCCATGCCTACTCCTGCTCCACGATCCGGGGCACCTTGAACCGGCCGCCCTCCTGGTCGGGGGCGTTCGACAGGGCCTCCTCGTGGGTCAGCCCGGCCTCGGGGACGTCCGCCCGGAGGACGTTCGCGCGCGGGACCGCCTGGGCGGTGGGCGGCACGTCGTCGGCGGCGACCTCCTGCACGCGGGCGGCGTGCTCGAGGATCACGCCGAGCTGCGTCTTCAGCCGCGTCTTCTCCTCGTCGGAGAGCGCGAGGCGCGCGAGGCGCGCGACGTGTTCGATGTCGATCTCGACCGGCATGACCCGGGCAGTCTAGCGACCGCTCCGATCACGCCGCCGGGAACGGCTTGCCCGCGCCCGACTCGCAGTACGTCCGCAGGCTCTCAAGGTAGTAGCCCCAGTTGAAGTTGAAGACGCCGAACGACTCGTCGTCGAGCGGCTCGCCATACCCCTGCCGGAACGTCACCCTGGTGCCCTGCTCGTGCGCCCGGAGATCGAACCGGATGCTCGCGTCCTGCCATCCGGCCGCGTCGCCGACGCACGTCCATGCGACCACGTTCGGCTCGTCGAGAGTGTCGATCCGCATCCGCGGGTTGAACACCTCCGGGACGAACGTGAAATCGATCTCGCCTCCGACCCGTTCGTCCGCCCGGACCTTCGTCGTCCACCACGACGCGAGCCCGGCCTCCGTCGCGATCGCGGCGTACACGTCCGCCTGGTTCGCGGGCACGTCGACGACGTGCAGGATCGTGTCCATGCTGAGACCTCCGATATGGCGGGCCGTCCGATCCGTTGCCCCCGGCTATGCCGACCCCGCCTGGAGCTGCATCATCAACGTCATCCCGTCGTTCATCCCCCAGTGGGCGGCGATCTTGCCGCCCTGGAACCGGTAGGTCTCCACGGCGGCGATGTCGAACGCGTTGCCGTTCGCCGGCGTGCCGAGGAATCCGCCCTGGTTGGTCCCCGTGACGCGCGTCCGGACGAACACCTCGTCGCCCTCGCCGAGGATGTCCTCGATCACGACCTTGCGGTCGGGGAACGCCTGCATGACGCCCTGATGGGCCATCTTCGCCCCCGCCAGCCCGCCCGGCAGGCCCGGCATCCCCGACTGGCTGTTGTCGAAGTGGTCCGCGAAGTACTGGTCGAGCGCGTCGAGGTCCTGGGAGTCCCAGGCCTCCTCGACGGCCCGAACCGTCGCCTTGTTCTCCTCCACCGACATCTCGTCTCCCCCTTTCCGCGCCCGCCGCGCGGGCTCCTCAGGAACCGTCGACGGCCGTCCAGGGGTCCGGGCCCGGATCGCCGCCCGCTGCCAATGTCGCCAGCCGCGGCAGGAAGTGGTCCCACCCGGCCGCGTGTTCGCCCTTGGCCTCCTCCGGCAGTCCGCGGTGGGTCAGCCGGACGAGCGTCCCGTCGCCATCGGGGACGAGGTCGACCTCCACCGTGGTCGAGCCGGGCGCCAGCGGACCACCCTCCCAGCCCCAAGTGAACACCACGCGGCGCGGCGGGTCCACCTCGACGAACTCCCCCGCCACCACGTTGCCGTCGATGTCGACGCGGTAGCGACCGCCCGGTTCGGGTTCGAGCTCCGCCGAACGGCCCTTCCACCGCACGTACTGCCGGGGGTCCGTGAAGAACGGGAACACGACCTCCGGCGGCGCGTCGATGCGGACCTCCCGGACGACGTCTCCCGAGCCGGAGCCGGTGGGCTCACCCGCGAGTGGTTCGCGTTCCGCCACGACGCCTCCTTCCGCGTTCGTCCCATTCGGCCGCGCCCTTCAGGCGTTCGAGCCCGGTCGTCCAGTACTCGTCCAGCCAGACCCGGACCTCCTCGATGCGTTCCGGCTTCGCGCGGTACAGGCGCCGCGTCCCGTCCCGCCGCTCCGTCACCAGGTCGGCCTCTCGGAGCACCCTGAGGTGCTGCGACACCGCGGCCCTCGTGACCTCGAAGTGCGAGGCGATGTCGCCGGCCGTGCGTTCGTCCTCCCACACGAGCCGGAGGATCTCGCGTCGGGTCGGTTCGCCGATGGCCCGGAGCGCCGCATCCATCATCACGGCGATTGTAAGGAACTCCTAACGCAAGGCGCAACTTACAGAGAGCCGACGATCCCGATCACCTCGTCGAGCGAATCGATGACGAAGTCGGCGCTCGACGCCTCGGCCCGGGCTGCGTGGATGATCCCCCACGGCCCGCGGCGGAGCAGCACGGCCCGGCATCCCGCGGCCCGGGCGGGAACCACATCGTTGTCGAGCCGGTCACCGACTGAGAGCATCTGCGCCGCATCGACGCCGAGGACCGCGGCCGTTCGTTCGAAGAACGCCGGCGACGGCTTCTCGACCCCCAGCGAGGCGGACGAGACCACCCGGTCGACCGGCAGTCCCAACGCCCGGACCTCCTCCTCGCGCTCGATCGGCTGATTGCCGCCCACCGCCAAGCGGCATCCGGCCGAGCGGAGCGCCGTCATGGCCGGCACCGCGTCCGGGTAGAGATCACGCCGCTCGA
Organism: Actinomycetota bacterium; assembly: GCA_036557505.1. Taxonomy (GTDB): domain Bacteria; phylum Actinomycetota; class UBA4738; order UBA4738; family JACQTL01; genus DATBHM01. The sequence continues at coordinate 10,270 of DATBHM010000195.1, read as the reverse complement.
AACTCCCCCCGGCCGGCCCGTCGTCGAGCGTCCCGCCGAGCAGCCGGATCACGGTGGCCGGGTGTTCGCCTCGATCGATCGCGGCGCCGGCCAGCGCATGGAAGGTGAACCGCGGCACGCCCAGATGGTCGGCCCACGCGTCCCACATCCGGGTCTCGTCGAGGAGCGTCTCCCCGAGATCGAACAGGACCGCTTCGATCACGGAACTACCGGCCGAGACGGCGGAGGAACTCGGCCTCGTCGATGACCTCGACGCCCAGCTGTTCGGCCTTCGCGAGCTTGGAACCCGGGCTCTCCCCCGCCACCACGAAGTCGGTCTTCTTGCTCACGCTCGAGGTGACCTTGCCGCCTGCCGCCTCGGCCAGCCGCGTCGCCTCGTCGCGCGAGACCTGCGTGAGGCCGCCGGTCAGCACGAGCGTCTGCCCGGTGAGCGGGCCCTCGGCGACGGGTTCCGGCTCGGGGTCGGCCATCCGTACGCCGCGCTCCTTCAGCTTGCCCAGCAGCGCGCGGTTGTGTTCGTCCCCGAACCAGGCCACGACGCTCGCGGCGATGATCGGCCCGACGCCCTCGACCGCGGCGACCTCCTCCTCGGAGGCGCCCGCCAGCGCGTCGATCGACACGAAGGCCTGCGCCAGCAGCCGGGCCACCGTCGACCCCACGTGGCGGATGTTCAACGCGGTGAGCAGGCGCCAGATCGGCCGGTCCTTCGCGGCCCCGATCGCGGCGAGGAGGTTCTCGATCTTCTTGTCGGCGAACCCGGGGACCTGCTCCAGCTGCTCATCGGTGAGCGAGAACACATCCGCCGGATCGGCGATGAACCCGAGGTCGAGCAGCGCCGTGCCGGTCACGTAGCCGAGGCCCTCGATGTCCATCGCGCCACGCGACGCGAACGCGAACAGCCACTCGACGTTCTGCAGGGGGCAGCCCCGCTTGTTCGGACACCGCCAGTAGGCCCCGCCCTCATCGCGTACGAGCGGCGTCCCGCACGACTGGCACGTCGAGGGGAACCTCCACCGCTTGAGACCCTTCGGCCGCTTCGACAGCACGGGGCCGACCACCTCGGGGATCACGTCACCGGCCCGCCGGACGACGACCGTGTCCCCCTCGCGGACGTCCTTGCGCCCCACCTCGTCCTCGTTGTGGAGCGTCGCGGTGGTGACGGTGACGCCCGAGACGAACACCGGCTCCAGGCGCGCGAACGGCGTCACGATGCCCGTTCTGCCGGTGTGGACCTCGATCGCCCGTAGCAGCGTGGTGCGCTCCTCGGGCGGGAACTTGAACGCGATCGCCCACCGTGGGGCGTGGGAGGTCGCCCCGAGCTCCTCCTGCAGCGCGATCTGGTCGACCTTGACGACCACGCCGTCGATCTCGTAGTCGATGGAGTGGCGATGTTCCTGCCACCGCTGGGTGAAGGCGAACACCTCGTCGAGCGACCCGACCACCTCGAGGTGCGGGTCGACCGGCAGCCCGGCCTCCCTGAGCCAGGCCAGCGACTCGCTGTGCGACTGGAACCGCCTTCCCTCCACGCGTCCGAGTCCGTGCGTCCACAGCTTCAGCGGCCGGGACGCCGTCACGGCGGGGTCCTTCTGCCGCAGCGAGCCCGCGGCGGAGTTCCTCGGGTTGGCGAAGGCCTTCCCGCCCCCTTCCAACAGCTGTTCGTTCAGCCGCTCGAACGCCTTCACGGGCAGGTACATCTCGCCCCGGACCTCCAGCACGGCCGGAGGGTCGGGAACGCGCAGGCGCTGAGGGACCGCGCGGACGGTGCGGATGTTCGACGTGATGTCCTCCCCGGTCACCCCGTCGCCGCGCGTCGCTCCCCGCACGTACACACCGTCCTCGAACGTGAGGGCGACCGCGACGCCGTCGATCTTCAGCTCGCAGGCGAACCGGGCGACCCCGGGACCCACGATGCGCTCCACCCGGGCGCCCCACGCCTCGAGCTCCTCACGGCTGAACGCGTTGTCGAGCGAGAACATCCGCGCCCGGTGCTGCACCGGCGCGAACAGGTCGGCCGGCGGGCCGCCCACCCGCTGGGTGGGGCTGTCCGGGACGATCAGCTCGGGGAACTCGTCCTCGAGGCCTCGCAGCTCCCGCATGAGGTCGTCGTACTCGGCGTCGGAGACCTCGGGATCGTCCAGCACGTGGTACCGGTACGAGTGGTGGTTCAGCTGCTCGCGGAGCTCCTCCACCCGGGGCTTGGCCTTCGCCAGGCGGCGCTCGTCGCCGGTCGTCGGCGCCGGGTCCCCTGCACGTGCGGCCCGCGGCGTCACGCGGCGACCTCGACGCCGCCAGTCACGCCGATGCGATCTCCCTCGACCACCACGGCGCCGTTGACCCCCTCGATCCGCTGCAGGTACGCGAGCGCCCGCTGGAACGAGTCGTGCCGGGCCAGGATGGCCATGGCGGCCGCGGCCGCCGCGTCGGCGAGGGCGCACGAGGAGGCCACGACGGCGAGGCCGTCCACCGTGTCGGCCGGCAGCCCGTTCTTGCCGAGCGTCGTGGACACGCCGGCGGCCCCCCGCGTGGGGTCGACGATCACCGAGAGCCCCCCGCCGTCCAACCCGTGGCTCACCGGCAGCTTCAGCCGCTTGCGGGACTGGATGAAGTGGTCGCCGCCCGAGGACACCAGGACCTCGTGCAGGTTCCGCGCGAGGTACCGGCCCACATGGTCGACCAGCGCCCCCTGCACGGTGAACACCGGGCCCACCCCGGCGGCCCCGGCGGCCGCGGCCATCTCGCGGGCCACGGGGGGCGCATCGTCGGGCACCTCCACCGGGCGCTTGCTCGTTCGGAACGCCGGGTTCCGGATCGAGTAGGACTGCAGCTGCTCCCACATGGACAGCGCCGCCGCGCGCGACTCCTCGTAGAACTCGTGCGGCGCGTTCACCCGCAGGGCGAAGTCCTGGATCTGCAGGGTGAAGGACTGGGGTTTCCTCTTGAGCAGCGGCACTCGCGCGGCCTCCCGCAGCGGGCTCCCGGGCCCGCCCGTGCGGCGATCATAGCGGCGCCCCCCGACTCCGCCGGGGGGCGCTGCGGCGCAACCTGAGCGGGTTAGCCCTTGCCGATGAACTTGTCGACGCCGGCCTGGTCCTCGTACATGATCCAGGACTCGAGGACCCGCGGGTCGTCGCCGCTCGACACGTGGAACACGTGGACGAACTTGGTGGTATGTGAATCCCCGCTCCCGTCCGTCTTGGTCGACGTGAGCGTCACGAGCGCGATCGCGTGGTCGTCGTTGGCCACGACGTCGTGGATGTCGAACTCCGGCGTCGCGAACGCCACGAGCTTCGCGAAGTGGGCGAACACCTCGTCCCGGCCGGTGTGGTCGCCCGAGAACTGGTTGTTGCCCGGTTCGTGCCACACGATGGTGTCGTCGAAGTGCTCGTTCAGCCACTCCATGTCGCCCGCGATGAACGCGTTGTAGCCCGTCCGCACGAGCTCGGCATTCGGGTGATCGGCCATGTGATCCTCCTGTGGGTTCGGCTGCCCGCCGGTCTCCCCGACCGGCCGGCGGATCGTAGCGGACCGGCCGCCCGGCGCGCGAGCGTTCGGGGGTGACGGCTATCGGTGGGCCTGCAGGATCCTGGCGCCGCCGAGGAGCTCGTCGCCCTGGTAGCACACGAGGCTCTGGCCCGGCGCCACCGCGCGGACCGGCGAGCGGAACTCCACCCGGAGGCGGCCGCCGTCGCGGGGCTCCGCGACGGCGGGGACCGGAGCGCCCCGGTACCGGATCTGGACCTCGCACTCGAACGGGCCGTCCGCAGGCGGGTGGCCGGCGACCCAGGTCGCCCGGTCGGCGTCGACCGAGCGACGGCCGAGTAGCTCCGCGGGTCCGACCACGACGCGGTTCGCGTCGTGGTCCACGTCCACCACGTAGGCGCGCTCGCCGAGCGACACGCCGGTCCCCTTGCGCTGTCCGATCGTGAACCGGAACGACCCTCCGTGCTCGGCCAGCACCCGCCCGTCGGGGTCGACGACCTCGCCGGACCGGACGAGGGCGGGGGCCCGTTCGGCCAGGAACGCCGTGTGGTCGGCGCCGGGCAGGAAGCACACCTCCTGGGAGTCCGGCTTCGAGGCCACCGGCAGACCGAGCCGCCGCGCGTGCTCGCGCGTGGCCGCCTTGGGCCACGAACCGACGGGGAACAGCGACCGCGCCAGCTCCCGCTGCCCCAGCGCGTGGAGCATGTAGGACTGGTCCTTCGAGGCGTCGGCGCCACGGAGCAGCCGCCACCGGCCGCGCTCGCGGACGTTCCGCACGTAGTGCCCCGTGGCCACGAAGTCGACGCGCAGGGAGTCCGCCCGCTCCAGGAACGCCCCGAACTTGATCTGCTCGTTGCACCGGGAGCAGGGGTTCGGCGTGCGTCCGGCGGCGTGCTCACCGAGGAAGTCGGCGATCACGGTCGCCCCGAAGACGGCGGAGAGGTCGACCACCTCGAAGGGAAACCCCCCGAGCGCGGCCACCTCGCGTGCGTCACGCTCCGCGGAGGGCCCGCAGCAACCGTGGTCGACGCCGTCGGTGTGGACGAGGCGCATGTGCGAGCCCAGCACCTGGTAGCCCCGCTCCGCGAGCAGGCACGCCGCGACCGAGGAGTCCACGCCCCCGGACATCGCCACCAGCACCGATCCGCCCATCGCCGATCGAGGCTAGCATGGGCCCCGGCGCGGGCCCGGCGCGCCGGTGGACGAGGCCGCGGGACCAGGGGCGACGCCCGGAGCGTGCCCCGCCGGTTGTCACAACCTACCGGTGGGTAAACTTCCGCCGCAGTCTCCCCCGAAGCGAAGGAACGGTGCCCATGAACGTGGTCGTGCTGGCGAAGTACGTGCCCAACCCCAACGGCGTCCCCGAGATCGGCGACGACCTCCTGCTCAAGCGGGAGGGCGTCGAGGGGGCGCTGGACCCCGGCGACGAGTTCGGCGTGGAGGCGGGTCTGCAGCTCGCGGAGGCGCAGGGCGGCGAGGTCACGATCGTCTCGATGGGCCCGGAGGCGGCCCTGGCCGGCGTGCGCAAGGCGCTGTCGATGGGCGCCCACCAGGCCGTCCTCGTGAGCGACGACGGCCTCCGGGGCGCCGACGCCATGGTCACGGCCCGCGTCCTTTCGGCCGCGATCACGAAGTCCGAGTTCGACGTCGTGATCGCCGGGGTCGAGTCGACCGACGGCTACACGGGGACGCTGCCGATGACGATCGCCGGCCTCCTGGGCGTGCCGAGCGTGACGTTCGCCCGCAAGCTCGAGGTGGCAGACGGCAGGGTCAGGATCGAACGCCAGACCGAGCTGGGCTACGACGTGGTGGAGGCGGATCTCCCGGTGGTCGTCACCGTGACCGCCGGGGCCACCGACCCCCGGTATCCGACGCTCAAGGGGATCATGCAGGCGAAGCAGAAGTCCGTCGAGCGGTACGCGGTCGGCGACCTCGGCCTGTCCGCCGACGACGTCGCGCCGACGCAGAAGGTCGACGCCGTGGACGCCGCTCCCGAGAAGGGTCCCGGCGAGATCGTCGAGGACGACGGGTCGGGCGCCGAGAAGATCACCGCGTTCCTTCAAGAAGCGAAGGTGATCTGACCATGACCAAGGTGTGGGTCTACGCGGAGGTCCGTCCGGGCACGGTCGAGCCGAGCGCGCTCGAACTGCTCACGAAAGCCCGGGCGATCGCCGACCAGGTGGAGGCCGTTGCCCTGGGGCCGGGGGCGACCGACGCCGCCGGAACGCTCGGCGAGTACGGCGCCTCGGCCACGTACGCGAGCGACGACGAGGTGTTCACGGACACGCTCGGCACCGCGTCGGCGTACGCGCTGTACCAGCTCGTCCAGGAACACCAGCCCAACCTGATCCTGTTCTCGCAGTCCTACGACGCCCGCGACGTGGCGGGCCACCTGCAGGCGCTGACGGGTTCGACCCTCATGTCGAACGCCAACGACGTGACCGGCCCCACCGCCGCCGAGACGCAGATCTTCGGCGGGACCAGGATCGCCAAGGTGGAGCTGGGTGGGCCGGACCCGAAGCTCGTGCTGATGCGGCCGAAGTCGACGGAGCCGCAGCCGGCCGGCGAGGGCGCGGCGAACCTCGTCCCGGTCGAGATCCAGGTCCCGGATGACCTCCGGCAGGCCCACCGGGTCGAACGGCACGAGGAGGAGGCGAGCGGCCCCAAGCTCGAGGACGCCAAGGTCGTGATCTCCGGCGGCCGCGGGCTGCAGGACCCCGACAACTTCAAGCTCCTGGACGACCTGGCCGCGGCGATCGGGGGCGCCGCGGTGGGCGCGACCCGCGCGGTGGTGGACTCGGGTTGGGTGCCGTACAACTATCAGGTCGGCCAGACCGGCAAGACCGTGAAGCCCGACGTCTACATCGCGGTGGGCATCTCCGGGGCGATCCAGCACCTGGTCGGCATGAAGGAGTCGAAGCGGATCATCGCGATCAACAAGGACGCCGAGGCCCCGATCTTCAAGATCGCGGACCTGGGCATCGTCGGGGACGCGCTGAAGGTCGTGCCGGCGCTCACCGAGGCCATCCGGTCGCGCAAGGGCTGAGCGGCCGGTCGAGACACCTCCGGGGGCGGCGCCGGCCGGGTCGGTCGGTCGCCGCCCTCGCGCTGTCCGTGGCCATCATCCTCGCCGGGTGCAGCCACCCCACCACCCCCGCCGTCGAGCAGTTGCCCCGGCCGTCGACCGGCTTCCCGTCGATCGTCCCCGGCCAGGAACCGCTCGTGTGGGTCTCGGGGCAGTCCGTCGCCGTGTCGCCGTCCCGGATCACCATCGTCGAGAACGGCGGCTCGAAGGCCGTCGTGCACCGCCTGGCCGAGGGGACGACCAGGTTCTTCGTCCTGCACGGGGGACGGTTCGAGTCGATGCCCGAGGCGGACGCCCGGCACGCCCGCCCGGGCACACCGATCTGCGTCGAGTCGCTGCTCGACGGCCGGCGGCTCGTTGCGTTGAAGGTGTTCTTCGGGGCGGCCTGCGGGCCGCGGACGTCGGCCGCTGCCTGAACCGCCGGGGTACGGTGGACCCGTGTCCGACGACATCTCCACCGTCTACCTCGGGAAGTACAGCCGCGAGACCGCCAACCTCGTCGCCGCGGAGCTCGAGGAGCGCCACATCGTGTGGTGGTACAAGGAGCCCGGCATCATGGCCAGCCTGTGGGAGTTCGGCGTGCGGATGTTCGTCGATCGGGAGCACCTCGCCGAGGCGAAGGAGATCGCCACACGGATCTCCGCCGAGCGAGAGGCCGAGGGCTGGCCTCCGCTCGAGTAGGTTTCCAGCCCGGCCACCGGCGGCCGGCTACGTCTCGGACGGCTCGCCGGGGACGAATGGGGACATGCGGTCCGCCTCGATCGGGCAGGCGCACAGCGGGCACCGGGGCGGGTCCTCGTAGACGAGCACCCGGCGCTCGCAGAACGGACAGTCGGCCTCCATCAGGGGAGGCCCGGAGATCGAGTTCGACATCGGCGGTTGGGCGCTCTGGGGGGAGCGGTCATTCCCGTGATCGGATGGGTTCGAACTCGCCTTGATACGGCCCTTGGTCCTAGTCCGAACCCGCGCCGGAACGCCGGGAGCCCCTCCCGGCACCGGGAAGGGCTCCGTGGTCGGCGAGGCGGAGAGGGGCCTGCCTCGCTCGGGGGGACGTGGTCGGTCGTCGGTCGGCTCAGGCGGCCTCGCGCTTGCGGCGCCCGCGTTCGAAATACGGACGGACGGGTTCGTGCTGCCAGCACAGCTGCGACTTGTTGTAGACGGACAGCTTCGTTCCGCACCCCTCGTGGGCACACACCCGGCCCCCGGGATAGGTCCGGTTCTTCCGCGGCAGCTCACGGACCCGATTGCCTCGGTACTCCTGTGAACCGTCTCTCATGGCGCTTCCCTCGATCGGCCGTCGGGGCGACGGCATTCATCGAGAGATACGAACACGGGGGCGCAAGCGTTCATTCCCCGCCGAGGTTGCCCGGAGATTTCGGCCGCGAGGCCCGCTTCAGCCCGTCTCGGCGAAGGTTTCGGACGCCTTCCGGAGGACCTGGCCGGCCTGGGCGGTGACCTGCACGACCCTCGGCGTGAACCCGAGCGTCCGCCAGAATCCCATGGCCTGCTCGTTCGGCCAGAAGATCTTCAGCTCCATCCAGTCGATCCCGATGTCCTGGGCGAACCGGGCGGCCTCCTCGGCCAGCGCCCGGCCGACGCCGCGGCCCCGGTGGCCGGCCCGGACCATCACGCCCGAGATCTCGAAGGAGCGCTCGTCGGAGAACCGCGACGGGATGCGGACCTCGCCGTAGGCCATGCCCACGACCTCGCCGTCCTCCTCGGCCACGATGAGCATCCGGTTCGGCGAGTCGAGCGACTCGCGGTACTTCACCGCCACCTCGTCGTAGAACCCGGGCCGCGGCGTGAACACCCGCCAGTCACGCTGCATGCGGTCGAGCTCCTGGAACATGGCGACGAGCGTCGGAACGTCCTCGGCGGTCGCCTTCCTGAGCTTCAGCACCCTCTCCTCCTCACGACGCGGGCAGGGCTCCCCGCCACCACGGAGTATGACGGCACCTCGCCCTTGACGATGGATCTCGCGCCGATCACGGAGCCCCGGCCGACGTTCGACCCCCGGAGGACGGTCGCGCCGTAGCCGACCCAGCAGTCGGCGCCGATCGACGTCCTGGACTTCACGATCCCCTGTCTGCGGATGGGAACGGCCGGGTCGCGGTACTCGTGGTCGAAGTCGGTGATGAACGCGCCCTCGGCGACCAGGCACTCCGCCCCGATGTCGACGTCGAGGTAGCCGTCGACCGTCACGTTCGACCCGAACACGGTCTTGTCGCCGATGCGCATGAACCCCTCGTGGCACCGGATGGCGTTCCCGGCGCCGATCCACACCCACCGGCCCAGCTCGAGGCGGCCGAGGCCGCGCCGGCACCGGACCTCCGCGCCCCACGCCACGAACACCATGCCGCGGGTGACGATGTGGCGGTTCAGGATCTTGAAGCGCCACACGTACCGGAGCCCGAGCATCCAGTACCTGGGGGTCCACAGGCGGTTCCGCCGGACGAACCGCACCCAACGGCGCACGCCGCTTCCGGGGACCTCGTGCGGACGGGCCGCGAGCTCACGCACCGGGTCGCTCCCCGTACAGCAGCAGGTTGTAGAAGGCCCGCTTCGGGACCACGCGGTACAGGACGTCGCGGTCGAACCGGTACAGGCGAAGCCAGTTCCGGTAGGCGAACCACGCCCATCGCGCGTCGAGCAGGCCCGGCCGCGCCTGCGCCTCGATCGTGCGGACCGCCCACCCGAACATCCCGGCCACGAGCTCCTCCGTCTCCACGCGAACCCCGGTCAGCCCCGCGCGTTCGGCCACCGCGGCCAGCTCGGCCGGCTCGAACGTGTGCAGGTCGACGTGCCACTCCAGGTCCCGGAGGGTCCGCTCCTCGTCCGTCGCCGGCTCCGGGGCGCGCCGTCCGACCGTGCCGGGCCGGATCCGCTCGGCGAGTCGCATCCCGGCGGCGGCCGTTCGCTTGGCCACGGCGGCGATGCGATCTCCCAAGCGTGTGGGCTCGCCGGCCAGGAGCAGCGCGCCTCCGGGCCGCAGCACGCGGCGCATCTCCGCGATCGCGCACGCGTAGTCGGGCAGGTGATGCAGGAACGCGTGCCCGACCACCAGGTCGAACGTCCCGTCGGCGTACGGGAGGCGCTCGGCGTCGCCCGCGGCCGATGCGAGCCGGCAGCCCAGTCGACCGGCGTTGGCCCGGCACGCGTCGAGCATCCCGGGCGACAGGTCGGTGGCGTGGGCCTCCTCGACGAACCCGGCGGACCACAGGTTCAGCAGGAAGAACCCCGTCCCGGCCCCCACCTCCAGCACCCGCCTGTACCGGCGGCGGGGCAGCATCCGTTCGGCCCGCTCCCGGACGTAGTCGATGCACCGCCGGTCGAACGAGATCGACCATTTCGCGTCGTAGTCGCGCGCGGCGGCGTCGTGGTACCGGAGGTTGGCCTCCTTGGCGTCGATCACCGTGCAGGCCCCGGGCTCAGCGGCCGGTGAACTTCGCCTGGTCCTTCTCCACGAAGGCCCGCATGCCCTCCTTCTGGTCCTCAGTGGCGAACAGGTCGGCGAACGCCTCCCGCTCGAGCACCATGCCCGTCGAGAAGTCGCTCCGGCCGCCGTCGTCGACGGCGACCTTGGCCGCCCGGAGCGCCGCCGTGGGGCCCTCGGCGAACGACCGGGCCGCCTCGAGCGCGGCCTCGTAGACGTCCTCACCATCCGGGACGACGCGGTCCACCAGCCCGATGCGCTCGGCCTCGTCG
>DATBHM010000194.1:0-1517 GCA_036557505.1 Actinomycetota bacterium | reverse complement strand
TCGACCGGGTGGCGATCCGGGGCTGGTCGTTCGGGGGCTACCTCGCCGCCCTCGCCGTGCTGCGGAGACCGGACGTGTTCCACGCCGCCGTCGCCGGTGCTCCGGTCACGGACTGGACGCTGTACGACACCCACTACACCGAGCGCTATCTCGGCCATCCCGACCAGGAGCCCGAGGGCTACCGGCGGAGCTCTCCCCTCACGTTCGCTTCGGAGCTCCGCCGGCCGCTGCTGCTGATCCACGGGTTCGCCGACGACAACGTGATCGTGGCCCACACGCTGCGTATGTCGAGCGCCCTGACGACGGCAGCTATCCCCCACGAGGTCGCGCTGATCCCGGGGTCGCACATGGGCGGCGCCGACGAGGTGGTCGTGTCCCGCTATCTCCTCGAGCTCGAGTTCCTGCGCCGTTCGCTCGGCCTGGCGGCCCCGGCCGCCTGACCGGGGAGCTACCCCACCCGGTCGAGGAACGCGAGCGTCCGCTCCATCAGCAGCCGCGCCGCGGGCTCGTCGTAGTCCGCATGGTCGCGATCTGCGAACAGGTGGCCGCCCCCTGGATACACGAACAGCTCTCCGTCCGCGGCCTCCTCGACCAGCGCCCGGGCCGCGGGCAGGTCCTCCCCGGCCAGGGGGTCGTCCTCCCTCATGTGGATCTGCAGGGGGACGGCGCCCGGCCACGGTGAGCCGAACTCGGAGGACGGGATGGCGCTGAGGTACAGCAGGGCCCCCCTCGCGCCCGGCCGGCGCTGGGCCAGGTACTGGGCCGGCATCACGCCGAGCGAGAACCCCGCGTACACCACGTCGTTCGGGAGCTCGTCCGCCGCCTGGGCGCCGCGGCGGACGACCTCGTCGAATCCCGTCTCCTCCGCGTGCCCGATTCCCTCGTCGAGATCGGTGAACGTACGTCCTTCGTACAGATCCGGGGTATGCACGGTGTGGCCCGCACTCCGCAGCTCGTCGGCGAACTCGAGGAACCCGGCGGTCCGTCCGAGGGCATGGTGGAACAGCACCACGGTGGTCATGCTCCGAACCTAGCAGGGTCGCCGAGCGTCCGGTGCCGCCTTGGTCAGAAGACGTAATCGCCGAGCCGCGTGCCGTCGGCGGCGTCGATGACCACCAGGATGTGCGGTTGGCCGGTCCACGGGACGATCACGCCGGTCACGTACACGAGCCACGCGGGTTCGTCGTCGCGGCCGAAATCGGTGAAGCGGACCAGGCTCGTCCAGAGGTGTGCCGTGGAGCGCCACGCGCCGACCCTCACGAGCCATCGTCGCGCGGAGGTGACCGCCGCCCGTCTGGGAACCTTGGCATCCGACCCCGGGGAGGTCGGCGTGGCCCGCAGGTGCAGGGACGACACGACGGACGCGACCGGCCCCGGCGGGCGGGACTGCCGGTCCGGTCCCGAGCCCGACGAGGATCCGGTGCACGACCCCAGGATCGCGACCGTGAGCGCGAGGAGCGGATGCCGCCACCGGATTCCCATCCCGGAGAAGTCTGGCATCTCCCCGGACACCAGGT
>DATBHM010000193.1:0-4376 GCA_036557505.1 Actinomycetota bacterium | reverse complement strand
CTGCGGTCGGTGACGTACCAGGACCGAAGCATCAGCTCGAACGTCTCGACCTGCTGGAACCCCCTCGCGCGGAGGTCGAGCACGAACGCCTGGACCTGGAGGGCGGTGGGCACGTACCCGCACACCACGCCGCCGGGGTCGATGACCTGCGTGACCGCGTCGAGGACGCCCCACGGCTCCGGCATGTCGAGCACGACGCGGTCGAACCGCTCCCCCGTCGCGACCACCTCACGGAGGTCGCCGCTCCGCATGTCGAGGAACGCCGGCTGCTTCCCGAAGAACGTCTCGACGTTCTGGGCGGCCTTCTCCCGGTGCTCGTCCCGCATCTCGTACGTCACCACGCGGCCCTGCTCCCCCACGGCGCGGCAGAGGGCCAGCGTGAGCGCCCCCGAGCCGGTCCCCGCCTCCAGCACGTGCGACCCGGGTGCGATGTCAGCGTGCATGAGGATGGCCGCGAGGTCCTTCGGGTACACGACCTGGGCGCCGCGGGGCATCTTCAGCACGAAGTCGGTGAGCCGCGGCCGGAACGCCTGGAGGACCGCTCCCTTCGACGACGTGAGCACGACACCCTCCGGCCTGCCCACGATGTCGGCGAACGGGATCCAACCGCCGTGGAAGTGGAAGTCGCGGTCGGGCTGCAGCCGAACCAGGTAGCGCCGCCCCTTGGCGTCGAGCAGCAGCGCCCGCTCCCCCGCCTCGAACGGGCCGCTCATCCCGGCGCGGTGGTGGAGTCGGCGTACAGCTCGGCGGGCATGACCTCCTCGGACAGCTCGCGGGCGACCTGCTGGTCGTCCGGCGCGGCGGCGGGAGGGCCGAGGCGTTCGCCCAGCACCTGCGCCCGGGCCCGGCAGAACGCGCAGAACCGTCCGGTGGTCGGCTGCCCGCAGCGCTCGCAGGGGCCGAGCTCGGCGGTATCCTCGGCGCGGAAGAGCTGCGCACCCTTGTCGATGAACCCCATCAGGAACTGCGCCTTCGTCCCCGGCGACGTCTGTTCGAGCTGGTTCATCGCGGCCTTGTACCGGAGCTGGGTGTTGCCGGCGACCAACGGGCACTCCTCCACGACGTAGTCGATCCGCCGGAGGAACGCGTACGCGGCGGTCTCGAGCTCGGACAGCCGCACGAGCGGCTTCACCTTCTTCACCATGCCCTCGCGCTCGGGCAGCACTGGGAACTGCCGCGCGATGTAGCCGGTCTGCCACCGCAGGGTGTTCCCGAGCAGGGTGGCCGCCTCGTCGTCGAGGTTGTGGCCGGTCGCGACCACGTCGAACCCGTGGTCGAGGGCGACCCGGTTGAACACGTACCGCTTCGACAGGCCGCACACCGCGCACGGCGACCGGGAACCCTTCTTGCCGGCCGTGGGGATGTCGTAGCCGTACTCCCCGCGGAGGTCGACGTCGATGAGCTCGGCGCCGCGCTCCCGGGCGAACCGTTTCGTGACCTCCCGCGACCGCTCGCTGTAGTCGCCGATGCCGAGCCCGAGATACATCCCGGTCGCGTCGTAGCCGAGGTCCAGCAGGACGTCCCACAGCCCCAGTGAGTCCTTGCCCCCGCTGACGGCGACCATGATCCGCTCGTCGGGTGCGAACATCCGGTGGGACTTCACCGTGCGCTTGACGGTCTCGTGCACGTGGTGGACGAAGCACTCCCGGCAGAACGCGGCGTTGTGCCGGCGGACTTCGATCACCGCGGTTCCTCGGCAGCGGCGGCACTTCACGGCGGCGAACCTCCGCTGATCACCGGCCGAACCTCCACCAGGTCGCCGTCGTTCAGTCGTTCCTCGCGCGTGACCAGCTCGCGGTCCCGGATGACGAGGACGGTGTCGGGATCGATGTCGAGCTCGGCGAGCACGGCCTTCACGGTCCGCCACCCCGCCACCTCGACCTCCCGATCGGGGTTCCTGAGTCGAATCCTCACGACCGAAGAGGCTAGCGCTTCCTTGGGGACGGCGGTCCACCGTTCGCCGGACGAAAGGAGCGACCCGGCCGGGGGGGTGGCCGGGTCGCGGATCGCCGGAGGGAAGGGGGAGGGTTCCTACGGCGACGGTGTGGGGAGGGGTCGGACTCCGAGGGTCACCGATACGGTCGTCGTTCCACCGGACCGGTGGGCGACGGTGACGGACGCGTGGTCGCCGGGCTCGAGGGCCTGGATCAGCGGCCCCAGGGCGTCGGAGGACCGTACGTTCTTCCCGTTGAACTTCACGATCGTGTCCCCGGCCTTGATGCCCGCGGTCTGCGCAGGGCCCTTCGGCGCCACCGCGATCACCAGCGCTCCGTGATCCACCGGGAGCCCCTCCTGCTGTCGCACGAGAGGCGTGACGGTGGTGGTGGTCACCCCGAGGAACGCCACCGGCGCGGCCGGGTTCGCGATGGCGTCGTCGATCGTGGGCTCGGCCGCGTCGATCGCGATGGCGAACCCGATGTTCTCGGCCTGCTGCTCGGCCGCCGTGTTGATGCCCACGACCTGTCCGGAGAGGTTCAGCATGGGGCCGCCGGAGTTCCCCGGGTTGATGGCGGCGTCGGTCTGCACGACATGCGTGTAGGTCCGAGAGCCCTTCGGGAAGTTGGGGTCGGCCGCCGTGACGGTGCGGTCGAGCGAGGACACGATGCCGCTCGTGACCGTGGGTCCGCCGGCGAGCGCCAGTGCGTAGCCCATGGCGACGACGGGCTGCCCAAGCTCGAGGGCGCTCGAGCTGCCGAGGGTGAGCGTCGGCAGGCCGGTCGCGCCGACCTTGAGGACCGCGAGGTCGGCCTGCTGGTCGCCGCCGATGACCCGGGCCTGGAAGCTCTTGGTCGGCGGCACCGACGTGGTCACGGTGATGCGCTGCGCGCCCTCCACCACGTGGAAGTTCGTCACGATGATGCCGTCCGACCGGACCACGAACCCCGTGCCGACGCCCCGGCCGGGCGTGGAGCCGCCAAAGGGGCTCTGCTCGACCAGGTTGGTCGTCACGTTGACCACCGCGGGGAGGGCCTGCTTCACGACCCGGACCACCGGGTCGTCGTCCGGGTTCACCGGCTGCCCGGTGGCGGTGGGGAGCGGGGACGGTGCCACCGAGGACGTCGGGAGCGGGGTGGGGGGCGCCGCGGTGGCCTTCGCCGCCCGGGGGCGGTGGTCGACGGGGATCCTCACGCCGTTGCCGGACGAGGCGGCCAGCGACGCACACCCCGTCGCGACCACCGCGAGCACCGCAACGCCGACCGCGAATCGCTTCATCTGCATCATGTTCGTTGCCGGGAACCCGGCCGTGGGGCGACTTGAACGAATCTTCAGGAAGTCCTTACCCTCGGCTCACCGCCACGACGCACGGCGCGTCTCAGCACGAGGATGCGAGCGCGTCGGCAGGGTCCACGATCTCCGGGGGGCCGGGGTCGAGGCGGACGCCGCCGAGGTGCGGGATGTTGACCGAGCGGAATGCAGCCCAGTCGCCGCCCCGCCCGGCGAGGTACGCGGCGATGAGCGGCGCCTCGTGGGACACGCCCAGCACGACGCCGTCCCCGTGGGCCGTGGCCTGCTCGCCCGCCCAGGCCAGCACCCGCCGGCCGACGGCGTCCAGTGGGTCGTCGGGGCAGCGGTCCACCGGGTCGGCGTACATGGCGAGCAGGTCGGGGTCGACCATGGCCTCCGCCCACGGCCGGCCCTGCCACCGGACCAGTCCGCCCCACTCGATCAGCCGTTCGTCGACACCGACGGAGAGCCCGTGCGGCTCGGCGAGCGCCCGCGCCGTCTGCACGGCTCGATCCAGCGGGCTCGCCCACACGGCGGCGAGCGGTGCGCTCCGCAGGACCGCGCCGAGCCGCTCCGCAGCGTCCCGTCCCCGCGCGTCCAGCCCGAACCCCGTCGACCGCGCGTACACGAGGTGGTCGGGGTTGTCGACCTGTCCGTGACGGATACCCAGGACGGCTGCCATGGCTTCACGAGAGGCTAGCCGGGGCGGAGGCCCGTCGCCCTCCGAGGGAGGGCTCCTCCCCCGCTGCTACCCTTGGTCCCCTATGGGTGATCACAAGGAAGTCCAATACGAACGACTGCAGGTCAAGGTCCCGGGGACCGACAAGCTCCGGAAGACCGCGGCCGGTCGCCTGAAGCACCTGCTGAACGACGGCTGGCGCGAGATCGAGCGCGAGCAGACCAGCGATTACGTCAAGGTCCGTCTGGAGCGGACCGGGCACACGCCGTTCAACATCAAGATCAAGGAGGCCCCGGCCGTGCAGGTCCGGGAGCGCCGGCGTGGATTCGGGTTCGGCGGGCCCGGCGGCGGTCGCGGTGGGCCCGGTGGTCGGGGTCGCGGTGGGCCCGGCGGTCCCGGCGGGCCCGGTGGGCCCGGGGGCGGGGCGCCTCGTCCCTCCTAGCCGGATCGTTCGCAGCGCGACACGAAGGGG
>DATBHM010000192.1:0-7212 GCA_036557505.1 Actinomycetota bacterium | reverse complement strand
GCTCGTCCGCAAGGAGCTGATCCGCCCGGGCCGCTCCTCCCTCGCCGGGGACGACGCGTTCCGGTTCCGCCACCTGCTGATCCGGGACGCCGCCTACGACTCCATGTCGAAGGAGCACCGGGCCGACCTCCACGAGCGCTTCGCCGACTGGCTGGAACGGGTCGCGCCGGGCCGCGCGACCGAGTTCGAGGAGATCATCGGCTACCACCTGGAACAGGCGGTGCGGTATCGCCGTGAGCTGGGGTCGACGGACCCGGGGGCGTCCTCGCTCGCGACCCGCGCCGCGGGGCGACTCTCCTCCGCGGCCGAGCGCGCGCTGCTCCGGGGCGACCGGCCGGCCGCGGCCAACCTCGTGCGACGAGGCGTCGAGCTGCTGGATCGCGGGTCGGCCGCCAGGCTCGTCGGGCTCCCGTTCCTGGTGGAGGCCCTCCTGGAGAGCGGCGACCTGTCGGGCGCCGGGCAGACCATCGCCGACGGGGTGGAGGAGGCCACGGCGGCCGGGAGCCGGGGCGTGGAGGCGAGGCTCCTGATCCTCGGCGTGATGCTGTCGTTGACGACCGACCCGACCAGGTCCCAGGCGGAAGCCGCAGAGGAGATCGACGGGATTCGTGCGGAGCTCGAGCGCGAGGGGGACGAGGCGGGCGCCGCGTTCGCCTCCGTGCGCCTCGCCCAGGTGGAGTTCTGGCTGGGGCGGGCCCGGAAGGCCGACGAGGCCGCACGAGCCGCGATCGGGTTCGCGAGGCGGACAGGCGACCGGCGACTCGAGCTTGCGGGCATCCAGACGCTGCTGGGCCCGCTCAACTGGGGCCCGTTCCCGGTGGAGGAGAGCCTTCGTCGGTGCGACGAGGCTGCGGAGTGGGTCTCCGGCCACAGGATCCTGGAGGCCGGACTCGCCACGATCCGCGGCTACCTGCTGACGTTGATCGGCAGATTCGACGAGGGACGCGACTCGTTCCAGCGCGGGCTCGACATGAGGCAGGACCTCGGGGTCAGCGAGATCGGCCTGGCCATCGCCGGGCAGGTCGGTGTCACCACCCTGGCCATCGCGGGCGACGTCGAGGGTGCGCTCGCGATCGGGCGTGAGGGGATCGAATCCCTCCAGTCGATGGGGGAGACGGGGTTCCTCTCGACGTCCGCCGGGTTCATGGCCGATGTCCTGGTCGGTGCGGGGCGCACGGCCGAGGCCGAGGAGATGGTCGAGCTGTGTGAGCGGTCGGCCGGTCCGGACGACTTCTCATCGCAGGCCCTGTGGCGCCGGGTGCGAGCCCGGCTCCTCGTGCATGCCGGCGACGTCGAACGCGCCGAGCGTCTGGCGCGCGAGGACGTCGCCCTGGTCGACCCCACGGACTACACGATCGAACGGGCCGAGGCCCGGCGCGGGCTCGCGGACGTGCTCGCCGCGGCCGGCCGTGTCGGCGAAGCGCTCGGCGAGCTCCGGCAGGCGGTCGCCCTGTACGGGGACAAGGGCGCGACCGTGCTCGAGGAACGGGCTCGCATGCGCCTGGCGGAGCTCGAAGCCGCATCGCCGGGCTGACGGGGTTCGGCCGCTCCCGCGCCCCACTGACCGGCGGTCAGTGGGGTACATTCCCGGGGCGATGCTCCACCCGCTGTTCACCCCGGCGCACGAAGAGCTGCGCGCCACGATCCGGCGGTTCGTCGAGTCCGAGCTCGCCCCACATGCCAACGACTGGGAAGGCGAGGGCCACTTCCCGGACCGGGTGTTCAGACGAATGGGCGATCTCGGGATGCTCGGCGTGCGCTATCCGGCCGAGTACGGCGGGCAGGACGGAGACTGGGGCCACGCCATCGTCGTGGCCGAGGAGCTGGCCGGGGTCGGCTCCGGGGGGGTCGGGATGGCCGTCGCCGTGCAGAGCGAGATGGCCACGCCGCCCATCCACCGCTACGGCACCGAGGACCAGAAGCGCCGCTACCTGGTCCCCGCGATCAAGGGCGACCGCATCGTGTGCCTCGGCATCACCGAGCCCAACGCCGGCAGCGACGTCGCCAACATCGAGACGACGGCCGTCCGCGACGGCGACGGGTGGGTGATCAACGGCAGGAAGATCTTCATCACGAACGGTGTCCGGGCCGACTTCTGCGTGCTGGTGACCCGCACCGACAAGGCCCGGGGCTACGACGGGTTCTCGCTGTTCCTCGTCGACGCCGACACGCCGGGCTACTCCGTCAGCCGCAAGCTCGAGAAGCTGGGGATGCGGTCGTCGGACACGGCCGAGCTCGCGCTGGACGACGTACGGGTCCCGGAGGACGCCCTGCTCGGCGCCGAGGGCAAGGGCTTCTACCAGATCATGTGGGAGCTCCAGGGCGAACGCCTGATCGGCGTGGCCGGCAGCGTGGCCGGGGCGCAGCTCGCGATGGATCGGACGCTCGCATTCGCGAAGGAACGCCACGCGTTCGGGCGGCCCATCGGGTCGTTCCAGGTGCTGCGCCACCGCTTCGCGGAGATGGCGACGTCGCTCGAGGCCGCCCGGCAGCTCACCTACGACACGGCGCTCGCCTGGGAACGGGGCGAGTACCCGGTCAAGCAGATCTCGATGGCCAAGCTGTACGGGGGGGTCGTCGTGAACCGCGTGATCGACGAGTGCCTGCAGATCCACGGCGGCATGGGCTACTCGACGGAGCTGTGGGTCGAGCGGGCCTGGCGCGACGCGCGACTGCTCCGCATCGGAGGCGGCACCGACGAGATCATGCGCGAGGTCATCTCGAAGACGATGGCGCCGGGCGGGTCGCCGTTCGCGCCATGAGCACGGCGTCCGCTCCGGGCGCGGCGGCCGGCCGCTCGAGGTTCGCGACGATCCCGCGGTTCGGACTGTTCACGGAGGACCACGACGCCCTCCGTTCCACCGTGCGCGACTGGGTCGCCCGCGAGCTCGCGCCGCACGCGGAGGAATGGGAGCGCTCGGGCGGGTTCCCGGTCCGTTCGGTCGTCCGGGAGGCGGGGTCGCTCGGCCTGTTCGGGGCGAAGTACGGAGAGGCCGACGGCGGCTCGGGGCCCGACGTGGTCGCCGACGCCGTGATCACCGAGGAGCTGGCGCGCTGCGGGAGCGGCGGTGTGGTCGCCGCGCTCGGGGCCCACAAGGACCTCGGGCCGTACTACGTGGGGCGGTTCGGCACCGACGAGCAGCGGGGCAGGTGGCTGGCTCCGGCGATCCGCGGCGAGCGGATCGGCGCGCTCGCCGTCACCGAGCCGGGCGCCGGTTCGGACGTCGGCGGCATCTCGACGCAGGCCGAACGGCACGACGACGCCTGGCGGTTGACCGGCGAGAAGGCGTTCGTCACGAACGGCTCGATCGCCGACTTCGCGGTGGTCGCGGCGAAGACCGACCCCGACGCCGGCAACCGTGGGATCACGCTGTTCGTCGTGGACGCGACGATCGAGGGGTACTCGGCGTCCCGGGTGTCCACGGTCGGGTGGCGGACCTCGTATACGGGCGAGATCCACCTCGACGGCGTCCGGGTGGGCGACGACGCCCGCATCGGCGGGGTGAACGAGGGGTTCGCGCTGATCATGCGGAACTTCCAGTGGGAGCGGCTGGCGATGGCGCTCGCGGCGGTGTCCGGCGCCGAGGAGACGCTCCGACTGGCGATGGCGTATGCGGACGACCGGACGGCGTTCGGACGGCCGGTGTCGAAGTTCCAGGTGTGGCGGCACCGCTTCGCCGACATGGGAACGGAGATCGAGGCGGCGCGGTCGCTCACGTACCACGCGCTCCGGATGACGGTCGCCGGCGAGGACGCGACGCGCGAGGTCTCGATGGCCAAGTGGTACACCAACGAGCTGGCGTGGCGCGTTGCCGACGAGGCGCTCCAGGTCCACGGCGGCTACGGCTACATGATGGAGTTCCCGGTCCAGCGGGCGTGGCGGGACGCGCGCCTCGGCCCGATCGGCGGAGGAACGACCGAGATCATGAAGGAGGTCATCGGCCGGCTCATGGGCCTGTAGCCTCGACCGCCGTGCGCACGCGGGAGGGAGCAACGTGGCGATGAGCGCTCGCTTGCGCGAGCCGGGCGGCGCATGTTGGATGCCCCTGTGAGCGACCACGTGATCGGGGACCTCGCCGAGGTGCTCGACAACCTCGGCGTGTTCGGAGCGCACCCGGCCGATCTCGCCGAGCTGTGCCCGACCGGGTTCCGGCGGATCGCCATCCAGACGGGCTCGGACTACTACATCTCGCTCCAGGCGTTCGGGCCGAACCAGACGGCGTACGCCCACACCCATCCCGACTCCGAGGAGTGGGTGGTCATCCTCGGCGGCTCCGGCGAAGCCTCCTTCGGCCCCACGCCGGTGCCGCTCCACCCGGGCGTGGTCGTCGGCCGTGGCGGCGGTCACCCCCACGGATTCCGTTCGGCCGACGAACCCATGTACCTGCTCTCGATCCAGCTCCCCCGTCCCGCCGAGGGGATGACCACCTGGGACGAACCCGGCACGACCAGCGAGCCGGCCGACTGTGTGAGCGGCGGCCGGTGCCGCCGGTGCGCCCGGTGCGGCGGCCACAGCGCGGTCGGTCCGACGGGCGCGTGGCGATGCGAGAACTGCAACTTCCAGTTCTAGCCGGCGGCGATCCCGGCTCCGACGTCGCCCCGGCGTGCCGCTGGGCCATAATGGGGAGCAGTCCGTGGAGGAGCGCATGAGCGAGACACAGCCCAACGGGAACCGCCGGATCGACCGCATCACCGCGCCCGGGTTCGTCGAGGGGCTGCGGGATCTGTCGCTCGGGGAGCTCCGGCACCGCCGCGACGAGTGCCTCGCCGAACGCGAGTACCTCTCGCTGCTGCGGCGCCTCGTGCAGGGCCGGCTCGACATCGTGCGCGCGGAGGTCGATCGCCGCCGTACGGGAGGGGATCCCTCCACGCTCGTCGATCACGTCGCGCACGCCATGTCCCACGAGGAGCACCCCACCGGGTCGTCCCGGGGAGAGGCGGTCCGGCTGACGGTGCCGCCCGACGAGATGACGCTCGCCCGGCGGCGGGTCGAGAGCCTGGTCGCCGACTCGGCCCTGTCGGACCCCCGGACCCTGCCGGACGACGAGCTCGGCGACGCGATGCGCCGGCTCGAGGCCGAGGAGCTCACGGTCTCCGCCGACCGCAAGACCGTGATGGGCGTCCACGACCTGCTCCAGGACGAGCTGAAGCGGCGGTTCAAGGAGAACCCCGCCGAGGCCCTCACGCCCTGACCGGGATCGGCCGCCGGTGACGGAGGCCCCGCTGGCCCGGGTCGTCCGGTCCGGCCTCCAGGAGTCCGTCCACACCGGCGACGTGGCCGTGTGCGACGCGGACGGCACGGTGGTCGCGTTCGCCGGGGATCCGAACCGGCCGCTGTTCTCCCGATCGTGCACCAAGCCGCTCCAGGCCTCCGTGTCGCTGTCCGCGATGGGCAACGAGGAACTGCCGGAACGCCAGCTCGCCGTCATGTGCGCCAGCCACAACGGCGAGCCCGTCCACGTGGAGACGGTCCGCGCCCTGCTCGACCGCGCCGGCCTCGACGAGGACGACCTCCAGAACCCCCCCGACTACCCCCTCGACCGGGACTGGGCGGCCACCGCCGAGGAGCGCCGCCGCATCACGCAGAACTGCAGCGGCAAGCACGCCGGCAAGCTGCTGGCCTGCGTCCGCCACGGGTGGGAGACGTCGAGCTACCTCGATCCCTGGCACCCGCTCCAGCAGCGCATCCTGGCGGCCGTCCGGGCCGGGACCGGGATCGCCGACCCCACGATCGGGGTGGACGGCTGCGGGGCGCCGGTGCACGGGGTGACGCTCGCCGGCATGGCCACCCTGTACGCCCGGCTGGCCCGCCCCGAACGGCTCGGGGACCTCGCGCCCTCGGTTCGCCGGGCCACCATGGCGATGCACTCGCAGCCATACCTGGTGGCCGGGAGGAACCGGCTCGGGACCGCGCTCATGGAACGATCGCCCGACCTGATCGAGAAGGGTGGCGCCGAGGGGCTGTCGTGCGCGGCCAGCCTCGGCGCAGGGCTGGGCATCGCCGTGAAGACCTCCGACGGATCGGCCCGGGCGATCCCCCCCGTCGTGCTCAGCGTCCTCCGGCAGCTCGACCTGGTGGACGACGCGACGCTCGGGGTCTTGTCGGAATACGCGCGCCCCCACGTGCTCGGAGGCGGACGACCGGTGGGCGCGATCGAGCCCGTCGTCGAGGTCTCCCGGCCCTAAGCCCAGCCGCCTCGAACGCCGATTCTCCCGCTGACCTGGTGTGATGCTGGCAGCATCCAAGTGTTTGCAACTGTTATACACGCGGTGATAGGCTCGCACTGTGATGAAGGTGCGGGAGCTCGGCGCGTACATCCGGAACCAGCGAAACGGCGCGCACATGTCGCTGCGCCGCCTGTCGACGCTGGCCGGCGTCTCGCTGCCGTACCTGTCACAGATCGAACGGGGTCTCCGCCGCCCGAGCGCGGAGATCATGCAGGCCATCGCCAAGGCGCTCCGGATCTCGGCCAACACCCTGTACGTCCAGGCGGGCATCCTCGACGAGCACCCCAAGCCCGACGTCCACGCCGCCGTGATGGGCGACCCGGGGCTCACGGAGCGGCAGAAGCAGGCGCTCCTGTCCGTGTACGCGAGCTTCCGGGACGAGACGTCGCGTCGCCGGGCCACGCGCAAGGGGCTGCCCGGGGAGGGGGAACCCATGAGCGCGGCCACGCTCCTCGTTGAGGCGGAGGCGTCGACGTCGACACGGCGACCGGCCGCATCCGCGGCGAGAGCGGCCGGCGCCACCACGACCGTCCGCCGTGGGGCCGGGTCCACACGGGCCCGCTCCACCGGGCGGAAGCGATCGAGCGGGAGGCCGGAGACGCAGGCTGCAGCCAAGCCCTCACCCGGCTCCCCTTCGGCCTCCCGCTCCCCATCCTTCGAGCCGACGAAGGGAGGTGCATCGAGATGACGATCCAGGACACCGCCACGAGGACGTTCGACGCCGCGATCGGCGCGAGCGACCTCGTCGCGGAGAAGGCCAGGACCTTCGCCGGCGGGCTCAAGGAGTTCGACGTCAAGACCTCCTGGGCCAGGTACCAGAAGGAGATGACGACGAACTTCGACCAACTGGCCGTACGCGGCGCGAAGCTGCGCAAGTCCGTGAAGGACTCCGCGCCGGCCAAGCGCGCCGCCGCGCAGACCACCACGGCCAAGCGTCAGGTGAAGGCCGCCGCGACCAGCATCCGCAAGGCGGTCGCCGCCGAC
>DATBHM010000191.1:0-11504 GCA_036557505.1 Actinomycetota bacterium | reverse complement strand
CCACGACCGAACGCAAGGAGGTGCGACCGAGGAAGCGGAGAGCAGCGTGACTCAGGCCGCTGCATTTACAGGAGATTCAGGACTTGACCCAAGCGCCGCTCCGACTCTGAGCGCAGCAACCTGGACTGAGGTGAGCGGTGCCTCCGCGGCAGTCGGACGTCTGGACCAGGCCGGGCGACAACTCCCCAATCCGAATCTGCTCCAGCGCCCGTCGATCCGCAAGGAGGCCGTCAGCACATCTGCCCTCGAAGGTACCTATGCCCCCCTTGAGGATGTGCTTGAGGCAGACGTCCTGGAGGACGAGACCCAGCCGTCCCCTGCAGTGCGCGAGGTCCTCAACTACGTGACCGTTGCCGAGGCAGGCCTCGAGTGGATCAGGGAACGCCCCGTCTCGGTCGGCATGTTGTGCGACCTTCATCGGATCCTGGTGGCCGGGACACCTGGCGATACAGCGGACGCCGGTCGCGTCCGTGAGGCACAGGTCGTCATCGGACCTCAGGGGAGTCCCGTCGAGCAGGCAAGGTACGTCCCGCCTCCCCCGGGGGACCAGTTGGTTGCGGGGTTTCGCGAGTGGGCTGAATGGATCGGGGCCCAAAGCGACATGGACCCTGTTGTCGCCGTTGCTCTCGCCCACTACCAGTTCGAGTCGCTCCACCCGTTCAATGACGGCAACGGCCGGCTCGGACGTCTGGTGGTCGTGCTTCAGCTCATCCAGCGCGGGGTCCTTCACGAGGGCCTGCTCAGCATCTCTCCCTGGCTCGAGCAGCGGCGGCGCGAGTACCAGGATCACCTGCTGGTGGTGAGTCAGACGGGAGATTGGGATCCGTGGGTTCGGTTCATGGCTCTGGCGCTTCACTCCCAAGCCGACGAGGCCGTCCAGAGGGTCGAACGACTGCTTGCGTTTCAGGACTCCATGCGCGATCTGGCGCGTACCCACCCGCTTCGCGGTGTGGCGGCTCGCATCGCCGAGGATCTGATCGGCAGACCGCTTGTGACTCCAACCTCAGCGTCCAGGATGTACGGCGTGAGCTACCAGGCTGCCAACAGCGCCATTTCCCGACTTACGGGGGCAAGGGTTCTTCGAGAGCTGACCGGCCGAAACTACGCCCGGGTCTTCGCGGCCGACGAAGTTCTTCGCATCATCGGCTGACCCCACGGACGAACTTGAAAACCGTTAGCGGGGCAACTCGCTCTCCCAGTCCTCCCGCCGTCGATCTGCGGAAGTCACGGCCCCCGGAACGGTCCGCTACGCCGGCGCCAGCTCGGTCCGCGCGCGGGCCGCCGCCACGAGGTTGCCCTTCCGCTCGAACAGCGATGCGGCTTCGGCGCGCACCTGTGACGCCTCGCCGCCCCGCCCGGCCATCGCGAGCACCTCCGCGAGATCCATGAGCGAGTCGCCCTGCTGGTTGAGGTCGTCGGTGCGCATGATCATCGTCACAGCCTCCCGGACCAGGGCCTCGCCCTCCCCGGGCTGCCCCGCCTGGGCGAGGACCTTGCCCCGGACGCACCGCCACAGCGCTTCGGACGCCACGTCGTCGGGGGCCGAGACCTCCTGGCTGATCGCGCAGAACACCTCGGCCTCCCCGTACAACCCCTGGCGGTACTTGGCCTCGGCCAGGCAGGCGGCGGTGGTCGAGATGTAGCTGCGCTCGCCCATCTTCTGCAGCGTCTCGTAGTCCTTGCTGAGCTCCGCCTCGGCCGCATCGAGATCGCCCGCCGACATCTCGAGCGGCCCCGACACGAGCGAGGTCAAGGCCGCGTGCAGCTTCCACCCCAGCTCCTCGAGCGACGCCCGGCTCCGGTGGTAGAGCTCGCGGGCGCGATCGAACTCACCCTGCATGCCGAGCAGGCGGGCCAGGACGGACAGCGTGAGCGCCTCGGACTTCCGGTCGCCCGCGGCATCGACGAGCACCTGCTCACAGCGGGCGATGGCATCGGCGACCCGGGTCGGCCCGTACAGCGCGGCGAACGCCAGCGAGCTCAGGAACCGCCGCTCCATCACGGTGTCCCCGGCCCAACGGGCGGCGTCGATGGCCTGCCGCGCCGCCGTCTCGGCATCGCCGTTGCGGCTCGCATTGGCGTGCACGATCCAGATGAGCCGCCACGCCCTCGCAACGCCCTCGTGGAACTGCAGCTCCTCCAGCTGCGTGATCGCCCCGGCCGCCAGGGCGAGGAGCTCGTCCTCGGTTCCCTCGCCCTCGGTCAGGAAGTGCATCTCGCGTCGAACCAGCTCAGCCGTGGTCGCCAGCCCGTCCTGATCCAGGGCCGACGCCCCCTCCCGGGCCTCCCCGAGCGCGGCGTCGGCGAGGATGAACTCGCCGACCTCGATCAGGGCCTCGCCCGCATCGAGCAGGAGCCGTACCCGCGTCGGGTCGTCGGCGGGGAGCAGCGCACAGCTCCGTTGCAGGAGGTTGCCCGCAGCCGGCATGTCGCCCTGGGCGAGCGACCGCTTCCCGGCCGCAGACAGGTATCCGGCGCCTCGTCGCCCGACCGAACGCGCGTGCTCGTCGATGGGGCCAAGCTGCGCGCGCGTCAGGAAGGCCTGTTCCAGGTGATATCCGCGGATCTCGCCGAACTCCAGCTCCCCTTCGGGGTCCACGCGCTCGGCCCACTCGACGAACTGCTCGTGGAGCCCGGCCCGCCGGCGTTTCAGCAGCCCGTGGTACGCGGCGTCCCTGATCAGCACGTGCTGGAACTTGAACGCCTCTTCCCCGGCGATGTACGAGTCGAACCGGCGGACCAGCTGCTTGTCGATGAGGCTCTGGATGCTCGTCCGCACCTGGTCCTTGATGGGCTCGGGCGCGAGGTGCTCCACCGCGCCTCGGAAGAACACCTGCCCGATCACCGCACCCCGCTCGATGACGGCGCGGTCGGTCGGGCTCAGCCGGTCCAGACGGGCGGACAGCAGCGCGTTGATGCCGGGAGGAATGCTGAACCCCCCCATGTCGGTTACCAGGGTCCAGCCGCCATGTTCGTCCTCGGCCAGGATCCCGTCGTCCACCATCATGGACAGGATCTGCTCGACGAACAGGGGATTGCCCTCGGCCGCCTCGATGATCCGGGCCTTGGCCGCGGGATCGAGCCCCGCGTTCGGGAGGAGGTTCTCCACGACCATCGAGCTCTCCTCCTGGGAGAGTGGCTCGAGGGTGATCGAGGCGGAGCGCTCGCGCTCCTCGACCCACTCCGGGCGATGGTCGACCAGGTCGGGACGCGAGGAGCAGAGCATCAGGATCGGCCCCGAGGCGGAGTCGACGACGAACCGGACGAGGTCGAGGAACGTCTGCTCGGCCCAGTGGACGTCCTCCACGATCGCGATGAGCGGAGCCTTCCGGGCCAGCGTCTCGAGGCAGGTCCGGACCGCCCAGAACGTCTCCTGCACCGGGAAGGTGGCGTCCGACAGCCCGATCACGGCGCCGATCCGCTCGGCCACCCCGCCCCCCGTGTCGGCGAGCAACCGATCGAGCTCGGCCTGCGTCTTCGCGGCGTCGTGCGAATCGCCGGTGGTCCCCGTGGCCTCGCGGATCATCTCGCCCAGGGGCCAGAACGTGATGCCCTCGCCGTAGGAGAGACACCGACCGCGCAGCGAGGTGGCCCGGTCCCCGGCGCGGGTCACGACCTCCTGCAGGAACCGGGACTTCCCGACCCCCGCCGGTCCGAGAATCGTGACGAGCTCGGGACGCCCTTCGTCGAACGCGCGCTCCATGGCTGTGACGACGAGGTCCATCTCGTCGGTGCGTCCCACCATGGGCGTGTCCGTCCGCCGGGCGACCCCCTCCTGCGACGACACGCCCAGGAGGCGATACGCGGGCGTTCGTTCGGCCTTGCCCTTGAGCTCGAGGGGCTCGACCTCCTCCACGTCCACCGCGTCCCGCACCAGACGCAGCGTCGATCCGCTGATCAGGATCTGGTCGGTGGGGGCGTTCTGCTCGAGCCGGGCGGCCGTGTTCATCACATCGCCGGTGACCAGGTGCTGCCCGGCGTGGACCTCGCCGGCGACCACCTCGCCAGTGTTGACGCCCGTCCGGTTCTCGAGCCGGACGTGCCACCCTGCCTCCAGCTCGTGATTCAGTCCGGCGAGCGCCGACCGCATCTCGATCGCGGCCCGAACCGCGCGGAGCGCGTCGTCCTCCCTGACCCGGGGAAGGCCGAACACCGCGACGATGGCGTCACCGATGTACTTCTCGATGGCCGCGCCGTGGCGTTCCAGCACGGCCCTCATCTCGCCGAAGTACCGCGAGAGCACCTCGCGCAGGGTCTCCGGATCCAGGCGCTCGCCCAGGGACGTCGACCCCTTGAGGTCCGTGAAGATCACGGTGACGGTCTTGCGGACCTCCTTCGCCCCGATCTCCGGCGCGAGCCTGGTCCCGCAGATTCCGCACAGTCGGAACCGGTCGGGGTTCTCCTCGCCGCAATTGGGACAGATCTGCACGTACGTACCCTACGACCGCGCGGGGGGATGCCTGAAGGCTCCCCGGGACGACGGAGGCCCCCCGACTCCGAGGTCGACGGCGCCCTGTCTACGTGTCTCGGCGGTCCCGTTCCGTTCCTAGTGGGTCCAGCGGTCGCCTTCCGCGGGCAGATAGGCCCTCAGGGTGACCGCGCAGGTCCTGTGGTCGGTCGTGGGCCCGGCGAAGCAGGGCGCAGGCGTCCACCGACCGCAGTCGCGCAGCAACCCGATGTAGTACGTGTCGCCGCTCTCGTCGGTCATGGTCCCCGCCGGGCCGGTGGGCGTGGTGAACGCGGCGGTCGATGCGTAGCACAGCTCGAACTTCCACCACGGCCGGTCGGGTTTGAGGACCGTGTAGCTCAGCGTCATCGCGCCGGACCCCCCGTACACGTCGTAGGTCACGCCGTCCGTCGGCGGCAGCACGTAGCGCGATCCCGGGCAGACGGTCAGGCGTTCGAACTGGACGTCCAGGGAGACCGCCAGGAACCCCGACGTCGCGGTGGTCGTGACGACGGCCTTCGTCGAGGCGTTGCCGTCCGGGACCCCGCCGGAGCATGTCGGCGTGCCCGGCTTCGGGTTGGCGCAATCCGCTGCCGCGTCCGTGATGTCGAACGATTCGGAGTCGGCGCCGGTGGAATCGATCCCGTCGGCGGCGGCGTTGGCCGGCGCCGCATGGAGGATCACCTGGTGGTTGCCGTCGACGATCGCGAGGTCGGTGAACGTCGCGACGCCGGACACGGCGGTCCTCGTGGTCGTGCCCCGAAGGGTCAGCGCGCCGCCGCTCGCCACATCGGAGGCGGTCATGCTCACGAGGGCGGTCGAGAACGTGACCGGGGTCGAGGCCGGCGTGGAAGGAGCGGTCTGGCTGAAGACCCCCACGGTGATCGGCCCGCCGGTGGAGAACAGGCCGGTCGTGATCGACCCCCCGGCGAGCGTGGTGGCGGGTTCGGCCGTGAACCCCAGGTGACAGCCACCGGCGACGGTCGTGGCGGCCGGAGATCCGGCGAGGTGGTAGTCGTTGCCGGGCGGCCCGTGGAAGTCGTTGGACTGCTTGACCGAGGCGTTCCACGAGTAGACGAGCCCGTTTCCGACGCAGGGCGCCTCGGCGTTGAAGGTCACCGTGACGAAGTGGCCCGGTCGCAGCCAGAGGTTGCGCATCTGGAGCTGGGTTGCGCTCGTCAAGGTGGCCGACCCCACGGGCGTCGTGCCGTCGAGGAGTGGCCGGCTGAGCGCCTGCGGGAATCCTGACGCGGGCGACGGTTGGAGGAACGAGAAGTGTGCGCTGGTGCTCGAAGTCATTGCGGAGCTGAGATTGGCGGCGCTGATGCTCTGCGGGCTGGCCGGAACGTTGGTGAGCTTCAGCGTGTAGGAGACCGTGGAGCCGGCTCCGACGCTGGCGGGGCTGATGGCGGTCGTGTACTGCTTGATGCGGGGGTTCGTGGCCTGGGCGGGTGCCAGATACCCGGCCGTCGACACGAGGAGCACCACCCCGGCGGCGAGTCCAACTCGGAACAGGCGACGCGCGTTGAGGCCTGGCTTCTTCACGTGATGCTCCCCGTTCTCGCGCGGCGGCCCCCGGGACGGCGCAACCGCATGCCGACCGATGCTATGACATCCTCCTCCGAGTGAGGGACCGGCCGCCAGACAATGCGGTGCGCAGCACCGGGATCGCAGGCGACGTGCGGGTCGACGGCGAGCGGTGGTGTCCGTCCCGTCAGGGGAACACGTACTCGACGCCGTCCGAGTCGTCGTTCGCGATGTTGGGGTTGTCGGCGAACGGCGCGCCCACGCCGACCGTCCGGCCGTTGGCCGCGACCGAGGACCCGAACTCGTCGAATTGCCGCCCGTCCGCCGCCACGAGCTCGCGGGGGCTGTCGGAGTCGTGCCAGCCGGACTGCTGCATGTGCCAGGCGTAGGCGACGCCCTGTTCCTGGGCGGTTCCGACGTCGTGCGACGGGCTTCCGGCCACGACGATGCCGTAGCCGACCGCGAGGACGGACCCGATCGCGTCGTTGGCCTCGCCGTCGGCTGCGGTGAGTCGGGCCTTCGGCGTCAACGTCGAGGTGCCTCCGCCCCATCCGGAACCGGCCGGACGCTGGAACACGTACACGGCCCCCTGGCTGATGTGCGATCCGGTGTATCCGGGGTCACCGACGGCGACCGTCGTTCCGTTGATCGCCACGCCCTGGCCGAACGTGGCGCTCGGTGTCCCCGGCCCGAGGCGCCGCGTCTCCGTCGCATCGGCCCAACCCGAGTGCGGCCTGACGAAGACCAACGCGTCCCCGGCACGGCTCCCGAGCACGACCCTCGTTCCCGAGATCGCCACGTCGATCCCCGTCTGGTCGGCCGCGGTTGCCGTGCTCGAGGTGAGCACCGCCGTCTGATGGCGGGTCGCCCACCCCTGCGGCGGCTCGACGAAGATCAGGCCGGCCCCGGCATCGGCCTGCGAGCCGACGTCCCGGTTCGCGGCCCCCACGAGAGCGGTGCGCCCCGACACCCCCACCTGCCCGCCGACGAAGTCGCTGTCGGCCGGACTCGAGTCGGTCAGCCTGGCGGTCGGGTGCGACGTGCTCGCCCAGCCGTGGGGCGGCCTCGCGTACACGTATGCGGCCCCGGCATTCGTGTGCCCGCGGACGGTGGTCTCCGGCGCGCCGACGATGATCGTCGAGCCGTCCGTCGCGACCGATACACCGAACCCGTCGCCGGCCGGCTCGTTCCTCAGCGTGAGGATCGCCACGGGGGTGACGTCGTGCCAGCCCCCCTTCGGCCGCCGGAAGATGAAGACGGCACCCTTCCCGGCGGCGGTCGTGCCGCCCGCCACCAGCAGCCCGCCGGACAGCGCCGATGACCGCCCGAGCAGCAGCGACGGGTGGCCGGCAGCGGCGGCGGCCTCGAACTGCGGTCGGGGGGCGGCGTTGACGGCCGACGTCGCGGCGAACAGCGCACAGAGCGCGCCGCCGATGCTCGCAACCAGCGCCCTTCGCGGAAGTGCTCGACCCATACGCTTCATGTCGCGACCCCCTCTCCCCAGTCGGCCGGATCATACGACCGGAGCCGGTGCGGCGCAGTCCGCGCCTCTGCTACCCGCCGGTCTGCTCGATCGCCTCGAGCCGGTCGATGAACGGGGACTGGGCATCCTTGATGCGGCGCCTGGCCTCCTCGAGGGCGAACCACTCGACGCGATCGATCTCCGGGAACTCCGCTCGGCGGCCGGACCGCGGCGGCCACTCCATCTCGAAGGTGTTGCTGACGGCGTTCGCGGGGTCGAGATCGCCCTCCACCGCCCATCCCAGCACGACCTTGCCGGACTTCTGCCGGATCCGGCCCACGCTCACCATCGGGCCGTCCGGCAGGTCGTGCCCCGTCTCCTCCTTGAACTCCCGCCGGGCCACGTCCTCCGGCGCCTCGCCGGCGTCGATCTCCCCTTTGACGACCGTCCAGTGACCGGCGTCCTTCTTCGCCCACAGCGGCCCACCGGGGTGGCCCAGCAGCACCTCCAACCCGGAGTCGCCGCGCCGCCACAAAAGCACGCCCGCGCTGGTCCGGCCGGTCTTGTGCGACGTCACGAAGCCAAGATGTCGAGCGTCAGCGCGGCCGACCAGCTGAACCGGTGGCCGCCGTAGGCCCCGCCGGTGTGCGTGTCGAAGTACTCGCGGAACCCGTTGCGGCGCACCAGCTCCAGCGTGGACGTCCGCAGCTCGTCGGCGAGGGCGTCGTCGCCGGTGGCGCGACATCCCCGCTCCAGGAGCCAGTTCGTGTTGATCCAGATCGGCCCCCGCCAGTACTTCCGCGGGTCGAACCCCGGATCCCGCGGTGGGAACGACGGCATCACGAAGCACGTTCGCCCGAGCGTCTCGTGGGTGCAGCGCCGGACCAGTCGGAGCGTGTGCGCCGACCGGCGGGCGATCGCACCGTCGAGCCCCGGCGCCACCAGTGGCATGAACGACACGATCGAGTGGTGGTCCATGTGCGCCCCGTCCTGCACGTCGAACGGGAAGAACCTTCCCTCGTCCGCGTCCCACAGCTTCGTCTCGATGGCGCGGGTGATGCGTTCGGCGTCCTCGCGGAACTCGGTCCCGTCCTCGCCGATCACGTCCGCGATCTCGGCGACCGACGCGGCCGACCAGGCCCAGATCGAGTTGAACATCGGGTCCTCGACGAGGAACGGCGTCCGGTCGCGCACCCGCGCGTCGTCGTAGCCGGCTTCGCGATACACGACCGCGAGATACACGAAGCGGTCGTAGGCGTCGTTGGTCGGGCGGTCGCGCGCGTCCGAGTGCGCCAGGTCGCGACGCTGGTAGGGGGGGAGGGCCCCCGGCGGGATCTCGAACCCCACGAAGGCCTCGTCCCACGCCGGTGAGTTGTCGAGGCCCGTCTCCCACGGGTGCAGCACGTAGGTGAGCCCATCCGGTCCGGCCGCTCGCCGGTCCCGGAAGTACCGGTGCTGGGCCGCGAGCCCCGGGAACAGCCGGCGCAGGAATGCCGCCGACTGCTCGGCGTCCGAGGACCGGCGGTGCATCTCCAGCGCGGCGAACCCGTGGACCGGCGGCTGGGTCAGCCCCGACGTCTCGACTCCCTTCGGCGAGACCGGCACCGCCGGGCTGCGCCAGAAGTCCGGTCCCGGGAAATACGCGTCCCGGGCGACCTCCGGGTTGAACTTGATGTGCGGCAGCATCCCGGTCCGCCACTGGGCCTCGAACAGGTTGAGCAGCTCGGTCTCCGCCCTCGTCTGGTCGTAGGTGGAGCGGCCCATCGCGATGAACCCGGTATCCCAGTTCCACTGGTGGGGGTACAGCCCGGGTGCCGGGATCGTGGAATGCCCGGTCCAGTTCCCGTCGAGCACGTCGCGCGCCTGCGCGGCCAGGGCGTCGTCGTCCGGCAGCTCCTGGTCCGCCTGTGGTTCCGTCGAGTCCATCGTGCCCTCCTCCCGCGGGCAGAGGGCATGCTATCGGGAGGGTCACGCGGCGCGTGCCCGACGGCCCCGGATCCTCCCCGCGACGATCCTCGTCCCGGGGCTGAGCGCGCCCGGAGCGATGCTTGCCTTGACTCGGCGTCCGGCCGTGCCGATATTCCGCGCCATGAGCAAACGACCGATCGCCGTGCTGGCGCTGGCCGCCGCCGTGCTGGTCCTCGGAACCGCCTGCATGGATACGAAGTCGAAGATCCAGTCCATGGGCGGGGTTCCCCTCGAGGAGGGAACCGCGCGAGTCGACGTGAACGGCGCGACGGAGACGGGGTTCGACGCCACCCTGGACCGGGCCCAGGTGGGACAGGTCGACACCGTCTTCGTCTACAAGAACGAGTCGAAGGACCTGTTCTCGATCACCGGCCTCGGGATCGACGGAACCGCGAAGACCAGCAACACGCTGGTCCTGGTGGTCACCAAGGACACGCTGATCGCCACCTCCACCAAGGGCGAATGCGCCATCAGGGTGAGCCACGACGACGGCGGCGCGGTGAGCGGCAGCGCCACCTGCACGCACCTGGACTCGAGTCAGGGGAACATCAACCTGAAGGCGACGTTCTCCGCCTCACCCTGACCGTCGATCGATGGAACCGGCGACCTGAGGTGCGGGCCCGCAGGCCGCCGGCTCCGCCTGGCGACGGCCGACCGGTCGTGGACGGCCGGCCGTCTGGCCCATGGGTCCGGCGAGAACCCGGGAGGAGGTCGTCGATCGCGGCCGGACGATCCGGTCCTACCCGTGCCCCCTCGTGGAAAACGTGAGAAACCCCTCATCCCGGGGGCGCCGGCCCACGGTCGTCAGCAGACCGTGTCCAGGAATGGATTCGGGTCGATCGCGTCCATGACGCGCGTGAAGCCGAACGGCGAGCGGTGCAGCGGGCTGGGCACGACCCACGGGTGCCACTCGAAGTGGTCGTGGGGCCCCGAGGCGTCGCCCGTCTCCCCCACGTAGCCGATCACGGTTCCCGCCTTCACGGCGCCGAGCGTCCCGAACCGGCTCATGTGGCCGTTGCGCACGTAGCCCCTCGCGCCGACCACCGTGACGTAC
Source organism: Actinomycetota bacterium (assembly GCA_036557505.1). Taxonomy (GTDB): domain Bacteria; phylum Actinomycetota; class UBA4738; order UBA4738; family JACQTL01; genus DATBHM01. The sequence goes on along the minus strand of DATBHM010000191.1, from coordinate 1,046 downwards.
TTCCCGCCGAACCACCCGTCGTCGTGCGCCACCGCGAACCCGTCGAACGGCGCGACGATCGGTACGCCGATGCGCGCGTGCATGTCGTTCCCCCAGTGGGGGTGGTAGCCGCCGACCGTCCGGCGTTCGCCGAAGTCGTCCTGGTAGTCGTTCGGACCCTGGACCGGACACCTGCCCAGCGGCGAGGTGGTCACCTTGTTGTCGGTCCCGGTGCGGGGGTACGAGTCGAAGCGGCCGGTCGCGACGATGCGGTTCCAGGCCGCCTTGGGGGTTCCGTACTCGAGCCAGATCCACCGGAGCCCGGCGATGAGCTGCTGGATGGTCGCGGTGTGCTCGGTGGTGTGGGAACAGGCGTCCCAGCCGTGCACGAAGCAGCTTGCGCTGAGCCGGAACCCGCCCCTGTCCTTGATCATCCACGGGCCCTGGATGGTCTGCATCTCCTCGACCGTCATGGCGAAGATGCCGTGCCAGACGTGCAGCGGCCCGCCCGCGACCCGGAAGTCCGTGTGGAACCTCGTGCCCTGCCAGCAGACGATCCGGGGGAGGTACGCGCTGCCCGCCCACCAGTCCGGGATGCCCTTCGAGACCTCGATCGAGGTCACGACCGCCTTGTGGAACCAGCCCGGCGTCTCGGGGTTCCGGCAGGGCTGCTGGGTCCCGGCGGCCGCCGGGCTCGACGTCAGGGTCAGCGTGCCGGCGAGCGCCACCGCGGCCAGCACCCCCCGCCCGAACAGGTTCCCTCGACGCAACCTCACCCTTCCACCGGCCGGAGCCTATCCGGTCGGACGGTGCGGTCGCCTCCCGCACCCACGAGCTCCCACCGCGGGAAGCCGCTCGGGGCCACTCGGTACAATCGCCCGCGGAGACGTGGCTGAGTGGCCGAAAGCAGCCGCCTGCTAAGCGGTTAGAGGGTGTTGAGCTCCCTCGCGCGTTCGAATCGCGCCGTCTCCGCCACACCTGCAGGTCCGTGGTGGGAGAGTTGGGCGGTGCCCGAGCTGGAGCAGCTGTGTGCTCGCCATGCCGAGGCGGTCCTGGCCTTCGAGCTG
>DATBHM010000190.1:0-5335 GCA_036557505.1 Actinomycetota bacterium | reverse complement strand
CGCCACTGCAGCTTCCGGTTGAGTGGCGCCGTCCGCCGGTGGAACGCGGTCCCCTCACTCATCCGCCTCGCGACCTCCCTTCGTGGCCGCGGCATGTTCCCACACGGAGGTCCGGTCAGCCCTTCGCCGGGATCCCGAAGGGTGCGAGGACCTTCGGAGCGTCGGGGAACACCTCGGCCAGCGACGCGATGAGGTCGGGTGTGGTGGCGATGCGGTACGCGTACTCGGCCACGTACCGGCGGAGGGCGCAGTTCACCGCGTCGACCGGTCCGAGGGCGTCGAGGGCCTGCGCGCCCCGCCAGTACACGCCCTCGCCGTAGTCGTCCTGGTGCCGGTCCCAGTACGTCATGGGGTACGCGACGTGGCTCAGCTCGAGCCCGTGCGCGGTCTGCGACCGCATGTACCCCAGGTAGTTGCTGACGTTCGCCGCCGCCCACGTCGCGAGCGCCTCGTCGAGCCAGGGGTCCCGAGCCTGGTCGTCGCCCACCAGCGAGTAGAACCACTGGTGGGAGACCTCGTGGCTCACCGTGAGGGCGAAGGAGGCGGCGCCCTCGAAGATCATCGTCGGGTACTCGATCCCCGCCCGGCCGATGTCCCTCGTGATCACCAGATGCAGCTGCGGCCACGGATACGTGCCGTACAGCTTCGACACGAGGGCGAGGTCGCGGGCGACCCGGCCGACCGCGTCCTGGGGCGTGATGCGGAGGCCGTCCTCGACGCCGACCGTGACCCTCACGGCATTCGGCGCGCGCACGGTCGTGGTCGCGCTCGTGAACCTCCCGACGCCGACGGCGAAGTCCCGGACGTCGAGGGCCGTCCACCGGTCGCCCGCCCGGACGCCCGAGGCGAACACCGCAGCACCCTGCGGGGCGTCGATCGTCACGTGGTAGTCCGACGTCGTCGACGTCGACGCCTCCGCCAGCGAGGTGGTCGGCGGGTCGGTCGCCCAGCCCGCCCCCGGCTCCCAGGCGAGGATCGGGAAGAACGAGCCCAGCCACATCGTCCCCCGGTCGTGCCCGATGCGGTCGAGCACGCCGCCCGGCGTCTGCAGCCGGAACGGCATCGACACCGTGATCGACTCGCCCGCCGCGAGCGGCGACGGCGGGTGCACGACGAGCGTCGTGGGGTCGGGCTGCCCGGTCGGGAGCCGCTCGCCGCCCGAGGTGACCGGGCCCGCGGTGAGCAGGGCGCCCTCCCCGGCCTGGCGCGGTCCGTTCGGCCACATCCGGAACACCAGCCGGTCGGTCGCGACGTCCGCGGTGAACGCGACCCGGAGCGTGCCCGTGACGGTCCCCAGGACGGGGTCGAGTCGCAGGCGCATGGTGTAGTCCGGCCGGTCGGCGGGCGGCGCGGCCGTGGCGGGGACGGGGCAGGTCGCGGGATCGATCGGCGTCGTGGTTCCGCCTCCGGACGGCGACGGCGTCGTGGTTCCGCCCCCCGACGCCGACGGCGCGGTGGTGTGGTCCGTACCCGGCGTCGTCCCGGCCCCGGACGCCGCCGGGGACCCGGACGTCCGGTCGGGGGGGACGGAGGCGGCACCGGAGGTGCAGGCCGAGGCGATGGATGCGAGCAGGAGGCCGGATGCGAAGGCGCGGGGAGCCCGGGGCCTCCGCCGCACCCCGCCCCGGGCTCGACCCGCGCTCATCGCCTGTAGATACGGCATGTCGCGGCCGCAGGGATTGGACTGTCGGACCGCACCGCCACATACGCTCGCTGCTACCCTCCCGGTTCCGTCGCCGGAGGGACGCATGGGGGAGCGGTACGACGCCATCGTGATCGGAGGGGGGCACAACGGCCTCACCGCCGCGGCGTACCTCGCGCGCTCGGGCCTGCGCACCGTGGTCCTGGAGCGCCGCCACCTGCTGGGGGGCGCGGCCGTCACGGAGGAGGTGTTTCCGGGGTTCCGGTTCAGCGTCGCGTCCTACGTGGTCTCGCTGTTGCGGCCCGAGATCATCCGCGACCTGAACCTGCCGGCCCACGGCCTGGAGATCCTCCCCCTCGACGGCACCATGACGCCGCTCGACGGCGACTACCTCTGGCGCGTCAACGACCACGGCCGCACGATGCGGGAGCTGCGCCGGTGGTCGATCTCCGACGCCGAGGCGTACGAGGAGTACGGCCAGCTGATGGTCGACATGGCGCGGTTCGTGAAGCCCATCCTCGCCATGACGCCGCCCGACCCGGGCCGCCCGCGCCCGACCGAGTGGCTCCCCCTCGGCCAGATGGTGAAGGCTTGGCGGGCACTCTCCAACCGGCAGCGGGACGTGTTCATCCAGCTGATGACGATGAGCGCGACGGAGTTCCTGCAACAGTGGTTCGAGACGGATCCGCTGATCGCGACGATGTCGGCCTCGGGCATCATCGGGACGTTCCAGGGGGTGCGTTCGCCGGGAACCGCCTATGTGCTGCTCCACCACTACATGGGCGAGATCGACGGCGCGTTCCGGGCGTGGGGCATCCCCCGGGGCGGCACGGGCGGCGTTTCGAACGCCATCGGGGACGCGGCCCGGGCGCTCGGCGCGGAGATCCGGTGCCGGGCCACCGTGGGGTCGCTGCTGGTGGAGGGCGACCGGGTCACCGGCGTCGCGCTCGACACCGGCGAGGAGCTCCACGCCGACGTCGTGCTGTCCAGCCTCGACGCCAGGCAGACGTTCCTCAAGCTGACCCCCTCGGGCGCGCTGGACCGGTCGTTCACCGACGAGGTCGGGCGGTTCCGGTTCCGCGGTTCCAGCGGGAAGGTCAACCTGGCGCTCGACGCCCTGCCCGAGTTCTCCTGCCTGCCGAACTCGGTGACGACGGAGCACCTGCGAGGCGCCCTGTCGTTCTCGCCGTCCGTGGAGCGGATGGAGCTGGCCTACGACGACGCCAAGCACGGCCGCCCGTCGCGGAGGCCGTACATCGACATGATCATCCCGACCATGGTCGATCCGTCCATGGCCCCGCCCGGCAAGCACGTGATGTCGTGCTTCGTGCAGTACGCGCCCTACCATCTGGCCGACGGGAAGCGGTGGGACGACCAGCAGCGCGACGCGTTGGGCGAGACCGTGATCGACACGATCGAGGAACGCGTCCCGAAGATCCGCGACCTCATCCTCCACAAGCAGGTGCTGACGCCGCTCGACATGGAGGAGACCTTCGGACTGTCCGAGGGGAACATCTTCCAGGGCGAGCTCTCGCTGGAGCAGCTGTTCTTCAACCGGCCGGTGCCCGGGTGGGCGGGGTTCCGGACGCCGCTGCGGTCGCTGTGGATGTGCGGGTCGGCCGTGCACCCGGGCGGAGGGATCATGGGCGCGCCCGGCCGCATCGCCGCGCTGGAGGTGGCGAAGGAGCTTCGCCGGGGCCGGAGCCGGACCGGCGCCGGGGGCGGGCGGTGAGCGCCTCGGCAGGGCGGTTCGACGTGGTCGTGGTCGGCGCCGGCCACAACGGGCTCACCTGCGCCGCGCTGCTCGGCCGGGCCGGCCTGCGCGTGCTGGTCGTCGAGCGTCGCGAGCGCGTCGGCGGGGCGGCCGACACCGTCGAGATCGCGCCGGGCGTCCGGGCGCCGCTCGCGCACGGGATCGGCAGGATGCGCGGCTCGGTCGTCCGCGAGCTGGAGCTGGAACGCCACGGCCTGCGGTTCATCCGGCCGAACGCCCTGGCGACGGCGTTGCACCCCGGGGGGCGGGCGGTGCGGTTCGTCCGCGACCCCCACCGGACGGCAGACGGCCTCCGCGAGTGGTCGGCGAAGGACGCCGAGGCGTGGGCGTCGTTCGACCGGAAGGTCCGGGCCCTGGCCAGCGTGATGGCGTGGCTGCACGCGATGACGCCGCCCGACCTCGTCGCCCCCTCGATGGCCGACGCCGTCGCCGCCCTGAAGCTGGGCAGCGCCCTGCGCGGGTTGGGGGGCCCGTCGAACCTCCGGGAGACCATCCGCGTCCTGCCGACCGCGGTCGCGGACTTCGTGGAGGACCACCTGGACTCGGACGCCGTTCGGACCGCGGTGGCGGTGGGCGGCGTCCGGTACACGGCGATGGGGCCGCGCGCCGCGGGGTCCACCGCCGTCCTGCTCGCCGAGCTCGCCGGGACCACATCCGGCCCCGCGGGCGAATCGGCCACCGCCGCGGGCGGGCCGGGCGCGCTGTCCGAGGCGCTGGCCGCGGCCGTGCGGGCCGCCGGCGGTGAGGTGCGGTGCGGGACGGAGGTCCGACGCGTCACCGTGGCCGGAGACCGCGCGTCGGGCGTGGTGCTCGCCGGTGGCGAGGAGGTCGCCGCGGGGGCCGTCGTCTCGGGCGCCGACCCCCGCCGGACCCTGCTCGACCTGATCGACCCCGAGGTGCTCGGCCCCTCGCTCGGCTGGCGAGCCGGAACCATCCGGGTCCCCGGGACGGTGGCCAAGGTGCACCTCGCGCTCGACGGGCCGCCGGCGTTCACCGCGGCGAGCGACGGCGAGGTCGAGGGGCGGCTGCTGGTGAACGCGACCGGCATCGACGAGCTGGACCTCGCGTTCGACCCGTCGAAGTACGGCCGGCTGCCCGAGCGGCCGTTCCTCGACGTGACGGTCCCGACCGCCGCCGACCCGACGCTCGCCCCGGAGGGAACGCACGTGGTGTCGGCGATGGTGCAATGGGTGCCGTTCGAGCTCCGCGACGGCTCCTGGGACGACGCGGCGTCGAGGGACGCGCTGGCCGACCTCGTCACGACGTCGCTGGAGGAGCACGCCCCCGGGCTCGCCGGCCACGTCGTCGCCCGGCACGTGGTGACGCCCGCCGATCTCGAGCGCGAGTACGGGCTCACCGGCGGCCACCCGCTGCACGCCGAACCCGGCCTCGACCAGTTCTTCGCCTGGCGCCCGGCGCTCGGTATGGCCCGCTACCGCCTGCCGGTCCCCGGGCTGTACCTGTGCGGCTCGGGCGCCCACCCCGGCGGCGGTATCACCGGCGCCCCGGGCGCCAACGCCGCCAGGGAGATCCAGGCCGACCTCCGCCGAAGGTAGCGGGCCTGGTCAGTCCACCCAGGCGAAGTGGCGGCGGCGGACGTCCGCGACCACGTCGGGTGGGAGGAACGTGGCTGCGAGCGAGTTGCGGACGGCGGCCGCGAAGTCGTCGTCGGAGAACCCGATCTCCGAGCGGGCGGCCTCGTACTCGTGGCTGAGGTCGATGCCCATCAGGCCGGGGTCGTCGGTGTTCAACGTGACGTGGAGGCCGCCGCGGAGCAGGCGCAGGCATGGGTGGTCGGCGACGCGGTCGACGCCGTGCGTCAACCAGTTCGAGGTCGGGCACATCTCGAGCGTGACCCCACGGTCCCGGGCGAGCTCGGTGACCGAGTCGTCCCAGGCAATCGTCAGGCCGTGCCCCAG
>DATBHM010000189.1:0-20039 GCA_036557505.1 Actinomycetota bacterium | reverse complement strand
ATCTTCCACCAGTTCTGGCCGCAGACGGTCAACGGGATCACCCAGGGCGCGATCATCGCCATGGTCGCGCTCGGCTACACCATGGTGTACGGGGTGCTGCAGCTGATCAACTTCGCGCACTCCGAGGTCTTCATGATCGGCACCGTCATCACGCTGTACGCGTTCCGCAACTGGTTCGGCGTGGTGGACCCCATCGGCGGGTTCGGGCAGATCGCGGTGATCGTCGGCTCGATGATCCCGGCGATGTTCTTCTGTGCGCTCACGGCGGTGGTCCTCGAGCGCGTGGCGTACCGGCCGCTCCGGCGACGCGGAGCGCCGCGGCTGTCGTTCCTCATCACGGCGATCGGGGCGTCGCTCGCGCTGCAGTACCTGTTCAACCTGGCGGACGGCCTCCACTACATCGGCCCGATCAAGATCCCGGCGATCCTCGGCCCGAGCCCCCAGCCCCTCCCGACCCTCATGGCCACGAAGACGGCCTTCTACGTCTTCTCGGCCCGGGTCACCAACACGGAGCTGTGGGTCATCTTCGTGTCGGTCGTCTCGATGATCGCGCTCGACCAGTTCGTGCGCCGCTCCCGCCTGGGGCGCGGGATCCGTGCGGTGGCCCAGGACAAGGAGACGGCCTCCCTCATGGGCGTGAACATCGACCGTGTCATCGTGAACACGTTCCTGATCGGCGGCATCATGGCCGGGGTCGCCTCGATGCTGTACGTGGGGATCTTCCCGGCCGTGCCGTCGTTCTGGCTCATCGGCTTCACCCCCGGCATCACCGCGTTCACGGCCGCCGTCCTGGGGGGCATCGGGAACATCCGGGGCGCGATGCTCGGCGGGCTCGTCCTCGGCCTCATCCAGAGCTACTCGGTGCCGTGCTTCGGCGCCCGGTGGTCGACCGTGGTCGTGTTCGTCGTCCTGGTGCTCGTGCTGATGATCCGGCCGACCGGCATCCTGGGCGAACGCATCGGAGCGACGGCGTGAGCACGCGGGAACGCGACGACGTCATGGTCGATGACATGCCCGAGCTGTCGCGGACGATGGCCTGGCGCCGCCGCCGGCAGGCTGCCAGCGAGTCGGTGCACCGCCGGTGGGCGGCCCTTCGAACCTTGAAGCTCGCCCCCGCCACGATCGTCGCGGTCGTCGGCGGCGTGGTCACCGGCATCGTGCTGTACGAGGCGTGGCTGACGAGCCTCAGCCTCTCCATCGTCATCGGGCTGGCCATCTGGGTGTGGGTGTTCCTCGGCGTGCGTCTCCACACCCACTACGAGACCGCATCGCAGGAGGTCCGCACGTGGTCCCAGCCCCGCCGGAAGTGGCTGTTCCCGCTCTCCGGGCTGGTCCTGGCCGTGGCCGCGGGGCTGCTGCCGTTCATCACGACGTGGTTCCACCTCCCGCCGTGGGTGGAGCTCGCCACCAACGGCGCCGTGCTGTTCAAGGTGGCCTACTTCGCGCTGTTCGCGCTCGGGCTGAACGTCGTCGTGGGGTTCGCCGGGCTGCTGGACCTGGGGTACGTGGCGTTCTGGGCCATCGGGGCCTACACGGCGGCGATCATGACCGGTGCCGCCAAGTTCAGCCTGGGACTCAACGCCTCGCCGCCGACGGTGACGTTCCTCGACAAGCCCCAGTGGGCGGCGTGGATGTGGCTGATCATCCCCGCCGCCCTCGTGGTCGCGGTGATCGCCGGCGTCCTCCTGGGGTCCCCAACCCTCCGGCTGCGCGGCGACTACCTGGCGATCGTGACGCTGGGCTTCGGGGAGATCGTCCGGATCACGGCCAACAACCTGGACTCGATCACGGTCGGTCCGAGGGGGATCTCCTCGATCCCGCACCCGGTGATCACGCTGCCCAACCACACGATCGTGTTCGGAACGCTGACCGACGACAAGTACTACTGGTTAGCCCTGACCTTCGTCGTGATCTGGGTGGTGGCGATCCACATGCTGGACAACTCCCGGATCGGACGGGCGTGGGTGGCCGTCCGGGAGGACGAGGTCGCCGCGGCGGCCATGGGCGTGCCGGTCGTGCGCATGAAACTGACCGCGTTCGCGATCGGGGCATGCACGGCCGGCGTGGGGGGCGTCCTGTTCGCCTGGGAGATCAACTCGATCGCCCCCAATCAGTTCACCCTCATCCAGTCGATCCTGATCCTCGCCATGGTCGTGATCGGCGGGATGGGCTCGATCCCCGGCGCCATCGTCGGCGCCATCATCGTCACCCTGGTCCCCGAGGTCTTCCGCGGCATCACGCCCTACCGGTACCTGATCTTCGGGGCCGCCCTGATCCTCATGATGATCTTCCGGCCCCAGGGCCTGATCCCCTCCCGCCGCCGGAAGGCCGAGCTCCGCAAGGGCGCCCCGCACTCCGAGGGCAGCGAGCTGTACGAGCTGTCGGAGGAATGACCACGTGATGGCCGAGGAACGCACCGAGCCCGCGGCGACGGACGATGGCTCGCCGCTGCTCCGGATCGGCGGCGTGTCGAAGCACTTCGGCGGCCTCCAGGCCCTGAAGGACATCGACCTCGACGTGGACCGCGGCACCATCGTGGGGCTCATCGGGCCGAACGGGGCGGGGAAGACCACCCTGTTCAACCTGATCACCGGGATCTTCCCGCCGAGCGAGGGCGCCATCCTGTTCGAGGGGGATGACATCCTGCACCGGCGCAGACACCGCCGGCGGCGTCCGTTCGAGATCACCCGGGCCGGTATCGGCCGGACGTTCCAGAACATCCGGCTGTTCGCCGAGATGACGTCCATCGAGAACGTCATCGTGGGGGCCGACGCGCACCACGACCAGAACGTGTTCCAGGCGATCCTGCGGACCCCGAAGCAGCGGCGGGAGGATCGCGACGGCCAGGACCGCGCCGAGCAGCTGCTCGAGTTCGCCGGCATCCACCGCTACGCGAACGAGCTCGCCGGGAACCTCTCCTACGGGGACCAGCGCCGCGTGGAGATCGCCCGCGCGCTGGCCACGAACCCCAAGCTCCTGCTGCTCGACGAGCCCGCCGCCGGGATGAACCCGACCGAGAAGGGGACGCTCACCGCCCTGATCCGCAAGATCCAGGACGAGGGAATCACGATCCTGATCATCGAACACGACATGCGCGTGGTCATGGGGATCTCCCACAAGGTCGCGGTGCTCGACTACGGCGAGAAGATCGCCGAGGGCGAGCCATCGGTGATCCAGCGTGACCCGCGGGTGGTCGAGGCCTATCTCGGGCGGCAGAACGCCGAGGAGGACGGCGAGGGCGAGCCGGCCGCAGACGACGGCGCGCCTCCCGCCGACGGGCCGACCTCCGTCACCGCGGAACCGGCGGTGACCGCCTCGGCGGAGGAGGCGCGCGACGACGCCCAGTGGAGGCGTCCGCCCGCGGGCGAGGTGGAGGAGGCACCGTGAGCGACGGCGCGAAGCCGCTCCTGACGCTCGAGGACGTCCGCGTGCGCTACGGCGGCATCGAGGCCGTCAAGGGCGTCTCGATGCGCGTGGACGAGGGCGAGATGGTCACGCTGATCGGCGGCAACGGCGCCGGGAAGTCCACGACGCTGAAGGCGATCTCGGGGGTCAAGCGGCCGTCGGCCGGCGAGATCCGGTTCCGGGGGATGCGCATCGACAACGTCCCCGCCCACGAGATCGTCTCGCTGGGGATCTCCCAGGCCCCGGAGGGCCGCAAGATCTTCGGGGGGATGACCGTCCGGGAGAACCTCGAGATGGGGGCGTACGGGCGCAAGGACTCCCCGGGAGTGCGGGAGGACTTCGAGCGCGTGTTCAGCCTGTTCCCGCTGCTGAGGGAGCGCGAGAAGCAGACGGGCGGGACGCTCTCGGGCGGTCAGCAGCAGATGCTCGCGATCGGGCGAGCGCTCATGGCCAGGCCCCGCCTCCTGACCCTCGACGAGCCGAGCATGGGCCTCGCGCCCCTGCTCGTCGAGCGGATCTTCGAGCTGCTCCGGGAGATCCACGGCCAGGGCACGACCGTGCTCCTGGTCGAGCAGAACGCCCACATGGCGCTCGGGATCGCCGACCGGGGCTACGTCATCGAGTCCGGCGCGATCGTCCTCGAGGACCGGGCCGACCGGCTGCTCGGCAACGACGACGTCCGCAAGGCCTACCTGGGCGAGGAATGAGTCCTACAATCCACCGATTCGAGGAACGAGAAGGGGGAGATCGTTGATGCGACGACGGCTCTTCGGCGTCCTGGCGTGCGTGATGGCGCTGTCCCTGGTCGGGGCCTGCGCCAAGAGTGGAGGGACGGGGACCACGCCGCCCACGACGGCGACGACCGGACCGACCACCGCCACCACATCGGGAACCTCCGGCACCTCCGGCACCTCGGGAACGTCCGGCACCTCCGGCACGTCCGGCACCCCGATCCCGAAGGCGACCACGCTGCAGGCAGGAGTCCTCACCGTCGGGAGCTGCCTGGACTACAAGCCGTTCGAGTACAAGGACTCCAAGGGGAACCTCACGGGGTTCGACGTCGAGATCACGGAGGAGATCGCCAAGCGGATGGGCCTGTCCAAGGTGAACTGGATCAAGGCGAACTTCGACACGATCTTCACCGCACTCGCCACGGGCCAGAAGTTCGACGCGGTGGCGGCCGCCTCGACCATCACGCCCCAGCGTTCGCAGATCGTCGACTTCTCGGACCCGTACTACAACGCCCGCCAGTCGCTCACCATCAACAAGGACAAGACGCCCGACATCAAGACGACCGACGACCTGAAGTCCGGCGACACGGTCGGCGTTCAGAAGGGGACCACCGGGAAGGACTGGGCCACGACGAACCTCGAGCCCAAGGGCATCCAGGTCCGGACCTACACGACCATCACGGATGCGTTCACCGACCTCGAGGCCGGGAGGCTCACCGGGATCATCAACGACGAGCCGTCATCGATCGGTGAGACGGAGGACCGGCCGTCGCTGGACGTCGTGGAGCCGATCGACACCGGCGAGCACTACGGCATCGCGATCAACCCGAAGAACCCCACGCTGAAGCCGGCTATCGACGCGGCGCTGGCGGCGCTGATCGCCGACGGGACGTACAAGCAGCTGTTCACCAAGTACTTCCCGACGCTGCCGCTGCCGCCGGAGTTCGCTCCGAAGAGTTAGGGGCCGCCGGAGACCGGCTGCGGGGTCCGCGTCCGCCAATGCGGACCCCGCGCCGTTCCCGGGGGTGAAGGGGAGGAGCAATGGCGATCTCCGCGACCAGGCCCGAGGAGCAGTCGGTCGGCTCCGCGATCACCGGCGAGGCGCCGCCCGACGTGCGGGGGCCGACGGCGCCGTTCCCTCGCGCGATCTTCCTGCTCGGCCTGGCCTCGCTGCTGGTCCTGGCGATCGGCACGGTCGCGATCCAGATCGACTATGCGGTCGTCGCGCCCCCGCTGTCGCAGGAATGCATCAACGCAGGCATCGATGCCGACTTCACCGGGCACGCGGGCGTGTGCCACATCATCCAGGGGCTCCGGGCGACCGAGATGAAGGTCGTCTTCATCCTCACCATCGTGCTCGGGTTGGCGGCGATCGTCCTGGGGTTCTCCACGTACCGGAAGATGGACACGCGCCGCAAGCGCGACAACGCCTACGACGGAGCGATCCTCGGGATCCAGGCCGTCCTGGTCGCGGCGTTCGTGTGGTGGTTCAGCGCATCCCAGCAGTTCCTGACCTTCGCCAAGCTCGACCTGAACTTCGCCGTGCTCGCCGGCCACGTGGACGACTTCCTCCGCGGTGCGAAGAACACGCTCGTGCTCGCGTTCGGCGGAGAGGCCGGGGGGATCGTGATCGGCCTGGTGCTGTCCCTGATGGTGCTCTCCTCGCGTCGTGTGGTCCGCGCGCCGGCCAGGACCTACATCAACTTCTTCCGGGGGACGCCGCTCATCTGGCAGCTGTCGTTCGCCTACTTCGGTCTGTTCCTGGGGCTCGGGTGGAACCCCAGCCCGTTCCTCGCGGCCGCCATCGTGCTCGCGGTGAACACCGGCGCGTACTCGGCCGAGGTGTTCCGGGCGGGGATCCAGTCGATCGAACGCGGCCAGGTCGAGGCGGCTCGGGGCCTGGGAATGACGTACCTCCAGTCCATGCGCTACGTCGTGGTCCCCCAGGCCATTCGCCGCGTGATTCCGCCGCTGATGAACGAGTTCGTCATCCTGATCAAGGACACGTCGTTGGTGATCGTGCTCGGCCTTGCGGCGAGCCAGTTCGAGCTGTACTCCACGTCGCAGGACCTGTACTCGTCGACGTTCAGCGCGACGGCGTTCGTCGCGGTAGCGCTCGGCTACCTGGCCGTCACGCTGCCGCTCATCGCCCTCGTCAACTACGTGGAACGCCGCCTGCGGAGCGGGCTGGTCGGAGCCGGGGGAGTGCACTGATGCAGGCGAACGGGCAGGACAAGCCGAACGGTCACGTCGGAGCCAGGGACGGCTCGGACGAGGCGCTCGTCCGGATCGAAGGGCTCCACAAGTGGTTCGGGAACCACCACGTCCTGAAGGGCATCGACGTGACCCTGGATCCGGGCGAGGTGCAGGTGGTGATCGGTCCGTCCGGCTCGGGCAAGTCCACGCTCCTCCGCTGCGTGAACCTGCTCGAGATCCCGAGCGAGGGCCACGTGTGGTTCCGGGGGAGCGACCTGACCGACATCCGCACCGACCTCAACCGGATGCGCACGCACATGGGGATCGTGTTCCAGTCGTTCAACCTGTTCCCCCACAAGACCGTGATGAAGAACATCACATTGGCGCTCCACAAGGTCCTCGGGCTCGGCGACGAGGAGGCCAGGAGCCGGGCCGTCGAACAGCTCGAGCACGTCGGCCTGGGCCAGAAGGCGGACGCCTACCCCGGGCAGCTGTCGGGCGGGCAGCAGCAGCGGGTGGCGATCGCACGGGCCCTCGCGATGGAGCCGACGCTGATGCTGTTCGACGAGGTGACGTCGGCGCTCGACCCCGAGCTGGTCGGCGAGGTGCTGGAGGTCATGCAGGAGCTCGCCGAGGGGGGGATGACCATGATGGTCGTGACCCACGAGATGGGGTTCGCCCGGGAGGTCGGGACCTGGCTGCTGTTCATGGAGGACGGTGTGGTCCTCGAGCGCGGCAAGCCGAAGGAGATCTTCGCGAACCCCCAGCACGAGCGCACCAAGACGTTCCTGTCCGCCGTGCTGTGAGCTCAGGACGGCGAGCGGGTTACGGCGTGACCGTGAAGTGCCCGCCCATCGGCGGGTGGACGTACGTGTGGTACGTGCAGATCACGCGGTAGTTCCCGGGCTTCAGCACGTCGCCGAGACGGGGCCACACGAACTCGTGTCCCGGCTTGATGTCGATGCTGATGTTCGTCCCGATCACCGTGAAGTTGTGGAGGTTCCGGCCCTCGTTCTTCACCTCGAACGGTCGGTTCTGGTTGATGAGATTGCGCTCCGCGTAGTGGATGTCGTGGAAGTGGTTGTCGACGGCGACCACGACGAACGGTCCGGTGGTCGGCTGGGGGGGCGTCTCCACGTGGAGCGTCACGCCGTGGTTGTCGAGCCCGGGATCCCCGTCGGATCCGCAACCGGCCATCGCGCCGACTGCGACGACGGCGACGGCCACGCGGACGACCACCCCCCGGCGAGTCATGCCACGATTATCCGGTGGGGGATGGCGAAACCGCCATGGCCCGCGGGGCCCCGGGGGCGGGCTGCGGTCACAAAGACGGACCGAGGTGCCGTTGGGCCCGCTCACGCCTTCCCCATACGTGAGCGTTTTCTACTTGGCACCTCGGTCCGCCAAAGGGTGGTCCCGAGCGACCCGGTATCCCGAGAGGAGAATGTCTCGGCGCGGTGCGGCGGTCTCGCCGGGGAACTCTCGCCCCCCTGAAGACCTGCCGACTGGACTGACGTCCACCGGCGCTGCCACCTCGCTGCCGGGTGACCTTCCCGGCTCTCGGTCCCTGCGGCCGCTCGGGACCGGTGCGAATGTAGCCGGGGGCCCTTGGCCTGTCAACCAATTGAAAACCGTTGCGGGGCAAGGACTTCCGCGAAGACCCGCAGGTAGTCGGCGTGCCTGGTCCGGGCAAACAAGAGTGACATTTCCGGGGTGGACGGCCGGGTGGGGGAGTGGGCGTCGGCCGGTCGGCAGACGCCCGTCGCTCCGTCATCGGATGGCCTGCATCACCGCGACGGTGGCCGGTGCCAGGACCAGCGCCGGGAGGAGGTTCCCCACCCGGATCGTCCGCAGCTCGAGGAGGCGGAGGCCGATCGCGAGGACGAGGATCCCACCGGCCGCCGTCATCGCCGCGATCATCGCGGCGGAGAAGCCGCCGGCCACCGAGCTCGCCGCGAGCGACAGCGCCCCCTGGTACACGAGGATCGTGATGACCGAGAACCCGACGCCCCACCCGAGCGCCGCCGAGAACGCCAGCGCCGCGAACCCGTCCAGGACCGACTTGATGATCAGCAGCTGCGAGTCGCCCCGGAGCCCGTCCTGGATCGACCCCAGGACGGTGAGCGGTCCGACGCAGAACACCAGCGACGCGATGACGAACCCCTCCGTGAACCGCGAGCGCTGCTCCCCTTCGGCGCCGCCCGCGAACCGCCGGCGGAGGCGTTCGCCGACGTTCGTCAGGTGGTCCTCGATCCGCAGGAGCTCCCCGATCACCCCGCCCACCAGGACGCTGCCGAGGACGACCACGGCGCTTCCCCTCGTGAACCTCGCCAGCGGACCGGAGAACGCCTGCATGCTCTCCACGACCCCGAGCGCCAGGACGAACAGACCGAGCCCGTGCATGACCGTCTCCCGGATCCGCTCCGGGAGGCGATCGCCGAGCAGCGTCCCGATCGCGGTCCCCACCAGGACCGTGGCGGCGTTCACGAGCGTGCCCGTGACGTGGATGGCCCCGAGCGGACCCGCCGGCGCAGGCGCCGCGATCACGATGGCCGCGCGGCGGGCTCCCGGACCGCGAGCGTGAGCCGCGACACCGCCACCAGCCGTCCGTCGTCGTCGTGGACCCGCATGTCCCAGTGCGCGATCGTCCTGCCCACCCGGAGCGGCGTCGCCGTCACCGTGACCCATCCCGACCGCGCCGAGCGGACGTGCGTCACCGACAGGTCGATACCCATGACCAGCTTGTCGATGCCGACCAGGAACGCCGTGCCGATCGAGGCCACCGTCTCGCACAGCGATGCCGTGGCGCCGCCGTGGAGGATGCCGTACGCCTGGGTGTTCCCCTCCACCGGCATCCGGGCCCGGACCGAGCGCTGGCCGAACTCCAGGAACTCGATCCCCAGCTTCCCGGCCAGCTCCGCCAGCGCCCCGTGTGCCGCGTCGAGCGCCTCCCGGGCGGTCATGCCGGGTGGAGGTGGGTTGTCGTCGTGGTCGGTCATGTGGCGGAGAAGCGTATCCGGTCCGTGCTGTGCCCAGAGGTTCGCGCCGGCGCGGAGTTCGGCCGTGCGCCGGCGCGCGTTCCTTCACGGCTGTGGCTGATCGGCGGCGGGGGAACGTGGCGGCCGCTCTTGTCGGGGCGGTGAACCTCGGACTCCTCGTCCTGCTGCTGTGGGCGGAGATCGTGGGGCGGCCGTTGCTGTTCACCGTGTCGTGGGGGCTGCACCACTCGTGCAGCTTTTCGCCGGTTCGGGCCGGCAGCGACGTCTGGTCGCCGGTCCTGCTGCTGATCGTGGCTCCGCTCGTGGTGGCGGGCCACCTGACGTCGAGGCACGCCCGCCCCACGATCGCCCTCCCCGCCAACATCGTGGCCACGGCGCTCGCGGTCGCCGCCCTGGCGTTGGTGCTGGTCCCCACCGGGGGCTGCGCCGGCTGACCACGGTGACGTGGACATCTGCGAGCCCCGGCGTCGCTACCATGAGCGCCATGGCACGGCCGGCGGCGGGGCACTCGGGCGGGGCGATCCGCTCGGACACCATCAAGGCGTACGTCGAGACGATCTTCTACATCCGGTTCGAGGAGGGGCGCGTCCGGCCCGGCCGGCTCGCGGAGTGGCTCGGCGTGCGGGCGCCCACCGTGACCGCCACCCTCCAGCGCCTCGAGCGCGATGGCTGGCTGCGAATCGCCGATGACCGCTCCGTCTCGCTGACCGACCGCGGCGAGGAGTTCGCCAACTCGATCGTCCGGACGCACCGCCTCCTCGAACGGTGGCTCACCGACGCGCTGGGGTTCGACTGGGCGGTGGCGGACGAGGAGGCTCAGCTCCTCGCCCCCGGCGTCTCCGAACGGGTGGCCGACCGGATCGACCAGCTGCTGGGGGGCCCGACGACGTGTCCCCACGGCAACGTGATCCCGGGGCGCCGCCAGCCCTACGGCGAGCTCATCCCCCTCTCACAGCTGCCGCCGGGCATCCCGGCGGTGGTCCGCCGGATCTCCGAGGTCGCCGAGCACGACGCGCCCGACCTGCTGCGCGAGCTGCAGGGCTACGAGCTGATGACCGGCGCGCGGGTGACCGTTGCCACCGCCTCGCCCATCGTCCAGGCGATCCCGGTGGAGGTGGCCGGCTCGACCCGGCCGCTCGGCACCCAGGTCGCCAGCCTGATCTGGGTCGAGGTGGTCTCAGACGGCGCCGAGCAGTGAGCGCCCCCAGAAGTCGTCCGGGCCGCCGACACCGGGCGGGCAGGCGAACAGCCCGCTGCCGGTGTGCGAGATGTACTCGCTGAGGGCGTCGTGCGCGCCGAGGCGGCGCTGGAGCGGCACGAACTGCGTGCGGGGATCCCGCTGGTACGCGATGAAGAACAGCCCGGCATCGAGCTCGCCGCGGCTGGTGTCGATGCCGTCGGTGAACGAGTAGCCCCGGCGGAGGATCCGGACGCCGTGGTTCTCCTCGGCGCTGGCCAGGCGGATGTGGGCGTCATCCGGGATCGCCGGCCCGTTCGAGGTCCGGTCGCCGAACCGGGGGGTGTCGTGCTCCCGTCCTCCGGACAGGGGCGCGCCCGAGACCTTGAACCGCCCGATGGTGTCCTGCTGATCCTGGAGCGAGGCCCGGTCCCACACCTCGATGAACATCCGGATTCGCCGGGCCACCACGTAGCTGCCGCCGCGCATCCAGGGCTGGTCGGTGTCATCGCCCACCCACACGAACCGGTCGAGGGCCGTCCGGTCGTCGCCGCGGATGTTCCGCGTCCCGTCCTTGAACCCCATGAGGTTCCTGGGGGTGGCCGTGCCCGACGTCGTCGTGCTGGTGCGTCCGAACCCCAGCTGCGACCAGCGAAGCACGACCGTGCCGCGCCCCAGGCGGGCGAGGTTCCGCATGGCGTGGAACGCCACCTGGGGATCGTCCGCGCAGGCCTGAATGCACAGGTCGCCGCCCGACCGCTCGGGGTCGAGCCGCTCGCCGGGGAGCGGGGGGAGGTCCGCGAGCGCGACGGGCCGGCGGGCCGACAGGCCGAACCGGTCGTCGAACATCGTCGGCCCGAACCCGATGGTGAGGGTCAGGCGGGACGGCCGGAGGCCCAGGGCCTCACCGGTGTCGACGGGGGGCGCCAGGGGGTCGGGCTCGCCGCGGCCGAGCTCGCGGCCGACGACCATGCGGCGCGCGGCCGAGGTCCAGTTCCGGAGGAGCCGTTCGAGGTCGCCCCGGGACGTGGTGGTGAGGTCGAACGCCGCGAACGCGAGGCGGTCCTGCACCGGCGTGGCGATCCCCGCCTGGTGCTCGCCGGAGAACGGGACGGTGTCCTCGCCGGTCGCCGGCGAACCACCGCCGACCGCCGACGTGACGCCCACCGCGACGGCCGCCCCGACCCCCGCCGCGGCGACGGTGGTGCCCAGGAACCGCCGGCGCGTGACCCGTGCCGGGCCCCCGGAGGCGGGCTCCGCGGGATCCGACGTCATGCGACCTTCGCGGCCACCTGGGACAGCGGTTCGGCGAGCGCGTCGACCGACTGGGACAGGGCACGGCGCTGCGGCTCGGTGACGGTCGAGTAGTCGACGAATCCGGAGTCCTGGTACCCGGGGTCGCTCCGGTGCACCGCGAGCGCGGCGAGCAGCGCCTCGAACCGGGCCTCGATCGTCGTCGCGAGGCCCGGGTCGGTTCCGCGCAGCATCGGCTGCAGGAGGTGGAACGCCGCCCTCGCGCCGGCGACGTTCGCCTCGAAGTCCGACAGGTCGGTGTGGCTGTAGCGGTCCTCCTCGCCGGTGACCTTGGAGGTGGCCACCTCGTCGAGCAGCTCGGTCGCGCCGTTCGCCATCTGGGCCGGCTGGTAGGTGGCCGAGTCCACCAGCCGTTGGAGCTTCCCGACGTCCGTCACGAGCTTGTCCGCGATCGGGGTCATGCCGGCCAGGCTTCCGTCCACCCACAGGGCCTTCTCGATCCGGTGGAAGCCGGTCCAGTCGGCCGGGTTCTCGACGTCGTCGATGCGGGCGTCGATCTCTGGGTCGAGGTCCCCGAAGCTCTCGGCCACGGGCTCGATGCGCTCGTACGGGGCCCGGGCCCGCGCGAACAGGCGCTTGGCCATGTCGAGGTCGCCGTCCCGCACGGCCCCGGCGAATGCCGCGGTGGCGGGCACGAGCTCGTCGACCTGGTCGACCACATACCTGTGGTATCCGGAGACGGCGGCGGCGGCCGCCGGGCTCGCCGATTGTTCCGAGCCGGCCGCGCCCGATCCCGAGACGGTGAACGTCCACGTGTCGGTGGCGGCGCCCGGGCAGAACATCTGGTACGTCCCGGGATCGAGGCGGAGCGTGAACGACCCCGAGAGTCCGGGCGTCAGGTTCTCCTTCTCGCCGAGGATCTTGCCGCCCTGCTGGAGCTCCGCCTCGGACACGGCCGAGGCGTCGTCGTTGCGGACCTCGAAGGTCGTCGATCCCGTGGGTACGGAGGCCGGAGAGGGCTCGCAGCCGTCCGGGTGCAGCACGACCCGGACCGTCTGCGCGTCGCCGCCGGCCGGGGCCGGCCCGCCCGAGCCGCACCCGACGAGGAACAACGCCAGCGTCGCGGCCCCGACGCCGCGGGCGGCGCGGACCGCCCGCGCGGTGGCCGTGCCCTGCGGGCCGTCGACGGCCCTCGCCGGGATGACGGCCGGCGCGCGGTGCCCGGCCCGGCCCCCGCCCGAGGTTCGGCGGGGGCGCAGGACGTACACCACCATGGGGATCGCGTACAGCAGCCAGCCCGCGACCTCGATCGTCGTCGGGAACGGCTGGATGCCGAGCACGCCGGTGAGCAGGGCGGCCAGCACCGTCCCCGGCCGGGCGACCCCCGACAGGTTCAGCGCCTGCGTCTGGCCGACGTTCAGCCAGCCCGCCTCGTGCGCGGTGTGCAGCGCCGACATGACCAGCCCGGCCGCCACGAGCACCAGCACGAACGCGGTCACGCGGAAGAACCGTGCCATGTTGATCCGGATGCCACCCCGGTAGATCCCGATCCCGATCCCGACGGCCACGAGGATGCCGAGGAGCGCCCCGACCCCGGCGGCCCACCGCGCCGTGCTGGCCTGGAAGGCCGCCAGCAGGAACACCGACGTCTCGAACCCCTCCCGAAGCACGGCGAGGCACGCCATGGCGACGAGGGCGACGGACGATCCCCTGGCCAGCGAGTCGGCGGCCGCGCCCTCGAGGCGGGACTTCATCTCGCGGGCGTGCGAGCCCATCCAGAACACCATGTAGGTGACCGTGGCCACGGCCACGGCGCCGATCACGGTCTCGAGCCCCTCCTGTTGCTGCTGGGGAAGGTCCGCCGACAGGACCTGGAGCCCGACCGCCGCCCCGGCGCACACGACGACGGCGGTGGCGACCCCGACCCACATGAACCGCAGGGCGTCCCGGCGGCCGTTGCGGGCCAGGAATGCCGCGACGATGCCGACGATGAGGGATGCCTCGAGCCCCTCCCGGAGCCCGATCACGAACGTCGGGAGCACGCCCATCCTTTCGGGTCGCGCCGCCGGCTCCCCGGCGACTTCGTTCCAGCGAAGCCTGACTATAGCCGAGGCTAACGAACTTGTCGCGCGCCCGTCCGGGGAGGGGTGTCGTGGGCAGGGCCTAGAATGCCGTCCGGTGGGCACCGAGGCGCAGGAAACGTCGGCCGAGGGCTCCGGCGAGCCCGAACGGCGCCCCCGGCTGTTCCTCCTCGACGGGCACAGCCTGTCCTACCGGGCGTTCTTCGCGCTGCCGGACACGCTGGCCACGACGACCGGCCAGGTCACCAACGCCGTGTACGGGTTCACGTCGATGCTCATCAAGCTCCTCTCGGAGGAGCGCCCCGAGCGCATCGCGGTGGCGTTCGACCTCGGGACCCCCAAGGCCAGGCTGGAGCGGTACGCGGAGTACAAGGCCGGCCGGCGCGAGACACCCGACGAGTTCCGCCAGCAGCTCGGGCTGATCCTCGAGGTCGTCGAGACCCTCCGGATCCCGTTGGTCAGCCACCCCGAGCAGGAGGCCGACGACCTCATCGCGACGCTCGCCGTGCGGGCGATCGAGGAGGGCTACGACGTCGTGATCGTGACCGCCGACCGGGACTTCTTCCAGGTGGTCCGGCCGGGCATCTCGGTGATGTTCAACCGGCGGGGGATCTCCGACATCGTCACGTACGACGTCGACGCGGTGACCGAGCGCTTCGGGCTGCCCCCCGAGCAGTACCTCGACTACGTGGCCCTCAAGGGCGACTCGTCGGACAACATCCCCGGTGTCCCCGGTGTGGGGGAGAAGACCGCGTCGCAGCTGATCCAGCAGTACGGGAGCGTGGAGGAGCTGCTGCAGCACACCGAGGAGCTCAAGCCGCGGGTCCGCGCCGGCATCGAGGCGGCCGGCGAGCAGCTGCTGCTGAACAAGGACATCGCCCGTCTCGACACCTCCATCGAGCTCGACCTCGATCCCGCCGACTCGGTCATGGGGGAGTGGGACGAGGACCAGGTCCGGCGGCTGTTCACCTCGCTCGAGTTCCGGACGCTCCTCGAGCGCCTGGAGGACGTCCGCAAGGGCGCGGCGGCCGCCGAGTGGGACACCGAGCTTGACCTCACCGAGGGAACGGGGGAGGAGCTCCGCGACCTGGCCGGGAAGGGCCCCGTCGCGGTCCGGCTGCACGCGGAGGGCGAGGGCCTCGACGGCATGGCCGCCTCCACGGGAGAGGGCCGGGCGGTGTACGCGACGTTCCCCTGCGTCGAGGCCGATGCCGTGTTGGCCGAGCCGGCCGTGCAGAAGTGGGTCCACGACGCCAAGGAGCTGCAGTCCTCGGCCGCGCGCTCCGGCCGGGAGGTGGACGGGGTGGTGTTCGACACGATGTTGGCCGGCTACCTCCTCGATCCCGCCGAGGCCGCGTACGAGCTCTCCTCGCTCACCGCGACCTACCTCGGCGTGGACGTCCTGTCGGGCGTCGAGGAGGAGGAGGGCGGGCAGCTGTTCGGCAACGCCTGGCGGCCGGTCGCGGCCCAGGCGGCGGCGGTGGCCCTCCTCGCGCCGGCCATGGAGCGGCGCATCGACCGGGCCGGCCTGCGGTACCTGCTCGAGGAGGTGGAGCTGCCGCTCGCCGCCGTCCTGGCCCGGATGCAGGCGCGGGGCGTGGCGCTCGACGTTCCCTATCTGGAGGACCTCTCCGCCAGCGCCACCTCGCGGATGACCGCGCTGCAGATCGAGATCTGGAACCACGCCGGGCGGGAGTTCAACCTCAACTCCCCGCCGCAGCTCCGCGAGATCCTGTACGGCGAGCTGGGCCTGTCGCCGGGGAAGAAGACGCCGAAGGGCCAGCTGTCGACCGACGCGAGCGTGCTCGAGAAGCTCCGCGACCAGCACCCGATCGTCGACGCGCTGCTGCAGTGGCGCGAGCTCGACAAGCTGAACTCCACCTACCTGATCGCGCTCCCGAGGCTGGTGAACCCCGCCACCAGCCGCGTGCACACCACGTTCAACCAGGCCGTCGCGGCCACCGGGCGGCTGTCGAGCGCCAACCCCAACCTCCAGAACATCCCGGTCCGGGGCGAGGAGGGCCGGCGCATCCGCCGGGCGTTCGTGCCGGGCGATCCCGAGCGGCAGGTCCTGATGTGCGCCGACTATTCGCAGATCGAGCTGCGGATCATGGCCCACCTCTCGGGCGACGAGGGCCTGGCGGCGGCGTTCGAATCGGGGACGGACATCCACACGGCGACGTCGGCGCGGGTGTTCGGGCTGCCGGTGGACCAGGTCGATCCGTCGATCCGGTCCCGGGCCAAGATGATCAACTACGGCCTGGCCTACGGGATGAACGCCTACGGGCTGGCGTCCCGGCTGGGGATCGCGCCGGATGAGGCGCAGGAGTTCATCGACGCGTACTTCGCCGGGTTCCCGATGATCCGGGAATACCTCGACAAACAGGTGGCCCGGGCCACGGCAGAGGGGTTCACCGAGACGCTGCTCGGGCGGCGGCGGTACATCCCCGAGCTCCAGGCCGCCAACCCGCGCGTCCGCGACCTCGGCCGACGGATGGCCCTCAACGCGCCGATCCAGGGGGGTGCGTCGGACGTCTTCAAGCTCGCCATGATCCGGGTCGACCGGGCGCTCCGGGAGCACACCGACCTCGACTGCCACATGCTGCTCACCGTCCACGACGAGCTGGTGTTCGAGGTGGCGACCCACCACGTCGAGGCCGCCACGGAGCTCGTGAAGCGGGAGATGGAGGCCGCCTACGAGCTGACCGTCCCGCTCCGGGCCGACATCGGGTGGGGCGCCAACTGGGCGGAGGCCGC
The DNA here is from genome assembly GCA_036557505.1 of Actinomycetota bacterium. Classification (GTDB taxonomy): domain Bacteria; phylum Actinomycetota; class UBA4738; order UBA4738; family JACQTL01; genus DATBHM01. The sequence continues at coordinate 3,439 of DATBHM010000189.1, read as the reverse complement.
CCCCGCCGGCCACTGAACGCGCCGGTTCGGACGCGGCCGAGCGTGCGGATGATCGCGGGCGCCCGGCTCAGTCCTGGGGCACCTGCTGGAGCGAGGACAGGGACTGGAACGCCTGCTCGATCACGTTCACGCGGTCGGTGTGGCCGAACGCGATCGCAACGATCACCGCGCCCTCGCCCGGGTCGTAGCCCGCGCCGGCCTGGATCACGCCGCCCTGGTAGCGATAGGACTGCTCGAGCTGGTGGGTGAGCCCCATGAACAGGAAGTGCTGTGGTGCGCTCGGGCCCCGCAACGGCGGCAGGAACGCCGCCGCGAACTTCCGGACCCCGATGTCGAGGATCTTCGGGACGTTCACGGAGGTCTGGTCGCCGGGAACCGTCGCCCGGATGACCGCGATCCCCTCCGACGCGTCCGGCGTGTGCCAGGCCTGGGTCACCCCCGCCTTGGAGACCGGGTTCTGGATCCAGCCGGTTGGGATGCAGAACCCCGCGTTCAGCCCCTCGTCGATCACGGTGCGGAGGGAACCGAAGTTCTCCGGGGTGGAGGCCGTCCCCGCCAGATGGCCGTTCACGTACACCTCCACCCGGTACGTCCCGGTCGGCAGGCACCGCGGCGGCGCCGGGGTCGGAAGGTACTGCAGGACGTTGAACCACCCGCCGTCGGCGGCCGTGTTGAGCGCGACCCGGCCCGACACCTCCGGCAGCACCGCGAACCCGTGGTCGTCCGGGTCGTCGTAGTACCACTGGGCCACCACGACGTCGCGCGTGGGGTCGATGGACGCCGCGTCGGCCTTGGGGATGGCGAACTGCACCAGTGACGGCGTGACCACCAGCTGGAGTCGGAGGTCCGACGGCGGGGCCGGCGCGCCGGTGGCGGTGCCGAACAGGTCCCCGACGACGAACTGCTTCGCCGCCAACACGTCGTCCGCGGCGGAGGGCCGGTGTTCGGCCAGGACGTCGAGCGCGGACATCGCGCCCGTGACCCAGAACGCCGCCGTCGAGAGATCCTTCTTCGCCGCGGTGTCGGCCGATCTGAACGTCGCCATCGCCTGATCCCGCCGGCCCAGCGCGAGCTCGGTGACCCCGAGGTTGTACAGCCACAACGGCCGCTGGGGGTCGATGGCGATGACCCGCTTGGTGAAGTCGAGGGCCTGGTTCAGCAGGTCGGGCCGGTTGTCCACCAGCGCCTGCTGGTACGACATCGCGCCGATGTCGCCCAATGCCTCGGCGTTGTCCAGACCGAGGTCGACGGCGTGCTTCAGGTCCGCGATCGCGCTCCGGAGGGCTTCGGGCGAGGTCACGGTTCCGAGGCCCTGCGTCGGCGAGCTGGCGAAGTACGTCGCCTGGCCGCGGTTGAGGTAGGCGCGTGCGAAGTCCGGCCGCTCCTCGATGGCCCGGTTGAGGTGGGCGACGGCATCCCGGTATCCGGACGAGTCGTACGCGTCGGTGGCGTTCTGCAGGTCGACCGTGCCGTCGGCGAACGCCGCCGCCGCGGTCTCCGAGGGCGCCTCCGGCTGACCGGTCGACCCGATGGCGGCCCACGCCACGCCGATCACCAGGAACGCCACCCCGCCCCGGACGAACCACCTCCCCAGCCCGGCCGGGAGCGCCAGGGAGAAGCCCAGCAGGTACAGGGCGACTGCGAACAGCGTCAGCACCGCCGTGTACGTGGCGGCGTGCGCCGACCACCCGGAGCTCTCGGTGTTCGCCGCGTCCTGCAACGCGTGGAGGCGGATGGGCTGGCGGTCGTTCTGGTTGACGAACCGCGTCGGGAACGACGGGTCCTGGGCGGGCGAGAGCCGCCCGGCGATCGAGATGTGGGTGAACTCGTTCCCGATCGTGGTCGACAGGGCGGCGTACCGGTCCGACAGCTTGCGGAGACGGACGCCCAGCAGCTGTTCGGCAGGCGTCTCGGGCTGGCCGAGCACCTGGGCCTGGGAGTCCCTGAGGTCGGCCTGCTGGCCGTCGAGCGTGGACGTCTCGAGCGTCGACACCTGGAGCTCGGACCACCGGTCCGAGCGGACCTGCTGGGCGGTGGCCGCGATGGCGTCCCGCTGCGCGCTCGCCGCGGCGGCGTCCGATCGGCCGGATGCCCAGATCTGGAGAAACCCGACCACGGCCGCCGCCAGGGTGGCGAACACGATGAGGATCGCGACAAGCGCCTCGGACCGTGACGTGACGGCCTCGTCGGCCCGCTCGGCCGCGATCTCGGCTTCGGTGTCGGGCTCCTCCCCGAACACGTACCGGTGCGGGGGCATGGGCGGAGCGGGCGGCGAGGCAGGGTCGAGGGAATGGTCGGGGGTCGGTGGGAGCGACTCGTCGGTCATCCCGCCACCGCCACCAGCGCGAACAGCACCGTCGCCGCGATCATCACCGCGAGGCCCGCCACCGCGAAGACTCCCCGCGCGCCCTTCCGGGCGACCTGGGCGAACGTCAGGAACAGCAGCGCCGCCGCGAACAGCACCGCGATACCGACCAGGTGCAGGGCCCGGTCGTGCGCGTCGGCCGCGGCCGCGAACGTCACGCCCGGGTGGAGGCCCGTGAGCTCGAGGTTCGCGTCGGCGAGGGCCTGCACCTGCTGGGCCGGGTCGAACGGCACGATCCCACGGTCGTCCCCGAAGCTCGGCCGGTCGAAGTTCTGCATCAGCGGGCGGATGTGGCGGGCCTGCGACAGCTCGCCGCGGGCCTGCGACCGGAGGTCGGCGGCGAGGGACGGGTCGGTCGCCTGGTCGGCCTGCGCCAGCATCTGGCGCCAGTTCAGGACGTGTTCCTGGAACTGCGTGTACAGGCGGAAGTCCCGGGCCACGCCCGCCTCGATCGATCCCCGGGTCTGCTGTTGCAGGATCAGCTGCTGCGTGCCCTGCTGGGTGAGGTCGGAGGCGTTCGACGACTCGACGGAGGCCCGCCACACCACGACGGCGCCCAGGATCGACACGGCCGCGATCAGCACGCCGACCACGGCGCGGAACCGCTCCGTCTTGGGCGGGTCCGGTCGCCGTGGAGCTCGCGCCGCAGCCCGCGCGGATGGTGCCGCGGGCTCGAGCGACGCCGCGGGTGCTTGCTCGGAGGACATCGGGCGGTGACGCTACCGGCCTCGCCTTCCGTCCGGCAAGGCATCGGTGTGTGGAGGAACCGAACCCGGCCCGTGCACGTCGGAGGTGATCCGGATGATCCGCGGGGGTCGCGGCGTTCGTAGGTGAGGATGGCGGCGGCGGACGGCGCCGCCCTGGAACGGAAGGGGAAGGGAAGGCATGTCCCGCGCTCGTCACGGAAGGGTCCGGTCGCGCTCGACCGGCGTCGTCCTCGGCGTGATCATCCTCCTGCTGGTCGGAGGTGGGGCGTTGGCCGCCGTCCGTCTCTTCCGCTCCGGCGGCTCCGGGGCCGCGCCCGCGACCACCGCGCCGGCGACCACCGCGCCGGCGACCACCGGCCCGGCGAGC
>DATBHM010000188.1:0-7128 GCA_036557505.1 Actinomycetota bacterium | reverse complement strand
GGCCACGGCGAGGCCCTCGATCGCCGCGGCTCTGGAGACGTCGACGTCGCCCCGCTGGGCGGCGACGAGCGCGTCCGCGTACAGGGAGAAGGTCCGATAGTGGGCGGTCTCGCCGGTCTGCAGCGCTGCCTGCACCCCGCGGCGGGCGTGCTCCTCCGCGGTGTCCCACCGGCCAGCCCAGCACTCCAGCTCGGCCAGGTGGAAGTGCAGCCAGGAGGCGGAGTGCGGGCGGCCCCGCTCGACGACGCGGGTCAGGATGTCGTGGAACAGCGGGCGGGCCTCGTCGAAGTCGTCCGTGAACTTGAGGATCTGGGCCAGGGTGTATGTCGGTCTGGTCTCGTCCCATGCCCAGTGGTCCTCGGCCAATTCCTCCAGCTGCATCGCACGGTCGAGGAGATCCCGTCGGAACCCGTTCCCCAGGGCGAACTCGACGTAGGCCACGAACCCGAGGGCCTCGGCGATGGGACCGACGTCGTGCCCTCGTTCGGCCACCTCGAGCGCCGTTCGCGCATGGAGCTCCGCGGTGGGCGTATCGCCCGTGAACAGATGCGCGTATGCCAGCCCCTGCTCGATCCGACCGCGGAGCGCATCGTCGGTGCCCGCCTCGGCCAGGGCCTGTTCGTACAGCTCGAGCGCCTTCGCCCAGCTGCCCTCCGACGGCCGGATCGCCCCGAGGAACATCAGGGCTCTGGCCCTCCCGGAACCCGGTGGCGACGCGTCGACGGTTGCCTCGAGAAGGTGCCGCGCTCTGACCGCATCTCCGGCGGCCACGTGGTACTTGGCGGACTCCAGCGTTCGATCGAGCAGATGGTCGGCTCGATCGGCGGGCGTGAGACGGACGGCCATCTCGCACAGCTCGGCGGCGGCGTCGGGCGCGCCCCGGGAGCCGGCCAGCCGCGCCGCACGGTCCAACTCGGCGGCGACGGCCGCGTCGGGGGCGTCCGCGCCGAGGGCCAGGTGCCTGACCCGTTCCTCGGGATCCGTCCCCGGGACCTCCGCAAGCAGGCGGTGCAGCTCGCGAAGCCGCTCGGGTGACGCCTCGGACAGGATCGCCGAGCCGAACAACGGATGCGAGAAGCGCACGTGATCTCCGTCGAGCTCGATCAGGCCGGCCTCCAGGGCTCTCGCCAGTCCGTCGCGGGCCGCGTCGCCGTGGATCGACTCGACCGCGCCGACCGTAGGCGTGGACCGGGCGGCCACGACGAGCAGCATGTCGCGGTCCCTTTCCGAGAGCGCCACCACCCGCCGGCGGACCAGCTCGCGAAGACTGCTCGGGATCGGCAGGGCCTCGCCCGCGGCCGGCGCGTCCCCCCGGACCATCGCGCGCGCGATCTCGAGGGCGAAGAACGGATTCCCTCCCGACATGGCATGGAGCCGGCCCACCCGGGAGTGGGTGAGCACGTCCCCCACGCGACTCCTGAGGAGCTCGCCCATCGCCTGCCGCGGGAGCGGGCCCACAGGGATCGTTGGGAGCCGGCCCTCTGGGAGCGACCGCTCGAGCCCCAGCGGGAAGGGCATGCGCTGACTCGATCGGAGCGTCGCGATCACCCCGAGCGGTTCGCTCTCCAGTCGTCGGAACGCGAACTCCAGCACCCTCGCTGACGACGGGTCGAGCCATTGCGCGTCGTCGACGGCCACGATCAGCGGGCCTTCCGCGGTCAGGAGCCGGAGCGCGGCGAGCACCGCGAGGGACACGGCTCGACTGTCGGAGGGCGCGTCCTCCGGGTCGACCCTGAGCAGCGCCACGTCGAGCGCCCGGGCCTGCGGTGGGGGCAGGCCGAGGTCCACCTCGTCCACGATGTCGCCCAGCAGGTCGCCGAGCGCGGCGAACGAGAGCTTCGTCTCGGATTCGACCGGCCGGCATGCGAGCACGCGATAGGAGCGCTGACGGGCCGACTCGAGGCATCGACGCCACAGGGTGGTCTTGCCGAACCCCGCCTCGCCGGTCAACAGGAGCGCGATCGGACCCTGGGGAACCTCATCGAGGATCTCCGACACGACGGACAGCTCGGCATCGCGTCCGAACACGTCGTCGCGTCCCTCGACCATCGCCAGCCAAGCTTGGGGACACGAGAGGTCGGGCGCAAGGCATCATCCGATGACGTGGAGCGAGGGAACGCGGGCCCCTCGAATCCGGATGCGCGTGTTCATGGAATCGACGCCGCCGGTCCCTTCATCCGTGAGCATGACCGACGTGACGGATCCGTTCGCGGGCGTGGAGTCGCATCTGGCGCTGGAGCGGCTGTACCGGGAGGAGGGGGCTCGCATGTGGCGGGCCGTGCTCCTGATGACGGGGCGTCCCGACGTCGCCGACGACGCCGTGGCCGAGGCGTTCGCGCAGGCGCTGGCGAGAGGCGACGCGATCCGGCAGCCCCGCGCGTGGGTCTGGAAGGCGGCGGTTCGGATCGCCGCGGGACAGATGAAGGAACTGCGCAAACAGGGTTCCGAGGTCCCGCCAGAGCGGCCCGCCGACCTGCCGACGCCGACCGTCGAGCTGCTCGACCTGCTCCGCGACCTCTCGCCGATGCAGCGGGCGGCCGTGGTCCTGCACTACTACGCCGGGTATCCGTTGCGGGACGCCGCCGCGCTGACCGGGTCGACCGCTCCCGCCATGGCGGTTCATCTCCGGCGGGCCCGAACCAAGCTCCGATCGATGCTGGAGGCCGACGATGCCTGACATCCGAGAAGTCCTTCGACGGGTCGACGAGACGCCCGCTCCCGACGTGTGGGACGAGGCGACCCGGCGACAGGCCGGGCCCATGCCCTCGCCTCCGATCCGGAACCGCCTCGTCGCGGGACTGATCGCCCTGGTGGTGGCCGCCGCCGGGATCGGCGTGCTCGTGACGAGGCTCGGAGGGGGCGAATCCCCGGCTCCGATCGCGCCCGGTCCCGGCTCGTCCGGGCAGGGCTCGTCGCCGGGGCCGACCCCGATCGACGTCCCCGCGAACGACGGTCCTCCCCAGACTGCCAGGCTGCACGGCGACCGCCTGGTCGTCGAGGCGCCGGAGGGCGAGCTGGAGTGGTCGATGGACCCGGCGAGCTGCGAGATCCACGTTCGCGACCTCGCGGCCGGGAAGGGGTTCGCGAGCATGGGGGGCGGCTGCCGCGGTCCGTATCTCGGGGTGGCCATCGCCGGCACGACTTGGGACGGGCGGCTCCTGAACGCGGTGAACGGCAGCACCGTCCCCGATCCGGGTTGGACCGTCCACATCACGCTCAACACCGGGGACTCGTTCGACGTCGTTCCGCTCGACGGCCGGTTCATCGCCGTGATCTACGCGTGCGATGGCGACCAGCAGGTCGTGCCGACCAGTGTGACCGCGGTCGATCCGAGCGGCGCGGTGCGAGGCAGTGTGCCGCCGTACAAACCGCTCCCGCCCCCGGTCGACCCCTGCAACCGGCCGACACCGAGCCCGTCTTCCTGAATCGATGGGCGGATGTCGAAGGGCGGCCCGTCAACGAAGCCGACCGCGGAGGCCCATAGACTCGGTGCGCCATGTCGCTGCCCATTCCGCCCGAGTTCACCCCTGCACGAGATCCGGAGTCCGCCGCGTGGTTCATCTCGAGTCTGTCGCCGTGGGATCGGCCCCATGCCCTCGTCGGAACCTTCGTTCCGTTCGGCTTTCGCTCGTACGCGCGCATCGGGCACGACCCGTCGTCGCCGGGCGAGCTGCCGTCGGGTCAGGCTGAGGTCCTCATCGAGGTCCTCGGACGGCACACGGCGAGCGAGCGAGGCATCCTCCTGGTGTGGGACGGTTGGGGAGGTTGGGGGACCGGCATCAGCCTCAGCCCCCTCGGGAACGCCGACGACCGGGAGGCGAGGATGATGGAGGAGGAGCGCCGTTCCCGGCTGGCCCTCCGCGAGTTCGAGCGGGTGCCGAGGGCGGTCATTCCCGGACGCGAATACGTGATCCTCGAGGGGCCGCTCTCGAGGATGCCCCATTTCGGGCTGGCGGGCTGGGAACGCTGGCCGAGCGCCTGGTGGCCCCACGACCGCGCGTGGGTCGTCGTCACCGAGATCGACTCGAATTCGACCTATGTCGGAGGTTCGCGCGAGGTTTCGGCGGAGATCCTCGCCTCGCGGCGTCTCGGGGCCGTGCCGGCCGACTTGGCCGACCCCATCGAGTGACCGAACGCCCGGATGAACTCGGGCTCCGATCGACGCGGCCACAGCGTCGCACGGCCCGCGACGCGTACCGGTTCCGCTTCACGCGATCGCTTGCGTCTCCAACGTCGGCCGCGTGGGCTCCTTCGGGGTTGGCTCGGGGAGGGAGGGCTTGGGCACGCCCGGCCAGTGGCTGAAACGGCCGAAGAGCGTCATCAGCGACGGCACCAGGAGCGACCGCACGAGGAACGAGTCGATCAGCACGCCGACGGCCATGCAGAACGCGAACTCGCGGAAGGGCACCAGCGGGATCAGTGCCAGCAATGCGAACGACCCGGCCAGCGCCAGCCCCGCCACGCCGATCGCCCGGCTGGCCCGCGGAGCGGCGATCCGGATCGCGCTGCGCAGCGTCCGCGTCCTGCCCTCCTGCCAGATCCGGCCGACGACGAACACGTTGTAGTCCGAGCCCAGGGCGACGAGCAGCACCGCCGCCGCGAACGGCACGTAGTACGTCAGGCCCGGATGCCCCAGCCACACCTGGAACACCAGCGTCGTCAGCCCGATCGCGGCGGCCACGACCAGGGCGCTCACCGCCAGCAGGTACAGCGGCGCGACGATCGCGCGCAGGAAGATCGCCAGCAGGACCAGGTCGACCAGGAGCGCGGCGAGAGCGATCGCCCACAACCCGTTCAGCGTCTGCCGGACGGTCTCGAACGCCAGCGGAGAGTCCCCGGCGAACCCCGCCTTCACACCCGAAAGCCCGGCCTGGCGCAGCAGGCTCGGCATGCTCGCCTCGAGGTTCCCCAGCAGATGGATCCCCGACGACCCCAGCGGGTCGGCGCCGAGGATCACCACGAGCCGCGCGGCCGTTCCGTCACGGGACTGGAACACCGCCGGCGTCACCTGGGGCGGAAGCGTTCCCGGTCCGATCACGCCGGCGACACCGGGCTCCTGCTGGATCAGCCCGGCCAGCCGGGCGACCTGTCGGGCCTTCGAATCCATCCCCCGGCCCTGCAGCAGGACCTCGGTCGGCGACGTGATGCCGGGCGCGAACCCCGCCGTCGCCGCGACGGCCGCAACGGAGGCCTGCGCGTCGTCGGGCAGCTCGTCCATCAGGCTGATGCCCAGGCCCGTCTTCCGCAGGAAGCTCGCCGCAATGAGCAGCGCCCCGATGATCACCACGGAGACCACGATCGCGACGGGCTTTCGCGTGACGCCGCGGACCACGGCTCCCCGCCAGCCCCGAACGATCGGCTCGACCGGCGTCTCCGGTGCGGCGGCGCCCTCCTCGTCGACGGGAACCGGCCGCGCTGCCTCCAGCGTGGGCGCGTCGGTCCGCTTCGGCATGTTCGGCCAGAACAGCGCGCGGCCGAACATCGCCATCAGCGCCGGGACGAACGTCACCGACACGAGCAGCCCGATCACCACCGTGATCGCGAGCCCCGGCCCGAGCGCCCGGAAGAACGAGAGCGACGTCACCAGCAGCGCCGCCGTCGCCGCCGCGACCACCATGCCGGCCGTGAGGATGATCCGGGCGAGCTCGCCGGTCGTGGCCTTCGCGGCCTGCACGGCGGGACGCCCCTCCGCCAGCCGCGTTCGCATCCCGGACAGGAAGAAGATCGAGTAGTCCGTCACGATCCCGAGCAGCAGCACCACGACGAGCGGTTCGATCTCCTGCGGAACGGCGACCCCCGACTTCTGCCCGAGGTACACGAGGATCGGGATGGTGACGAGGTAGGCGATCCCGGCGGCGGCCAGCGTGACGAGCGGCGTGATCATCGACCGGAAGTGGATCCCCACGATCAGCGCGATCAGGACCACGGTCGCGATCTCGATCCACGGCAGCCCGGAGGTGACCAGGTCGCCTTCGTCGGCGCGTGCCGGGATGGCCCCGGTCACCCCGACGAGATGGTCGTCGGGCTGGTTCAGCTCGTGTCGCGCGTAGTCCTCCGCGACCTGCCGCTGCGTGAAGATGTCGAGAGACGGCTTGACGAACAGGTACGTCACGACGGTCGTGGAGTTCTCGCGCGAACCTGGCAGGAGCTTCCCGGCGTTGGTCACGGGGATTGCCCCGAGGATGTTCGCCCACCGTTTCCTCTCGAGTCCCCGGTCGAGATCGGCCGCGCGCCCGATCGCACGAGCCTGGACGGCCGTCGACAGGCCATCCGGGTTGCGCTGCACGATGATGTCCCGCGAGAACAGCGGATACCCGAACTTCCTCACGATGGTCGCCTCGGTGGCCAGCGCCGCCGAGTCCTTCGGGACCAGTGAGTTCAGCGACGACGCCTCGGTTTCGTTCAGTCCGGGGAGGAAGATCGTCGCCAGGACGGCCGCCGCGATCCAGGCCGGGACGAACAGGAACCGCAGGTGCACGACCATCCACGCGAGGCCCCTGGCGAACAGGCCTGCGCGCTGGGGTGGCGACGGGGGCGCATCCGCCGGAGGGCGCGGCCGCTCAGGACCCTCCGCCGAGGGCGGCGCCGGGGGCGCGTTGGATTCGAGGGGCGGACGCAGCTCGGGCTGCCGTCGTCCCGCCTCGTCTTCCGAGCCCGAGTCGGAAGGGCGGCGTCGAAGCATCCCTTCAGGCGTACCCGGGAGGTCGGGCAGGGAAAACGTGCCCCGCGGAAGAGGCAGAGCCGCGCGGACCGGCCATGATCGCCGGGCGGTACGCTTCGAACGCCATGACAGACGATCGCCGGGTGACCGATTCCGGGATCGAGATCGAACCGATCTACGGCCCCGACCCCGCGTTCGACTCCGCACGCGACCTGGGCGAGCCGGGGCGGCCGCCGTTCACGCGCGGCATCTACTCCTCGATGTACCGCGGCCGGCTGTGGACCATGCGCCAGTACGCCGGCATGGGGACGGCCGACGACACCAACCGGCGGTTCCGGTACCTGCTCGACCGCGGCCAGACCGGCCTCAGCGTGGCGTTCGACCTTCCGACGCAGATGGGCTTCGACTCGGACCACCCCCGGGCGGAGGGCGAGGTCGGCAAGACCGGCGTGGCGATCGACTCGATC
>DATBHM010000187.1:0-23126 GCA_036557505.1 Actinomycetota bacterium | reverse complement strand
AAGTACCGCTCGATCGTCGACCGTCCCATCGAATCGACCTCCTCATGAGATGGCGGGCCCTCGCCGCGATCCGCCTACGCCGGCGTTCCCGCGGCGATGTTTCGCGTCACGACCTCCATGGTCCGGGCCAGCTCGTCGCTCGGGGTGAACTCGAGCGTCTCGGTCCCCGCGTCCATGAGCGGCGTGTGGCCGGGCCGCGCGGCGTACGCCTCGCCGGCCTCGATCACCTCGTCGCCCTCGGGGTACCGGAACGTCAGCCGGCCCGCGAGCACCACGCCCCAGTGCCGGGCCTGGCACCGGTCGTCGGGCAGTCCCACGAACAGGGGCGCCGCGTCCATGGTCTGCTCGAACCGCTCCCAGCCCACCGTCGTGCCGTCGAGGTCCGTGAACCTCCCGTCGTACATGCCCGGCACCTGCTCCACGTTCGCGGCCGTCGCCTTCGACGACTTCGCCATCGAGGTTCCTCCCTCCCCGGATCCCTGGATCCGTCCGAACCATGCGGGTCCCCCCGAGGCCGGTGGACCGGCTCCCGGCGGTTCCCGCGCTGCCGGCATGGACGCTAGGGAGTGGGCGGGAACGCGCCATCGGTGTGGACACGCAATCCACGCGGCGGCGGCACGTAGCAGCGGTTACGTGAGGCCGTGGGCCTGCGCGTAGGCGGCAGCCACGGCCCGGGCGGTGCGGCCGGTCGCCCCGAGCTTCGCGTAGATGTTCGAGACGTGGCGTTCCACCGTGCGGACCGAGAGGAACAGCTCGCCGGCGATCTCCTCGTTCGAACGCCCCCTCCCGACCAGGCGGAGCACGTCGACCTCGCGGGCCGACATCGGCGTGCCGGTGCCGGACCGCACGGTGGCCCGGAGGTCGGCCGACAGCCGGCGGGCGCGCTCCCCCCAGTACGCCGACCCCAGCTCGTCGAACGCGCCGGCTGCCGCCTCGGCCTCGCGGACGGCCCTCCGCGGGTCGCCGGCCTTCGCCAGCACGGGCGCCAGGTCGAGCCGGACGCGCGCGGCCTCGAACGGGGTGGCGGCCCGGTCGAGGGCGGCGACCGCCCGTTCCAGGTGCGACCGTGCCGCGACCGCGTCGCCGGCCGCCGAGCCGGCGACCCCCCGGGCGCGCAGCGCCGTGGCCGACATGGCCGGGGTGGCCACGGTCGCCGCCGTGTCCGCGAGCTCGGCGGCGGCCGCCTGCGCCCCGGCCGCGTCTCCCAGCTCCGCGCGGGCCCGAGCCAGTACCTCGAGGCCCTCGACGCGCTCCACCGGGTCGTCCGGGGGAACGGCGTGGAGGTACGCCTCCGCGACCTCGGCGGCGCGTTCGCGGTCGCCCCGGTCGAGCAGCAGGCGGGCCCGCGCGGCGACCGTGAGCTCGGCGAGCCCGCCCCTGGCCGGCCGCGAGTCGAGGTCGTCGAGCAGCGCGGCGGCCTCGTCGTGCCGCCCCTGGCACCGACGGAGGTCGGCCAGCCGCACCATGCCCAGCGCGGCCAGCGCCGGCCGTCCCGCCATGTCGTCGATCAGTCCCTGGAGCTCGACTTCGGCCTCGTCCCACCGGCCCCACCACGTGAGGACCGTCGCGTACTCCGAGCGCGGATAGCTGAAGATCGCGCGATTCGACCACTCCCTCGACTGCTCCATCACGTGTCGCGACCACTCGGCGGCGCGATCGAAGTCCCGGACGCGAGCGCAGGCCGTGACCAGGTAGCAGCACACGTTCGCGGCGACCGACGGATCCGCCAGCTCCCCGGCAACGGCCGCCGCGGTGGCCTCGTCCAGCAGGCGCATCCCCTCCACCAGCCGTCCGGCCGAGACGAACACCAGCCCGAGCTGGGCCTTGCCGAGCATCTCGCCGTGGACGTCGCCGAGGGTCTCCGCCGCGTCCACCGCCTGCTCGGTGAGGGCCACGGCGCTCCCGATGTCCTTGTCGAAGGCCCAGGCGATGTAGCCGCGGATGCCGTCGGTCGCGGCCGTCCACGGCGACCCGGGATGGTCCCTCAGCAGCGCGGCCGCCCGCTGGAGCCACCCGGTGGCGACGGCCGGCTCCCCCCGGAAATCCATGATCGCGATGGCCGCGAGCACCGCGGCGCCGGCGGCCGCCTCGTCGTCACCGGATTCGCGGAACAGGAGGAACGCGCGCTCCCGCGCGTCGATCGCCGTGGCCCCGTCGTCGCAGAACCCCGCCGCCGTGCCCAGGCCGAGCAGGGCCTCCGGCGACTCCTCGGTCGAGAGCGCCTCCTCGAACGCGGCCCGGGCGGCGGCCCAGTCCCAGGCCTCGAGGGCGCGCCGCCCCCGCTCCAACGCCTGCCCGGCCGCCATCGCCCGCGCATCGTCGCACGGCCGGCCGTCGTCGCCGAGGGCGGATGGGAATCCGGCGCCTTGCTACGCGACGACCCGAACCATACCGAACCCCACGAATACCCCGCCGGTGAACGACGACCGGTAGGGCAGGATGTCCAGCGAGTCGGTCGGTGGGCCGCCGGCCGGGTCCTGGGAGAAGACCTTGACGTGGGGACCGGCGCCGGCACCGGCCGCCGTGATGATCTCGGCGCGGCCGTCGCCGTTCACGTCCCCGGCCGCCACCCGCACGCCGCCGGTGAACGACGAGCGGTAGGCCGCGAACGAGCTCGACGGCTGGAGGAAGTCCGCCCCGGCGGGCTGCGAGAACACCCGCACCTGGGGGGCGCCGCCGGCGTCCTCGCCGGCGATCACGTCGGCCCGTCCGTCCCCGTCGACGTCGCCCGCCGCGACGAACACCCCTCCCGCGAACGACGACCGGAATGCGTGGAAGGTCTCCACCGGTCGCAGGGAGAACCCGTCGAACACCTTGACCTGGGGGATGCCGCCCGGGCCGGCGCCGCACACCACGTCGGCGAACCCGTCGCCGTTGACGTCGCCGACGGCCACGCGCACCCCGCCGGTGTACGACGAGCGGAAGGCGAAGAAGTGGCTCGACAGCTTCAGCCCTCCTCCGCTCCCGTGGAAGACCCGGACCTGGGGGCCAGCGCCGCGGCCGGCACCCACGACGACATCGGCGAACCCGTCGCCGTCGACGTCGCCGGCCGCGACCCACACCCCGCCGGTGAACGAGGAGCGGAACGCGAGGAACTCGTCGAGCAGCGTGCCGTCGTTCCCGCTGTACACGCGGACCTCGGGCAGGGAGCCCGGGCCGGCGCCCACGACGACGTCGTCGTACCCGTCGCCGTCGACGTCGCCGGCCGCCACGCGGACCCCGCCCGTGAACGACGAGCGGAACGCCTGGATCGACCGCACCAGCGCCCCCTGGTCGTCGAACAACCGCACGTTCGGGGAGCCGCTCCCCCCGGGCGCCGTGACGATGCGGGGGACCTCGGTCGGCACGGACACGTCGAGCTGGCGGGAGTCGCTCCCGCCGTCGTCGTCCTGGATCCCGATGGTGATCAGGTAGCCCCCCGCCTCCGGATACGCGTGGTGGACCCGGATGCGCTGGACGGCCGGCAGCTGCAGCTGCTCGGGCTCGGCGGCGTCGCCCCAGTCGACGGTGAACGTGAACGTGTCGAGGGAACCCGGGTCGGTGAACGCCACGTCGAGCGTCGTCGTCTGGCGCGGGCCGCGCGGGAAGACCCGGACCGAGTCGAACTGCGGCGGCACGTTGCTCACGAGGACCGAGGACTCCGCATGCCCGGTGCCCTGGCACTGGTCCGTCAGGTCGACCGTGACGGTGTCGGTGGCGGGCGTCCCGACCGGGTTGTCGTCCGGATAGGTATGGGGGAAGTCGAACGAGCCGTTCCCCGGCTGGGACCGGTTCTCGGTCGCGGAGCCGTCGCCCCAGTTGATCGCGAGGCCGACCGGGCCGCACCCGGTGACCAGCCCGGCGACGTTCCCGGTGAGGTGCGGAGTGTCGCCCTCGTCGATCTCCCGCGGCGTCATGAGGACGTGTTCGAGCACCGCGCCGCCTCCACCCCTGGACGGGTGCGCGGACGCCACCGGTCCGGTGACCGACAGGAGGAACGCGACCACGACGGCCGCTCCGACGCGAGTTCTCATGTCCAACCCCCCAGGGCCGACGCTAGCATCTGCGACATCCCATCCCGGGCCGCACGGTGCGGCCGCGACGAGCAGGAGAGGAACCGGTGCTGGACGCCCCCCGCGTGAACCCGGAGGCGGCCGGCCGCCTGCGGCAGGCGCTCGAGGCCGCCGGTTACACGGACGAGCGCATCCGTCACGCGCTGGGGGTGGACCCGCTGCAGTCCGGTTCCCACTTCGACGCCCAGGTCTATGCGCGGCGGATCGCCGAACCCGCTCCCCTTCACTCCCTCGTGCGGCTGTTCATCCTCGGACAGCCGCTGCCGGTCGACGAGGCGCGGGCGGCCTTCGACCCGCTCGACCTGGCCGGCGCCGAGGGCCTCCATCTGATCCGCGTGCATGGCGAATCGGTCGTCCGGGATCTCGCGCTGACGATGACCATGGGCCTGTGGCTCACCCACAGCACCACGTCGGAGGACGTCCCGCCGGCGCCCGACCACGTCCTCGGCCCCGGTCCGGCGTCCCGCACGCTCGCCGCCCTCACGGTGCGGGCGCCCGGCGGTGCCGCGCTCGATCTCGGGACGGGGTGCGGGATCCAGGGCCTGCTCGCGGCGTGCCACGCAGACCGGGTGGTCGCCACGGACATCAATCGGCGGGCGCTCGACTGCGCCGAGCTGAACGCCCTGCTCAACGAGGTGGACCGCATGGACGTCCGCGAGGGGAGCTTCTTCGAGCCCGTCGAGGGGGAGACGTTCGACCTCGTCGTGTCCAATCCGCCGTTCGTGGTCTCCCCCGACACGAGCTTCGAATACCGCGACGCGGGCATGCGCGGCGACGACGTCTCCCGGGAGGTCGTCCGCGGGGCCGCGGAACACCTGTCGACGGGCGGGTTCGCCACGGTGCTGTGCAACTGGATCGTCCGGGAGGGCGAACAGTGGCAGGACGCGCCGGCCCGGTGGGTCGACGGCATCGGGTGCGACGCGATGCTCATCCATTCGGACTCGCAGGACCCGCTGACGTATGCGGCCACGTGGCTGACGAGAACCCGCGGTCCGGAGTACGGCGCGGCGCTCGACCGCTGGACCGACTACCACCGGTCGCTCGGCACGGATTCCATCGTGACGGGCGCGGTGGTGCTGCGCCGCCGCGGCGGCCGGCCGTGGGTCCGCGCCGACCACGTACCGGCGGTCAACGCGGACAGCGCCGGCGAGCACCTCCTGCGGCTGTTCCGCAACCAGGACTACCTGGAACGCGTCGCGAGCGACCGCGAGCTGCTCGACGGCCGGTTCCGGCTGGTGGGGGACGTCGTGGTGGACGAGGTCCAGGTCCCCCACGACGGCGGCTGGGGCACGCGGGAGTCGACCGTCCGGCTGGGCACCGGGCTGGCGTTCGCCGGCCGATCCGACCCGTTCGTGCTGCGCGTGATGGCGGGGTGCGACGGGACGCACCGCCTCAGCGACCTGGTCCGACGCGCGGCGCGCGAGATGGGGCTCGAGGAACCAACGGTCACTCCGGTCGTCGTCGAGGTCGTCCGTCAGGTGCTCTCCCTGGGGTTCCTGGAGGCGCCCCGCTGACCTAGGAGGGGGGCGTGGCCACCTCGCCCTGCTCCGCGTTCTCGATCAGGACCGTGAACGGCGTTCCCAGGCCACCCGTCGGGAGGATCGGGGCGATCGAGAACACGGCCTTCTTGAAGTCGAGCGTGACCTGGTCGGAGGGGGTCCCGGATCTGCTGCCGCCCATCTCGAGGGACGAGATGAGGATGTCGGTCATCCGGATCTTCAGGTACTCCACGGGCTTCTCACCGGCCTTGCGGACCGAGATCTGGCCGGTGGCGATGTGCTGGCCCGTGGCGCACGACTTCATCAGCTGCGGCGTCGACGAGTCGGTGACCTTGGTGACGGAGATGTCGTGAACGGACGCCTTGCCCTCGCCTCCGCCTCCACCCGCGCCCTGTGCGCCGGTCTGACTCATCCCCCAGGAGAACGACAGGATCTCGATCTCGCCCGAGTGCTGCCGGTCACGGGACTCGCCCTTGATCCCATCGAGCTTCAGGAACGCGTCGAACGCCATGGCTCCCCCTTACCGCGCAAAGGTCATCGTGAACGCGGCGGTCCCGTCCCCGCCGAGCTCGATGGGCATCCGGGTGGCGACGTAGCTGCCGCGGGCGCCGAGATAGCGGCCGGTCCCCCCGACGATGGCGAACACCGACTCGCCCCCCCGTTCGACCGTGCCCATGCCGTGCAGCGTGCCGTCCGGCAGCTGGAACGTGTGCGACTCGACGGCCGAATCACCCGGGGACGCGCCGTCGAACGTGGTCGCGGTGCCGAGGAACCTCCCGAGCGGCCTCCCCCCGGCGTCGACGAGCTCGCCCGAGAGCACCGTGCGGTCGCCGGCCTGCGGGCCGTGGCCGACCGGGCGGCCGTCGCCGAGGACGTGGACGTCCCGGGCGGTGAGGGAGAGGGAGTTCCCCGAACGGACCGTCCGGGTCGCGGCCTCGGCCGGGGGGTCGCCGCCCTTCATGGCCGTGCGCGCGGCCCCGATGCCCACCGCGCCCGCCGCGAGCGCCAGCGACGACTTCAGCATCTGCCGGCGGGACGTCATTTCAGCGCCACCTCCCTCCCCTCCGGGGCGTCAGAGCGCGATCGTGCATCACGGCCGGGGCCGGGTCAATGGACGAATGGCCAGGGTTCCCGTCGCCCGTTCACCGATCGGGGCATGGTCCGGTCCGGCGGCGAGCCATCCGCTGCCGCAGCGGGTGGCCCGGCTATGCTTCGGCCCCATCCCAGGGAGGCCGGGTCACGCGCTTCGGACGATTCGACGACGAGGCCCGCGAGTACGTCATCTCGCGGCCGGACACGCCGTTGCCCTGGATCAACTACCTCGGCACGGAGGCGTACTTCGGGCTCATCTCGAACACCGCCGGCGGGTATTCGTTCTTCCGTGACGCCCGGCTTCGGCGGCTGACGAGGTACCGGTACCAGAACGCCCCGGCCGACGTCGGCGGACGATACGTCTACGTCCGGGACGACGACACGGGCGAGTTCTGGTCGCCGACCTGGCAGCCCGTGCGCGCCGACGTGGACGACTACCGGTGTCGCCACGGCCTGGGGTACACGGTGATCGGGTCGCGGCGCTCCGGCATCGACGTCGAGACGACCTATCTGGTGCCGCTCGGCGAGACGCTCGAGCTGTGGCGGGCGCGCCTGCGGAACCACCGCGACCGAACAGCCCACCTCTCGCTGTTCAGCGCGGTGGAGTTCTGTCTGTGGGACGCCTGGGACGACGCGACCAACTTCCAGCGGAACCTCTCCACGGGCGAGGTGGTGGTGCGGGACGGCGTGATCTTCCACGTGACCGAGTACCGGGAGCGGCGCAACCACTTCGCGTACTTCGCGTGCTCGGAGCCCGTGGCGGGCTTCGACACGCAGCGGGAGGAGTTCCTCGGTCCCTACCGGGGGTTCGAGCGGCCCCGCGTCGTCGAGTCCGGACGGGCCACGGACTCGATCGCCCACGGGTGGGCGCCGATCGGGTCGCACCACGTCCGGCTGGACCTCGCCCCCGGAGCGCATCGCGAGGTGACCTTCGTGCTGGGGTATGCGGAGAACCCGGCCGGGGCCAAGTTCGACCCACCCGGGTCCGGCATCGTCGACACCCGGCCGGCCCGCGAGGCGATCGCCCGGCACGTCGCGCCGGGAGCCGCCGACACCGCCATCGAGGCGCTCCGCGATCGGTGGTCGGACCTGCTGGGGGCGCTGCAGGTGCGCACGCCCGACGGGCACGTGGACCGGACGGTGAACGTCTGGAACGCCGCCCAGTGCATGACGACGTTCAACCTGTCGCGGTCGGCGTCCTCGTTCGAATCGGGGATCGGCCGGGGCATGGGATTCCGCGACTCCAACCAGGACCTGCTGGGGTTCGTCCACATGGCACCGGACCGGGCGCGCGAGCGGATCATCGACCTCGCGTCGACCCAGCTGCCGGACGGCGGGGCGTGGCATCAGTACCAGCCGCTCACCAGGCGGGGGAACGACGCGGTCGGGACCGGCTTCAACGACGACCCGCTGTGGCTGGTCCTCGCCGTCGCGGCCTACACGAAGGAGACCGGCGACCTCGGGATCCTCGAGGAGCCAGTTCCGTACGACAACCGGTCGGGGACCGAATCGCCGCTGCTCGATCACCTCCGGCGCGCCGCGCGGTACACGACGGACCGGCTCGGGCCGCACGGCCTCCCGCTCATCGGCCGGGCTGACTGGAACGACTGCCTGAACCTGAACGCGTTCTCGACCGAGCCCGGCGCGTCGTTCCAGACCGTCGACCAGCGCGAGGGCGGTGTGGCGGAGTCGGTGTTCATCGCCGGGCTGTTCGTGCTGGCGGCCCGGGAGCTCGCGGAGCTCGAGCTCCGCGCCGGCGACGCCGGGGGCGCCGCGGAGCTCCGGGCGGCGGCGTCGAGGATGGACGCCGCCGTGCGCGGGCACGGCTGGGACGGGGAGTGGTTCCTGCGGGCCTACGACCACGAGGGCCGCCCGGTCGGCTCGAAAGAGAACGACGAGGGCCGGATCTACGCGGAGCCGCAGGGGATGTGCGTCATGGCAGGGATCGGGCTCGACGACGGCACGGCAGCCCGCGCGCTCGCGTCCGTGCGGAGGCACCTCGTCTCGCCGCACGGCATCGCGCTCCTCCACCCGCCGTACACGCGGTACCACGAGGAGCTCGGCGAGATCACCTCCTACCCCCCGGGCTACAAGGAGAACGGCGGCGTCTTCTGCCACACCAACCCGTGGGTGTCGATCGCCGCGACCCGCCTGGACGACGCGGACGGTGCGTTCGAGCACTGGCTCCGGATCAACCCCTCGGCCCGCGAGGTGATCAGCGAGATCCACCGGTGCGAGCCGTACGTCTTCGCCCAGATGATCGCGGGGCCCGCGGCGCCCACCCACGGCGAGGCGAAGAACTCGTGGCTCACCGGAACGGCCGCGTGGAGCCTCGTCGCGATCACGCAGTGGATCCTCGGCGTCCGGCCGGAGCACGACGGGCTCCGGGTGGATCCGTGCCTCCCGACCGGGTGGGACGGCGTCCGGGTGACGCGGCGGTTCCGCGGGGCGACGTACCGGATCACCGTGCGGAAGGCGCCCGGTTCGAGGGGGCGCGTGACCCGGCTCGTCGTGGACGACGCCCCGATCGCCGGCAACCTCGTGACGCCCGCGCCGGCGGGGGCGACGGTCGTCGTGGAGGCAGAGGTCGAGCCCTGATCGGCGTTTGTCCCGGCGGGCCGGACGTGCGACGATCCGCCGGAACGGGCCTCCGGGGAGGAGCGTCGTGGCCGAGATCGTTCTCGAGGACGTCTGGAAGGTCTACGCGGACGGGACCGAGGCGGTCCGTTCGCTCGACCTCGACATCCACGACGGCGAGTTCATGGTGCTCGTCGGGCCGTCCGGGTGCGGCAAGACCACCGCGCTGCGGATGGTCGCGGGGCTCGAGGCCATCTCCAAGGGCTCCGTCCGGATCGGCGACAAGGTCGTCAACGACGTGCCGCCGAAGGACCGGGACATCGCGATGGTGTTCCAGAGCTACGCGCTGTACCCGCACATGACCGTGTACGACAACATGGGGTTCGGGCTGAAGCTCCAGAAGGTCCCGAAGACGGAGATCGACACGCGCGTCCGGGACGCCGCCCGGATCCTGCGGCTCGAGGACTTCCTGGAGCGCAAGCCCAAGGCCCTGTCGGGCGGGCAGCGGCAGCGGGTGGCGATGGGCCGGGCCATCGTTCGCCATCCCCAGGCGTTCCTCATGGACGAGCCGCTGTCAAACCTCGACGCCAAGCTCCGGGTCCAGATGCGCTCGGAGATCGCCCGGATCCAGCACGACCTCGGCGTGACGACCATCTACGTCACGCACGACCAGGTCGAGGCGATGACCATGGGCGACCGGGTCGCCGTCATCCGCAAGGGCGTCCTGCAGCAGGTCGACACGCCGCAGGTGCTGTACGACCGGCCGAACAACCTGTTCGTGGCCGGGTTCATCGGGTCCCCGGCGATGAACCTGATGGAGGCGAGGCTGGTCCGCTCGGACGGCCGGCTCGACGTCGAGTTCGGCGGGTTCCGCCTGGCGGTCCCGCCCGAGGTCATGTCGGAGCGCCCGGGGCTCGCGTCGTACGAGGGGCGAACCGTCGTCCTCGGGATCCGCCCGGAGGACATGGAGGACGCCTCCCTGGTGGCCGACGCGCCGGCGGACCGCCGCATCCAATCGACCGTCGACCTCACCGAGGCGCTCGGCTCCGACGTCCTGGTGCACATGACCATCCAGGCTCCGCCGGCGGTGACGGAGGACACGCGAGAGCTCGCGGTGGACGTCGGACAGGAGGCCCTCGAACGGATCGAGGAGGTCGCCTCCGAGGGGTCCTCCAGCATCATCGCCCGACTCAATCCACGAACCGGAGCACAG
Organism: Actinomycetota bacterium; assembly: GCA_036557505.1. Taxonomy (GTDB): domain Bacteria; phylum Actinomycetota; class UBA4738; order UBA4738; family JACQTL01; genus DATBHM01. Next base: position 12,693 of record DATBHM010000187.1, on the reverse strand, counting down.
GTGGGCGAGGACCTCGAGCTCCTCGTGGACACCCATCGTCTCCACTTCTTCGACCCCGAGAGCGGGGTCCGGATCGAGCGGGATCCCGCCCTCGCCGACTGATCCGCCGCGCACGTTCGTCCCTCGTTCCCGTTCCCCCTCGATTTGGAAGCGCTTCCAACATGTGCTACGGTTCGCCGATCTCAATCTGAGAGCGCTTCCAGGGAGCGGGGTCGGGGAGGGTCGGATGGTCCGGACGCTGGACGAGCTGGCGGAGCTGAGCGGCGTCTCCCGCGCCACGGTTTCCCGCGTCATCAACGGGGGCCCGGCCTCGGAGGCGACCCGTCAGCGGGTCCTCGAGGTCGTGGAGCGCACCGGGTTCCGTCCGAACACCGCGGCGAGGACGCTCGCGGCCGGCCGGGGCCGCTCGGGCGTCGTCGGCGTCGTGATGCACGTCGAGGCGCAGCAGCTGATCCGGGACCCCTATTTCTCCGGGCTCCTGCAGGGGATCTCGGAGGGGATCTCGGAGGGCGCCGACGGCATGATGCTGTGGCTCGGCCATCGGTCCAAGGAGGAGACCCTCGACCGCATCCTGCGCATCAGGACGCTCGACGGGGTCATCGCCACGGCCGACCACTCCGACGATCCACTCGTCGACGGCCTCCTCGCCTCCAGCCTGCCGACCGTGCTGATCGGGCATCGCCGGCGGGACGGCTCGGCGAGCTACGTCGACGTCGACAACGTCCGCGCGGCGGAGGTCGTCACCGACCACCTCCTCCGCCTGGGCCGGCGCCGCATCGGCCATATCACCGGGGGGAGCGGGACGGTCGCCGGGGCGGACCGGCTCGAGGGCTTCCGCCGGGCGATGCGCCGTGCCGGGCGGCTGGCGGACGCCGTGATCACGGACGGCGACTTCTCGATCGCGGGCGGCGCGGCGGGCGCGTCGGTCCTCCTCGCGGACGGGGTCGAGGCCATCTTCTGCGCCAACGACGCCAGCGCGGCGGGCGCCCTGTCCGCGATCCACGAGCGCGGCCTCCGGGTGCCCGAGGACGTGGCGGTCGCCGGGTACGACGACCTCGAGTTCGCCGCGACGCTCGACCCGCCGCTCACCACGGTTCGCCAGTTCGTCGTCCAGCAGGGAGAGGAAGCGGTTGCGACGGTGCTCCAACTGGTCGACGACCCGGATGCGGGCCCGCGCCGGGTCATCCTGCCGACGGAGCTGGTCGTTCGCCAATCGACGGTCGGAAGGAGGTGACGTCCAACCGACGAGCACGCCGAAGTCCAGTTTGACCGGAATGCCGGTAACGACTACACCACTGCATCAGCAGCAGAGGGAAGGGAGGGTGCAATGCGTCGCCACAGGGGGTTGGCGCCCGTCCTGCTCCTCGCGCTCATCGCTGGCGCGTGCAGCAGCGGCGGCAACGACAACGGGAACAACGGCGGGAGCGGCGACAACATCGGGAGGGTCAGCGTCCTCAACGCGATGGAGCCGACCGAGAACCAGGCCCTCCAGGCCGTGGTCGACAAGGACATCAACGCCAACGCGGACTACGTCGCCACGCTCGAGGCCAACTCCGACTTCGAGACGCAGGTGAAGATCCGCGTCGAGGGCGGGAACCCGCCCGACGTCGCGTTCTACCCGCAGCCGGGGTCCGTCATCGAGCAGGCCAAGGCGGGGAACGCCGTCGCCCTCGAGGACCTGGGCTACACCTCGTCCGAGCTGGAGAAGACCTACGGCTCGTACCTGATGGGGTTGGTCGAGTACCAGGGGAAGCACTACGGCATCCCGACCAACGTCAACCTCAAGAGCATGATCTGGTACCCCAAGGACGACTTCGACAAGGCCGGATACCAGGTCCCCAAGACCTGGGACCAGCTCCTGGCGCTGTCGGACCAGATCAAGGCGGACGGCGGCACGCCGTGGTGCGTCGGCTTCGAGAGCGGCGGCGCCACCGGGTGGCCGGCGACCGACTGGATGGAAGACATCATGCTCGACACGGCGGGGGTGCAGACCTACGACAAGTGGGTCGACCACCAGATCCCGTTCACCGACCCGTCGGTCAAGCACGCCGCCGAGCTGTTCGGCGACATCATGTTCCACCCGGGGTGGGTCCTCGGCGGCGCCGCGCAGACGCCTTCGATCGCGTTCGGGGACGCCCCGCTCCCGATGTTCAAGGAGCCGCCCGGGTGCTGGCTGCACCGCCAGGCCAACTTCATCAACGCGTTCTTCCCCTCGGACGCCGAGGCGGGCAAGGACTACGACTTCTTCCCGTTCCCCAGCATCGACCAGCAGAACACGCTGATCGGGGGCGAGTACGGGGTCGTGTTCCGCAACGCCCCGGAGGTCGCCGACTTCGTGAAGAAGTTCGCCGGCACGAAGGTGCAGTGCGACCAGGGTGGGAACGTGGCCACGTCCAGGATCTCGCCGAACGCCAGCGTGCAGGCGAGCTGCTACGCGAACCCGATCCTCGGGGAGGCGTCGGAGACGGTGACGAAGGCGCTCCAGGCCGGGACCGCCCGGTTCGACGCCTCGGATGCCATGCCCTCCGCGGTGGGGTCCGGGACCTTCTGGACCGGGATGGTGAAGTACATGCAGGACGGACCGAGCTCGCTCGACGGCGTCCTCTCCGACATCGACAAGAGCTGGCCCTCGAGCTAGGGAGGGACGAGCACAACCGCAGTCCAGCGTGACGTTGGGACGGGAGCGGCCCCGGGGTCGGCCGCTCCCGTCCACCGCCGAGAGGGAGGGGTGTCGACGGGTGACGAAGGCCATCGACGAGCCGACCGCTGAGGCGCAGCCGCAGCCCGAAGCTCCTCCTCCGGACCGGCCCCAGCGCGGCGGCGGGCCGTGGCTGATCGTGCTCAGGATCGTCGTCGCGGTGGCCATCGTCGCCGGCATCTTCTTCATCCTCGGCAGGACGTTCGACTTCCTCCGGAACACCGAGGCGAACCGCTTCCTGATCGTCCTCGTGGCGCTCGGCGTCGGCGTCTGCGGGGTCTTCTTCCTGTTCTGGGCCATGAACTGGGTCATCCGGTTCCTGCCCGAACGGTTCCGGGAGGGCGTCCGCCCGTACATCTTCGTGGGGCCGTGCCTGGTGATCCTGGCCGTGTTCCTCGTCTATCCGGTGATCAACACCATCGTCATCAGCTTCAAGGACGCGACCTCCTCGAAATTCGTCGGGCTGGACAACTACAAGTTCGTGTTCACGGACTCGGGGATGCTCACCGCCATCCGCAACACGTTCGGGTGGATCATCTTCGTGCCGCTGGTGGCGACCGGGGTCGGGCTGGTGTTCGCGACGCTCGCCGACCGGCTCCGGCGCGGCGAGGCGTTCGCCAAGTCGATGATCTTCCTGCCGATGGCGATCTCGTTCGCCGGCGCGTCGATCGTGTGGAACTTCATCTACAGCTACCGGCCGGAGGGGTTCGGGTCGAACATCGGCCTGCTGAACGGGATCATGATCGGGCTCGGGAAGCACCCGGTCCCCTGGCTCGACCAGCAGCCGTGGAACAACCTCCTGCTCATGGTGATCATGATCTGGATGCAGACCGGGTTCGCCATGGTCGTGCTGTCGGCGGCCATCAAGGCGGTTCCCGAGGAGATCGTGGAGGCCGCCCGCATCGACGGGGCGACCGAGTTCCAGCTGTTCCGTCGGATCATCGCCCCCGTCATCTGGCCGACCATCGTCGTGGTCCTGACCTACATGGTCATCAACGCGATGAAGGTGTTCGACATCGTCTTCGTCATGGGCAACGCGGAGGGCAGGGGCACCGAGGTGATCGCCGAACGCATGATCACGTGGTTCTTCGTGCGCGGCGACTTCGGGAAGGGCGCGGCCGTCGCCGTCGTGCTGTTCGTCGCGATCATCCCCGTGATGATCTACAACGTCCGCCGGTTCCGGGAACAGGAGCGCATCCGGTGAGGGGGGCCGCCGCATGAGCATCACCGTCGCCCCCCCGGCGGCGCCCGGGAAGGACGCGCCGGACGGCGGGAACGTGGGCGACGTCCGCCGGGGCGGATGGTTCGTGCGCATCACGATCCTGGTCGTGGTGATCCTGTGGGTCATCCCGACCATCGGCGTCCTGGTGAGCTCCTTCCGACAGCCGGACGCCGTGGAGACCTCGGGCTGGTGGACGGCCTTCGCGCACCTGTTCGACAAGGCCGAGTGGACGTTCCAGAACTACCGGACGGCGCTGTCCCAGGGGGGATTCGGCAACGCCTTCCTCAACAGCCTGGCGGTGACCATCCCGGCGACGGTCATCCCGATCACGATCGCGGCGTTCGCCGCCTACGCGTTCGCGTGGATGGACTTCCGGGGCCGGGACGTCATGTTCGTGCTGGTCGTGGCGCTCCTCGTCGTCCCGCTGCAGATGGCGCTGATCCCCATCCTCAGCCTGTACACGCGGGGCGGGTCGATCGCCGGCTTCCAGTTCATCCCCGACCTCAACCTCGGGGGGACGTTCCTGGGCGTGTGGCTGGCCCACACGGGCTTCGGGTTACCGCTCGCGGTGTACCTGCTGCGGAACTACATCGGCTCGCTGCCGTCCGAGATCATCGAGTCGGCGAAGATGGACGGGGCCGACCACTTCACGATCTTCTGGCGGCTCATCATCCCGCTGTCGGTCCCGGCGCTGGCGGCGTTCGCGATCTTCCAGTTCCTGTGGGTGTGGAACGACCTCCTGGTGGCGATCGTGTTCCTGGGGGGAACCCCCGAGAACCGCGTCCTCACGATCGCGCTCCAGCAGCTGGTGGGCGCCCGGGGTGAGAACTGGGAGCTGCTCACCGCGGCGGCCTTCATCTCCATGATCCTGCCGCTCATCGTGTTCTTCTCCCTGCAGCGGTACTTCGTGCGCGGGCTCACCGCCGGTTCGGTGAAGGGCTAGGCCTGCGATGGCCAAGGTCTCGAGTCGTCGACGGGGGACGCCGGTCGGGATGACCCCGCTGCCGCCGCGGAGGAAGTGGCAGGCGATCACGCTGGCCACGCTCCTGCTCGTGCCGGCGTACGTGTTCCTCCTCATCGGGGTCGTGGCGGCCGTGTCGAAGTCGCGCTCCGCCCCGGCGCCGGCGCCGTTCGTGGCCGCCGGCCTCGCCCTGATCCCCTTCGTCTTCGTGGTGCTGGCGTTCGCGTCGGGCCATCCCCGTGCGCCGGGCGCGGTCCTCCGTGCCATGGGGCTCGCCCTGCTCGTCGGGATCATGGCGTCCGCGGCGGTGCCGGACGCCGTCACCGGGTTCGTGGCCGGGATCGGCGCGGGCGGCGTCGTGGCCCTGCGGGCGGACCTCACGCACACCTGGAAGTCGCGGGCGTTCGCCGTCGTGATCTCGGCCGTGTGGGTCGCCATCACCGTGCGGGTGATGCCCGAGGTGGCGCTGTTCCTCGCCCCGGTGCTGCCGTTCACGTCGATCGGCGTGGCCGACCACCTGCAGGAGCGGAAGGCCGAGCAGGCGGCCTCGCGGGCCTGACGGCTTCTCCACGACTCCCGCTCCGGTCCTCCACGGGACATTCACGATTCCTGCCGTAGTGTGTGGGGCATGTCCGAAGCCGCGATCGAAACGAACGGTCACCTCCAGGGAACCGACCAGGGCCTCGCCGTCGCCGTCCACGATCTCCGCAAGACCTACGGTGAGATCGAGGCGGTCGGCGGCGTGTCGTTCGAGGTCAATCGGGGGGAGACGTTCGGGTTCCTCGGGCCGAACGGCGCGGGGAAGTCCACCACGATCAAGATGCTCTGCACCCTGGTCCGCCCCACCGGGGGGTCGGCCACCGTGGCCGGGTACGACGTCATCCGGCACCGCGACGACGTGCGCCGGAACATCGGGCTGGTGTTCCAGGACTCCACGGTCGATGGCTACCTGACCGGCGACCGCAACCTTCGGTTCCACGCAGAGCTGTACGGCGTGCCCCGGTCGCAGGTCAACGACCGCATCCGGGCCGTCATGGAGATGGTCGGGCTGTGGGACCGCAAGGACAGCCGCGTCCAGACCTACTCGGGCGGGATGATGCGCCGGCTGGAGATCGCCCGCGGGCTCCTGCATTCCCCGCGGGTGCTGTTCCTCGACGAGCCGACCGTGGGCCTGGACCCCCAGACGCGGTCGTCGATCTGGGAGTACATCGAGGACCTGAAGCAGAGCGAGGACATCACGATCTTCCTCACGACCCACTACATGGACGAGGCCGAGCACTGCGACCGCATCGCGATCATCGACAACGGCAAGATCGTCGTGGTCGACACGCCCGAGGCGTTGAAGGCGAGCGTCGGCAAGGATCGTGTGCAGATCAGGACCGACGACGACCGGGCGGCCATCGCGCGGCTGAAGGACGTCTTCGGAGTCGATGCCGCCATCCACGACGGCGCGGTGACGTTCTCCGTTGCCGAGGGCGAACAGTTCGTCCCGAGGCTGTTCGCCGAGCTCGGGTTGCCGATCCGCTCGGTCAACGTGTCCCGCCCGACGCTGGACGACGTGTTCATGTCGTACACGGGCAAGACGATCCGCGACGCCGAGGCCGCCAACCCACTGCGGGCCATGGTCGCGGCCTTCCGGAGGAGGTGAGGGTTTCGTGTCGACGTTGACCGATCGCGAACGCACCGCGCTGGCGCCCGTTCGTCTCCCCGAACGGTCCATCGCGCACGACCTCCGGGCCGTGAAGGTGGTCTGGCACCGGGAGCTCATCCGGTTCGTCCAGGACCGGGGCCGGCTGATCACCGGGCTGCTCCAGCCCATCCTGTACCTGTTCGTGCTGGGGACCGGCCTGTCGAACGTCGCCGGTGGATCGACCAACGGGGTGAACTTCAAGACCTTCATCTTCCCCGGCGTGCTGGCCCTGGCGACGATGTTCACGGCGATCTTCGCCGCGGGGTCGATCGTGTGGGACCGGGAGTTCGGGTTCCTCAGGGAGATGCTCGTGGCTCCGGTCTCGCGGGGGGCGATCGTCGTCGGGAAGTGCCTGGGCGGCGCGACCGTCGCCACCATCCAGGGCGGCGTGATGCTGGTGTTCCTCGGCGCGGTGGGGATTCCCTACTCGCCGGTGCTGATCGTGTCGCTGGTGCTGATGCTGCTGGTGCTGTCGTTCACGCTGACGGCGCTCGGCGTGGTGATCGCGGCCCGGATGAAGAACATCCAGACGTTCTTCGCCATGACGCAGATCTTCCTGCTGCCGATGTTCTTCCTCTCTGGCGCGCTGTACCCGCTGAACGGGCTGCCGACGTGGCTGCACTTCCTCACCCGCATCGACCCCATGACGTACGCGGTCGACCCGATGCGCAAGATCGTGTTCTCGCACCTGAACCCGCCGATCAGCGTGCCGGGTGTGACGTGGGGCAGCTGGCAGGTCCCGATCGTCCTCGAGGTGGGGATCGTCCTGTTGATGGGGCTGGCGATGCTGTTCGTGGGGATCGCGGAGTTCCGCCGGACCGAGTGACGACCCCTACGAGGTGGGCTGCCCGAGCGCCAGGATGTTCCCCTCGCTGTCGACGAACCACGCCGCCCGTTCGCCCTCGATGTCCGCGATGCCGTTCACGGTCTTGAGTCCGGGGAGGTCGTACTCCTGGAACTCCACCCCGCGGGCACGGAGCTCCGCGACGACCGCCTCGATGTCGTCGACCACCCAGCCCGCGGCTGTGTTCTTCGCGGTCCCCGCGAACGTCGTCGGGTAGAGGTCGAAGAACGACGAGCCGCTGCGGTACCGGACGCCTGCCGGCGACTCCATCGCGGGCTCGAAGCCGAGCTTCTCCGCGTACCAGGCCTTGGCCCGCTCGAGATCCGATGCGGGCAGCGTGACGCCGATGTCGTACGTGTCGAGCATGTCCGACTCCTCCCTCCGGCGGGCATCCCGTACAGGCGATGCGGACATCGTCCCGCCGCCGCGACCGCCGTTACGCGGGTGACGTCGCGGTCGGCGGCTGGAACAGGCTGAACTGTGTCCCCTGGTCGTCGGAGCAGTCGGCGTAAGAGCCGGTCTCGGCCGAGCCCTTGATCTCGCCGGCCGTGCCGCCCATGGACCGGATCCGGTCGACGGTCGCCGCGATGTCGGAGACGTGGAAGTACGGCCGGAACCCCTGCGCGCTCCCGCCCATGTGCATCCCCCCGGGTGGGGTGGTGCCCGTGATGTGGAACCCGCCGGCGATCTCCCCGGCGGCGAACTCCCATCCGAACACGCTCTGGTAGAACGACCGCCCCCGCTCGGAGTCGGCCACGCCGATCGTGAAGTACACCAGGTCGCCTGCCATGCGCGAGAGGTTGCACCAGTCGGGGCTCCGAGCGCAACACGGCGGTGCTACCCTGCGGGCCGCTTTTCCGGGAGGTTCGAGGCATGACCGAGCACGAGGGGCTGTTCCGGCACGCCGTGGCGTCCGGCGATCCGCTGACCGACCGCGTGGTGATCTGGACGCGCGCGACCACCCACGGTGGGGCGGCGCAGCTCGCATGGACGCTCGCCCGCGATCCCGGGCTGCACGACGTCGTGGCGTCGGGGACCTCGAGCGCCGAGGCCGAACACGACCACTGCGTGTCGGTCGACGTCGAGGGGCTCGAGCCCGACACGCATTACTGGTACGCGTTCTCCGACGCCTCGTCGGGCGAGCGTTCGCCGGTCGGGCGGACGCGGACGTTGCCGGCGGCGACCGACCACATCCGGTTCGCCCAGGTGTCGTGCGCGAAGTTCAACGCCGGATGGTTCAACGCGTACGCGCGCATCGCCGACCGCGACGACCTGAACTTCCTGTTGCACCTCGGTGACTACATCTACGAGGCCTCCGAGAACCCGCCGGCGTCGCAGACCAAGAGCAAGGACATCGGGCGGCCCTTCGAGCCGCTGAACGAGTGCGTCACGTTGCAGGACTACCGCACGCGGTACGCGCAGTACCGGCGCGACCCCGACGTGCAGCGGATGCACCTGATGCACCCGGTCATCGGGACGGTCGACGACCACGAGTTCGCCGACGGCGCGTGGAAGGGGGGCTCGACCGAGCACCACCCCGACCGCGACGGGCCGTGGGCCGACCGGTTGTCGGCGGCGTTCCGGGCCCGGTGGGAGTGGATGCCGCAGCGGAAGCCCGACCCCTCCGACGACCACCGGGTGTGGCGGTCGTTCCACATCGGCGACCTCGCCGAGATGTTCATGATCGACACCCGCTCGCACCGCGACGACCCCGACCGGCCCGGCGCGATGGCCGACCCTACGCACCAACAGCTCGGCGCCGAACAGGGCCCGTGGCTGTTGCACGGCCTCCGCGAGTCGACGGCGCACTGGCGCATCCTGGGGAACGGGTCGTGCATGACCCACATGTGGCGTGAAGGCCTGCCCGACGTGTGCACGCCGGGGATCATCGCGCTGAAGCTGATGAACCCCGACGTCACCGGCCCCGACCCCGACCAGTGGGACGGCTATCCGTTCGAACGGGAGAGGATTCTCCGCTGGCTCGAGGACGACGGCCAGGGCAACGCCATCGTGCTGTCGGGTGACGTCCACGTTGGGCTGGCCAGCGACCTCTACCTGAACCCGTTCGCGGAGGACCCGGGCTCACCCGTCGCCGTGGAGTTCGTGACGACGTCGCTCACGTCGCAGAACGTCGACGACAAGAAGGGCTGGCCGCCGGACACGCGGAGCGTCCCGATGGAGCGGGCGTTCGTCGAGGCGCTCCCCCACGTCAGGTACACGGACTGGGACGGCCACGGGTACGTGCTGGTCGACGTCGACCGCGATCGCATCCGCGGCGAGTGGTGGTACGTCGACGAGGTGATCCGCCCGAGCGACGGGGAGCACCTCGACGCGGCGTTCGAGTTCCGCCACGGGGACCCCCGCCTGGTCCGCGTGGACTAGTCGAGCGGGTCGTCCTCGCGCCCGGCGTCCCGGTCGAGCCCGTCGATCTCGTCGCTCGCGCCGTCGACCCGCTCGTCCGTCGCCCCGGAACCCACCGGCGACGGCGCGGACACGGTGGCCGGCGGCGGCGCGGGGGCCAGCGCCGGCTCCTGGCGGGACCTGCGCTGGAGCGTCGTGACGAGCATCAGCAGCCCGATCACGATCAGCGGCAGCGGCCAGACGACGGCGAGGTGGAAGTCAGCGATGTCGGCGTTGCCGAACAGGAACGTCAGCCCGATCGCGGCGAACAGCGCACCGAGGATGAACGAGATGGGGTCGAAGTTGTGACGTCGCATGGCCGGTCCTCCTATCCGAATCTGGGCTTCGCCGGGGCCGGCGAGGTGGCTCCCGCGCTCTGGAAAGCCCGGAACACCTCGATGTGTCCGAACGAGACCGCGAGGTTCAGGTCGATCCGGGCCCGCTCCGATGACTGCCCGGCCTGGCGGTCGAGCTTGAACCCGGCGTCGTGCACGGCGAGCGTGTCGAGCGTCCCGGCGCCGACGGTCGAGTGGACGTGCACCGCCGCGTCGCGCGGCACGACCACCGAGATCTCCCCGGCCACCACCGTTGCCGTGATGCGCTGCGGGGTGGCCGAGGCGGCCGCCGTGGTCCCGGTGGCGGCCGGCGGCTGCGTGAGGTCGATGGACAGCCGACCGGCCACCAGGTGGTAGGTCACCGACCCTCCGGCGACCGGGACGGGGACGATGTGCCGGTCGGCGAACCCGCCCTTGAACGGCACCGTCACCAGGCTCGCCACGAGGACGAACGGCACGAGGATCAGCGCGGGAAGCACGAGCCACCTGGCCCGCCCGACCCACGACCCGACGAGGAGCCCGGCCGCCAGCACGGTGAGCCCGAGCGCCAGGTACTGAACGAGGGTCACGTCGATCACGTTCAGCACGTCGAGCAGCGCGGCCACGCCGACCACGAGGAACGCCACCCCGAACGTCGCCAGACCGAGGTTCGACCGTTCCTTGCGAACCTGCGGCACGGGAACCGCGTACGCCGCGGGCGGCGGGGTCCAGGCCGGCGGCGGCGCGGCCGCCGGGGGCGGCGTCATGACCGCCGGCGCGGCGGCCCCGGCCACGGGGAGCGAGGCGTAGGACGCGCCGCGCGGGTGCTCCGGGTCGGCCGGCGGGTCGGAGGCCGGGACCGGCGGTGGAGGCGCGAAGCCCTCGCCGGGAGCGGGCACGGCCTCGTCGCGGTGCCCGCTCGACGTGTGCCAGAACAGCAGCACGCCGAGCGCCACGAGGCCGAGCCCCCAGATCAGGTCGCCGTGGCGGGGGCCCAGCTCGTTCGCCAGCAGGACGCCGCCGATGATCAGCAGCGCGATCGCGACCCAGGTCGGCGCGCGCTTCAGCCGGCGGATCGTGTCCTCGCCGGGGTTCGAGATCTCGTGGCTCGGCGGGACCACCCACCACATCACGAGGTAGGCCAGGATCCCGGCGCCGCCGGCGATCGTGAGGACGATGAAACCGATCCGGACGAGGACCGGGTCGATGTCGAAGTAGTCGGCGAGCCCGCTCGCGACGCCGCCGATGAGCTTGTCGTCGGTCCGCCGGTACAGGCGCCTTCGGGACCGGGGCGGCGGGGGCTCCCACGGGCCGCCGGGGGCCGGTTCGGTCTGCTGCTGGGCCATCGTTCCCTCACGTCCTTCCCACGTGGGTGATCGCACCACATCGTGGACGCGGTCGGGGTTCGTTCACATCGGGGATCACCCTGGAAGAACCCTGACCCGCCGTCTCGGGGTTCCTCCCGATGGCTCGCCGACCCCGGCTGTGGGACCATCGAACGCGCAGGTCCGGACGCCTGCGACCGTTCCCATGGCACGCACCGAACCCCGATCCCATCGCGAGCGACGGGCCCCACCCCACGAGGGTGGCCGGGCCCGCCACGCCGCGGCGAGCCCGTGGCGGATCGTGCGATCGCCATCCGATCGCATCCTCACCGGGACCGCGGGCGGCCTGGCCGAACGCCTGGGCGTCGACTCCGTCGTCATCCGGCTGGCGTTCGTGGTGCTGGCCTTCGCCGCGGGCGCCGGCGTGGTCGCCTACCTGGTGTGCTGGGCGACCAGCACGGACGCGCCGCAGGACGCCGCGCCCCGGCCGGCGCCCGACCCCACGCCGGCCACCCAGCGCGGGATCGCGGTCGGGTTGGTCGTGGGCGGGCTGCTCCTGATCTTCCGAAGCGTGGGCGCGTGGTTCGGCGACGCGATCGTGTGGCCGATCGCGCTGGGGGCGGTGGGCTCCGCGATCATCTGGACCCGCGCCGACCGCGAGCGCCGGGCGAAGTGGACGGAGGCGGCGCAGCGCCTCCCCCGCCAGGGCGTCGACACGTTCCTGAACGGCCCGGTCTCCGTCCTCCGCCTGGTGTTCGGCGGGCTGCTGATCCTCGGCGGGATGGCGGTGTTCCTGTCGGCGAACCACGCGTTCGACCTCGGGGCACTGCGCCAGGTGCTGTTCGCGATCGGGGTGACGGTGGCCGGGGCGGTGCTGATCCTGGGGCCGGGCGTGTGGCGGCTGGTCCGCCAGCTCACGGCCGAGCGCCGCCAGCGGATCCGGTCCGAGGAACGCGCCGTGGTCGCCGCGCACCTCCACGACTCGGTGCTCCAGTCGCTGGCGATGATCCAGCGGGCCGGAACGGCCGAGGAGATGGCCACGCTGGCCCGGGCGCAGGAACGGGAGCTCCGGGCGTGGCTGTACGGCCCGGGACCGCTTCCCGGCGGGACGCTCCGCGGATCGATGGAGGAGCTGGCGGGACGGGTCGAGGCCATGCACCACGTCGAGGTCGAGGTGGTGCAGGTGGGGGACGCGCGGGTGGACGAGCGCCTCCAGGCGCTCGTCCAGGCCGCCGGCGA